>DASUFH010000403.1:0-16693 GCA_036274645.1 Terriglobia bacterium
GCTACGGCAAGATCATCCAGCTTTCCGGTGGCGGCGCGACGAATCCTCTCCCACGCATCAGCGCGTATGCCGCGTCAAAGGCCGCAGTCGTCCGGCTGGCGGAAACCCTGGCGGAGGAGCTGCGCGACAGCCATGTCGACGTGAACGCCATCGCTCCCGGCGCCTTGAACACGCGTCTGCTCGATGAAGTTCTGGAGGCTGGCCCCGCAAAGGTTGGCGCGCGGTTCTACGAACGCTCGCTGCAGCAGAAGAGGGAAGGTGGCGCGCCGCTTTATCGTGGCGCGGATCTGGCGGTCTTTCTGGCTTCGGCGGCCAGCGATGGCATTACCGGTAAGCTGCTGAGCGCGGTGTGGGATCCCTGGGAGCGCCTGGCCGAACACGCCGACGAATTGCGCTCAACGGATATTTACACGCTGCGCCGCATCGTTCCCAAAGACCGGGGGGCCACGTGGGATCAGTGAAAGAGGGTCCCATGAACGTCGCTATCATCGGCTGCGGCCTGGTCGGACGGAAGCGCGCCGCCGCCCTCGGTCCGGCGCGCCTCGCGGCCTGCGCCGACGTGTCGGTGGAACGCGCCCGAGCGCTGGCGGCCCAGGCGCCCGGCGCAGCCGCCAGCGATGACTGGCGCGCGGTTGTCCAGCGGCCGGATATCGACATCGTAGTCGTTGCTACCACGAACGACGCCCTCGCAGACGTTGCCATCGAGGCCGTCCGCCACGGCAAACACGTTCTCGTTGAAAAGCCGGCTGCGCGCAGCGTTCGTGAGGTCGATCGCATCATTGAGGCCGCCCGTCTTTCCTTCGCGCGGGTTCGCGTCGGATTCAACCACCGTTACCATCCCGCGCTGCGCAAGGCTTTCCAGCTGGCCCGGAACGGCGCCCTGGGCGATCTGATGTTTGTCCGCGGACGTTACGGACACGGGGGCCGTCTTGGATACGAGTCGGAATGGCGCGCCGACCCGGCCCGCTCCGGCGGCGGCGAATTGATCGACCAGGGAGTGCATCTCATCGATCTGGCCCGATGGTTCCTGGGCGGCTTCACAAAGATCGAAGGCACAGCGCGAACCATGTACTGGAACATGCCCGTCGACGACAACGCCTTCATGACGCTGGAAACCGCAGAAGGCCGACTCGCTTTCTTGCATTGCAGCTCCACGGAATGGAAGAACCTGTTTTCTCTGGAAATCTACGGCAAGAAGGGAAAACTTCACGTTGAGGGTCTCGGCGGCAGCTACGGAACCGAGCGTCTGGCCTACTACAAGATGCTTCCAGAGATGGGTCCACCGGAAACGTCCATCTGGGAATTTCCCATGGCCGACACGTCCTGGCAGGTCGAATTCGAGGAGTTCCTCGAAGACATCCGCCTGACTCGCCTGCCGGCCGCCAATCTCCACGACGCGCGCGCCACTCTCGAAGTCGTCGAGCGGATCTATCAGGAGTCTGGTTATGATCATCGCCCGTAGCCCCCTGCGCATCACTCTCGGCGGCGGTGGAACCGATTTGCCTTCGTACTATCGCGAACATGGCGCGATGGTGATTTCGGCAGCGATCGACAAATACGTCTTCGTCACGGTGACGCGGCCATTTGTCCCCGGCATTTTTTTGAAGTACTCGAAACTGGAACACGTTGAACAATGTTCCGACGTCCAGCATCCCATCATCCGTGAAGCGCTGCAGATGCTGGGTTTCAAGACTCCGCAGGTGGAGATCACGACGTTGGCGGACATTCCCGCCGGAACCGGGCTCGGATCCTCGGGCAGCTTCACCACCGCTCTGCTGAAAGCGCTCCATGCGCACCGGCGCCGCCACATCCACGCCGATGAACTGGCGCGCATGGCCTGCGAGATTGAGATCGACCGGCTGAAGGAACCGATCGGCAAGCAGGATCAATACATTGCGGCCTACGGCGGCCTGACCTGTTTCCATTTTCATCCGGACGACCGTGTGGAGGCGAGTCCCCTGCGGGTTGGAATGCACACGTTGCACGACCTTGAAGATAACCTGCTGTTGTTCTTCACCGGGTTCGAACGAAGCGCCAGCGGGATTCTTCGCGATCAGGTCCAGCGCTCCCAACTCATGGATCAGAACATGCTGAACAATCTCCACTACGTGCGTGAACTGGGGCACAAGTCACAGCAGGCGCTCGAGACGGGCCGCCCTGCCGAATTTGGCGCGCTGATGCACGAACACTGGGAGAACAAGAAGAAGCGCTCCGGAGGCATGTCGAACCCGAAAATCGATGAGTGGTACGAGTTGGGCCGCCGCAACGGCGCCATTGGTGGAAAACTGGTAGGCGCGGGCGGCGGCGGCTTTTTAATGTTCTACGCCGAAGATCGCGCGGCCCTGCGGCGCGCCATGGCCGGGGCCGGGCTTGAAGAGGTCCGATTTCATTTCGATTTTGAGGGATCGAAAACGCTTCTGGCCTGAAGGGCTAAAGCGTAAAGTTCGAACGCGTCGCGTCCGTGTGAAACATTTTCACGGTTTCGAGCGAGAACTCCCGCAGATCCTTCCCCACCGCCTGCAGCTTCGACAAGACACTATCAGTGGCCGTGATGATGTGGCACCCCACTTCGTCCGCCTGAAAGATATTCAACAGCTCCCTTGGGCTGGCCCAGAGCAATTCGATATTTCCATAAGGGGCGATCACCGTCATTGCGGCCGCCATCATCGGAACCGGGTCGCGACCCGTGTCGGCAATGCGGCCGGCAAAGACGGAAATCACCGCGGGCGCGCCTCCGCCAACCGCCGCGGCCGCTTCCTTCACCTGATCCGCGGTGAGCACGGCGGTCACATTGATCTTCACCCCGGAGTGGGCGAGGCGCCTGGCCAGAGGCATGGCCGACTCCCCGCGCGTATTCGTGATCGGAATCTTGACGTAGACATTGTCCGCCCAGCCGGCAATTTTCCGCGCCTGCCGTTCCATTTCCACGAACTCGTCGGCAAACACTTCAAACGAAATCGGCTTGTCCTGGATTGACGCCAGTATCTCGCGCGCAAACTTTTCGTAATCGATCACACCGGCCGCGCGCATCAGCGTCGGGTTCGTGGTGAATCCCTTGATCAGCGGATTCGTTGCGGCGCGGAGAATCTGCGCCTGGTCGGCGCCGTCGGCAAACAGTTTGATCTTGAGATCGGAAGCAGTTTTCACACGAGCGCCTCGCGCTTTGCCAGAATCCAGTCGGCCGCTTCAGTCAGGGATTTTACACGCGCGTCGGGCGGCTGAGCCGGTGTCCGGTCGGTGTAGCCGTGATCGATCAGAATGGTCCGGCAACCGGCGTTTCGGCCGGCGTCGATATCGCGCCAGCGATCACCGACGAGATAGCTGCCGGCGAGATCGATTCCGTATTGTTCGGCGGCGCGCGTAATCAGACCTGATCGTGGCTTGCGGCAATCGCAGTTATCGGCGTCGTCGTGGAAACACGTAAATGCGTCGTCCAGCGGCAGCGCATCCCGCAACCTGCGGTTCATCGCGTCGACGTTTTCGCGCGTCTGGCGGCCGCGCGCCACGTCCGGCTGATTCGTCACGACCAGCAGCAAAAAGCCGCGGTCTTTCAACTTTGCCAGCGCCCCGGGCGCGCCCGGCGTGATTCGCAGGTCATCGATGGAAGCCGGTGGATATGGCTTTCCGTCGCGGACCACCGCTTCGTTCAAGACCCCATCGCGGTCGAAGAAGATCGCTTTGCGCTTCCGCGCCGGACCGTCAAGCGACTCCCATCGCGTAGCCTTCTGCTGGAGGGCCGGGTGGGAGACCAGCAGGTGCCACACGACCGCCTGAAACGCTTCCGTATGCGGCGTAATCCGATCCGGGTGAACGGTGGGAATAATCACGCAAGCGTCCGCCATCCGCGCGGTGTATCCACCATCGCGGCCGACAATTCCGAGAATGGCGGCGTCCACGGACTTCGCGTAGTCCAGGGCCGCCACGATATTGGGACTGACGTTCTTCTCGAGGTTGCCGCCACCAACCGAAAACACGAGCACGGCGTCTTTTGAACCTAATCGACTGACGCCGAGCCATGCCGCAAACACTCCCGCCCAGCCTTCGTCATTAATGCGGGCCGTCAGCTCGGAGACGTTGTCGGTAGGGGCGTACGCTTCGATTCCGACGATCTTCCGGAAGTCGTTGACGGCGTGCGACGCGTTACCGGCGCTGCCGCCCACTCCCAGGATGAACAACCGGCCACCCCGCTCCCGCACGCGCGCGAGTTGCTGTGCGACCGCTTCAATAGCGCCGGCGTCAAGCCGGCTGGCCACTTCCTGGACCTCTTTCAGGAACATTCCGGAGAATGAAGCGGATCGATTAGACGCGTTTTCCATGTAATTTCAGCCGGCGCTGGCCGCCGGAAGTGTAGCGCAATCCGGGCTCTCCCTTTCAGCGTTGTCGGCGGAGATATTCTTCGGTGTCCCGCAGACCTTCCGGAGAGCCGATCTCGTAAAACCGTTCCAGGACCTCGAATGCGGCCAAGCGCTGCTCGCGGAGCAGTCCCTGATATACCGCCGCCAGATCGACATTCGATCCGTCGGTCAGCTCGTCGAAAACGCTTCGCTCGAATGCGCCCAGGCCGTAATCGATGTGGGTCATTGCGACGCCGCGGTCGTGTTTGTCGTATTTCAGGATGCGCCCCGACTCGAACTGGACATTGCTCCGGTCGTAGCGGCCTTCGTTGCGATAGACCGTCATGAGGCCGGGCAAGCCACTGGCGCGAAACGCTCGCTCAACGGCTCGATAGTCACATGGGAGGTAGGAGTCGCCATAAAGAACGAAGAAGCGTTCGGGGAGAAGCGGCATGGCCTGGCGGATTGCGCCGGCCGTTCCCAGCAACACGGGTCCATCGAACGCATAGTCGATCGACAGGTCCAGGCTCGAACCGTTTCCGAATTGCTCCCGGATCATTTCGCCCAGATAGCCCACAAGCAGGATCACACGCTGCACGCCATGGGTTTTCAGCAGCCGGAGCTGATGCCACAGAAACGGGCGGCCATCGAGTTCGATGAGCGCTTTCGGAATGCGCGTCGTCAGCGGACGCAGGCGGGTGGCGAGCCCTCCGGCCAGAATGACAACGGGCATGGTTGGCGTGTCGTTCATCGAAGTCATCGGTTCGTCCTGAACAGGCCGATCAGCTGTCCACCCGGCAGGTGGAACTGATCCAGTTCATCGAACTTCTCCATGCGCGCGCCGGGCGCCTCCAGCGTCAGCAGCATGTAGGCGCAACCCGCGCGGTCCACATCAACAGGGCTCGCAAAACGCGTCACCGTCACCGGCGCGCGCCGCAAAAGAATCTCATATTCGAACGACTGCAGATCGAAACTCGGGATATCGGGAATGAGCGCGAGACAGACCGGGTTCCCGCCGGATTCGGCGCTGACGCGTTCGATCACGTCATCGACAGGCCAGTCGGCCGTGATGGGTGGGCCCCAGAGACCCGCGTAAGACTGCGAATAGAGGTTCCAGTTCCAGGTGGGATTTCCCGGGATGCCCTGGGCCAGGACGACCTGATCGGGGAGGGCCGGAACGCCAAATGAGATCAGGAAGTGCTGGAACAGCAGAAACGGCACAAGCGCGATCAGCCATGCCGTCCGCCGTTCAAAGAGCCGCGCCGAGATGAGCGCGACGGCCGCCAACAGCGGCATCGAGTAGCGGGGGTCTTTGTTCTGGATCAACAGCAGGCCGAGCCAGCCGCCGGCGATCCATAAAGCGATCGGGAACCAGCGTTCGTCGAAGCGTCGGGCCAGGCAAACCGCGCCGATCAGGAAGAGAACGAACAACGGCAGGAACAGCTGATATCCCTCCATTGCTCGCGCGTAAAAGACCAGGCTTTGCCAGCTGAGCCGCGCGGGATCGCCTTCGGCAACTCCCCCGGATGCGTTGATCCCGTAGAACGTCATGAACGTGTTCCAATGCGGCGCATACCATGTGGCGGCCATCGCCAGCGCGACCGCGCCGGCCAGGAGCGCGTTCTTCCATCGGCCGCGCGCGGCCCACAGGGCGGGGAGACCGACAAAGGCGGCGAAACTGAGCTTCGTGAGCAAGCCGATCCCGCAGATCAGACCGAAGGCAATCGCCGTGCGGCGTTTCGTAAGGCCGTCCGTACAGAGGAGGACCCACATCGCAAAGGCCACGAGGCCGGCGAGCCAGTAGTCGATCATCGCGGCGCGCGACATCCAGACGAGCAGCGGGTAAAACGTGACCAGCGCCACGGCGGCAAAGGCGGCAACCGGCGCCATGAGGGATCGGGCGATGGCGTAGGTCGAAAATATCAGGAGGAACACGGCCGGGATGTTGGCCAGCTGCCCGACGCGGGGAGACGCCCCGAAGATTGCGTAAAAGACCGCGACGATCGAGTGATAGACGGGAGGATAGAAGCCCGAAAGTGACGGGACGCCTGCGAGGGCCGTGATGCCATGCTCCGAGAATGCGTTCACGATGCGCAGCGCGGCCGTCTGGTGATAGGCCATGTCCCAGAAGGGCGGCCGGTTATCGCGCGCGATCCAGACGAGATTGGCGGCGATCAGGTAAAGAGCGCACGCGAGGGGAAAGATTCGGCGATCCATCGGTGAGGGGCAATGTTACTTGCTCGCCACCGCTCGCGCCAGTTCCACGGCTGAGCCGCCGGACATCTCATCGTAATACCGCGTGAAGCGCTGCGGCTCCATCGCTTCATAGGACTTCAGGTTGTTCGCCCACCGGTACGAAATCGGCTGGAACCACAACTCTGCTTCCACCTTGAACGGGCCCTGCGCGCTCCCCAGACTCACCGTGTACCGCACCTTGTCCCCACCACCGAGGAAGTTTTCGTCTCCAACCGCGCGGCCCTGCGGCGCGATCTCCGCATCCACGGCGCTTTTGTTGAAGCCCTTCGGCAGTAGACGATTGTCCTTGATGAACCGGACGGCGGTCAGCAACCCCGTTGTCGGCGTGTTATTCGCGCCGACCATGATGTCTTCGTAAATCTGCACCTGGTCCGCGCCCGTGACTTCCGTGTAGTGCGGTTCGTACTTCGTCGGATCGGCGTCGTTATCATTTCCCTGGATCGACCCGTTCGGATTAAACGCGCCCGACTCGAACACGACCCGATTGCTTCCATCCTTCACGGTCACGTGCAGCCACGCCCGTCGTGACGGATACGCCGTCGGGAACTTGTGCCCGCTCAGGTTCTCGATCGAAAGATCAGCCTGCAGCCGCTGGCCGGCAACGTTCACCTGGTCGATCGCCAGCTTCACCGTATTCGTTTTCAGGTGCTCCACCGTCCGATTCGCGGCCGCTTCAAACTCCGCCGGAAGCGCCCACACGTCCAGTTCATTGCGAAACTTGTTCAGCACGCGCTGCATGAAGAAATTGCCGCCGAGGAACGTATGGCGCGCCATGTCCTCGCGCGGCATGCCCAGGGTCACGGCGATGCGCGTCTTCTCGTTTACCGTGGGCATGTGGCAGTTCTGGCAGCTTTGTTTTTCACGAAAATCGCTCGCGTACCATTCCTGATAGGGCATCTGCTCAGGCAACTGGCCGATCACCTGGCCGCCCGGGCCCAGAGCTTTGGTGATGAGCGTGTGACACGTGGCACAGAGTTCAGACTGGCGGATGTGCTCACTCTGGGTCGGGAGATAGCCCGCGGACGACGTCCGCATCACGCGGTTCTGACCATCTTCAATCTTGTATGGACCGTATTCCGGGCGTTCGCCCCGTTCCTTTGTCGTATCGACCACGAATCCACCGACCAGGCTTTCGCGCGTTCCGAGCTTTTCCGGTCCGATCTGATGGCACATGGAACAGGAAACCCCATCCTTCGCAAGTCGATCCAGGTGATCGTCGGAGCGCGGCGTCAGGCGGGCAAACACCTCCGCCTCCCCGCCTTCGTAATGTGTCTGGTACCGCGCCATCGGCATGTGGCAGATCGCGCATTCGTCTTCGATTGCGGCCTTCGATTCGGGATGATCGATCGTCTCGCGACGCACCCCCGCCTGCCAGTACGGATCCCGCGCGGAGTTCGCCATCATCGTCGGACGCCAGTTGATGCCGATGGAAATGTCTTCGCCTGACGATGTCGCCAGGCCGTTGTGACAGGCAAAACAGCGATCCGACGTCTGAAACAGATCGATGGGATGGTCTTTCGGAGCCGCGCTCACATCGATCATGAAGGGAAACGCCAGCAGCATTCCAAGCGCGGACACCAGGAGAATGGGCGAAAGTGAAATCAAAACAGCTTTCTTCATCACCATCCCTCACGCAAACCGCCGTCGAATACATCCCAGAGCGCATAGAACTTCAGCTCGGTGGATCTTCCGGCCGTGTTGTTCAGGGGCGTTTTGACACCGAACGCCACACGGACGTGCTGGCGTTTGCTTAACGTCACCTGCATTTCAGGAACGATGTCCCAGTTGGTCCTGGCGCCGCTTTCGAGTTCGCGGTCCGCCAGAAACTCGATCATCGGAGTCCACATGCGCCCGACACCGCCATTCGCCGCCAGGCTCTTGCCGACCGCCGATCGCCAGAAGAACGCGCGGGACGCTTTCTCGGTGTCCGTGGGCAGTTCCACTCCGGTCTGCATCTGCAGGAACGACGTTCGCGACAAGAGTTGGGCGAAGGTAGCGAATGTTTCAAACGTCGTCACGCCAGACCCGGCGCCTTTCGATACGTTGCCGGTTGGCGAGATCAGTTCACCCTGGACGCTGAGAATCGATCCCGTTTTCATCGTGCTGAACAGGTTGCGCTTGTATCCCAGAACGAAATCGCCAACCCCGCCAAACCAGCTCGCGCTCGGTTGCTGGACGAAACTGTACGGGACGGCCAGCTCGACCTGGTTTTTGGAGCCGAAACGTTTTTCGTAGATCAGTTCGCCCGAGACGGAACCCGATCCATTCGTGGCGATCGCGCTGGTGATCACCCATTCGTCTTCGGGAAACGCTTTTTCCGTGTACAACGCCCGAGGCAGATTCAATTCGCCGAGCGGCCATCCCGGTTCCGTACAGCGTCCTCGAAGATAGTCGGTGAGCTTGTCGATCTGCGCGTCGGTGAGCGCATCCTTCCAGGACGGCATGATCTCGGAGAACCCCCGGATCGCTCCCCCTTCGTGGATGATCGCGTTCCAATCCGCGGTCCGTTCACGCGTGCTGCCATTGCAGTCGGTAAAGTCGGGGAATGTGGCCGGCGGCTCGAAGCCGATCAGCGCTTGCTCCTGGCCAACGCCGTTCGGGCCATGGCATCCGATGCAGGAGGCCCGGAAGATCTCCTCTCCGGTGTCGAGCTTCATCCCCCGGGTGGACGCCTCCTGAGACGCGGTCGGCTGCTCCTGTTTCTGGGCGAAAAGCGCTGCAGGGAGACAGAGAACGGCCAAAAGTGTGGCGATTGAAAATTTCACGCGGCAGAGGATACACCAGGATGAGAGTGATGCAACATGTTCAAAACACAGGAATTAGATGCGAGAAAACGGAAATCATTCTCAATTGAGAGGCGCTGGAATGGGGAGGTGGATTCGTCGCGGCAACTTAATGCACACGAAGGGAGTGGACCCCCTGTCAGAGGACAAAACTCAGGATTAAAGGAGCGGAAAAAGGAGGTTGGACGGGTGTCCGTGCCTGGCCGGTTGAAACCGGCCAGACACGAATGAATCAGTCTTATTTGCCGAACCGATACGAAGTGAACTGGGCGTCCATGCGGGCGTCCTGACCGGCCGTGAACGAGTCCATACAGGAGTCGTCGGTGTAGTCCATGAAGTTCTCGATGGGATCGAGGCCCGGCGATGCGCAGGTATCTCTTCCAGTCGGGCATCCAAACGCTGGCGATTTTTCGGGCGATGTGTCGACGACCAGGTCCCCTTGTTTGGAGCATCCCCCCTGAAAGGTGTGATACAGACCCATCCAGTGGCCGATCTCGTGCGTCGCCGTATCTCCCTCGTCGTATGGCGCGGCGCCCCCTCCGGGCAGAGAACTGTAGAGAATGACCACTCCGTCCTGTGATGGATTGGATCTGTATGAGGATGGGAAAGTGGCCCAGCCAAGCAGCCCATCGCTGGGGTTGGTCGAATAGAGGTTCAAATCCACGGCGCTACCCCGGCGAAGGGCGGTTTTCATTTGAAACTCCGCCGTGCTTCCGTGCCGCAGGTTAAACCATTGTCGGTTGTCCGTAACGTCCGTCGCGGCCAAAACGAACTGCCATCCCGTATTGGCGTAAGCCGAATTCAGAACATTCATCTGAGCGTCAATCGCGCTCGTCGAAAGGCTGCCCGTGTTGCCGTCCTTAATGACGTGGAAGTAGACCTGAATCGTGCCGCCCGTCACGCCGCCGCCACCGCCACCGCCACCGCCACCGCCGCCGTTACCGGGCTTTGCGTTGGCGCCGTTCCCGCCGTTGCCATTGCTCCGGGCATCCGCGTCAAAATCCTCATCGTCCTGGTCGCGCGTTCCGCACCGCAAGCCTGCTTCGACGAATTCCTTTTGCGAAACATATTCCGTCCCATCAGGCGCGACGAAAGTCCCGTTGGGCTGAAGTCCAGGCCGAATCTCTGGTCGCTGCCCAGACATGATTTCCGGTGACGAGAACATCACGAACGAAAGGACCAGAGCCAGACACAGAGCGCCAGCCCAAACCAGATTCCTCTTCATAGGCCACCTCCCTATTGAAACGTGAAATTGCCGATTTTGGCCGTGGAGTATATCCCAGGGACGACCAACCTACGATCCCGCCAATAGGGGGATACCGCGTAGAACGTTCGTTCTGAGCAATCAGGGGGGCCTGGCAGCATTACCGGGAATGACTGATCCTCCGCCCTCTTTCCCCCGGTTGTCCATTTTCCATTGCCTTGTTATCCATTGTGAAATGGCCTTCTTTCACTGTTCGTTTCTGTTTCTTTGTCTTCCGTAGGCGAAGTCTTACAGCCCAGGCGGACCGTCAACGAACAACGAAAGAACTCCATTTCAAAATGGATAACAAGGCAATGGACAATGGACAACCGGGGGGAACGGGAAGCGCTAATTCACTTTGCCTCGTCCTGTGTTCTACTGATGGTCCCTGTTTATGGCATTGTTCGACGGCTGGCGGAATCCTTCAGTGAAGATGGCGTGGATCGAGATGCACGCCTGCGTCCTGCTCTGGGGCTTTACGGCCATCATCGGCAAGGCCATCACCCTCGAAGCGTTCCCGCTCGTCTGGTGGCGAATGATTCTCTGCATCGCGACGCTGGCGTTGTTTCGAGGGTTCTGGCGCGGCCTTGTCCATCTGTCCGCCCGCCGCATCGCCGCGTACGCGGGCATCGGCGCGCTGGTCGCGGCGCACTGGGTGGCGTTTTACGGTTCGATCAAACTGTCCAATGCGTCCGCCGCGGCGAGTTGCATGGCGCTGGCGCCGGTCTTTGTTGCGCTGCTCGAACCGGTGATCGTCCGCCGTCCGTTTGAAGGACGCGAACTCATTCTCGCGCTTGCTTCGATTCCCGGCGTTGCTCTGGTCGTCGGCGGTGTTCCGGTGGGGATGCGGGCCGGCGTGGCGATCGGTATTGTCTCCGCCGCGTTCGCCGGCCTGTTCGGCACGTTGAACAAGCGCATGATCGACGCCACGGGCGCGCTCACGATCACCGGACTCGAAATGGGCGCCGGCGCCGTCACGCTGACACTGCTGGCTCCGTTCTGGCCGGGCGCGGCGCGCGTCTTTGTGCTGCCGGACCGTCATGACGCGCTGTTGATTGTTGTGTTGACCGTGGCCTGCACGCTTCTGCCGTTCGCGCTGTCACTGGTCGCCATGCGCAAGTTGAGCGCCTTCGCTTCGGCGCTGGCCGTGAATATGGAGCCGATCTATTCGATCCTGCTGGCGATCCTGTTCTTCCATGAGGAGCGTGAACTGGGACTGGGATTTTACGCGGGGCTCGCGATCATTGTGGGCGCGGTGTTCAGCTATCCGCGGATCGCCCGTCGCAGGCAGATCGTTACATCAGCGAAACCGGATCCACGTCAATCATGACGCGCGTGGATCCCGGCTTCTTGCTTTCGAGGTTCGCCTGCAGCTTGTCGAGCGCGCGATGGAGCGCGTCGCGGGTCGCCGCTTTGATCAGCAACTGATACCGGTGTACGCGCTTGAGACGTTCGAGCGGCGCGGGCGCCGGGCCGATTACCCGGATCCGCTCTTCCCCCAGACCGCCCAGGAATTGTCCGACGTCGCGCGATGTTTGCGCGGCGCGCTCCGCGTTTCGATCCGACACGACGATGCCGGCCAGCGCGCTGAACGGCGGATAGAACAACGCGCGCCGGTACCGCGACTCGCGCTGGTAAAAATCTTCGAAACGCTGCGTTTCGGCCAGTTGAAACGTGTAGTGATCCGGGTGGTAACTCTGGATCACGACCTCCCCGGGCCGGTCGCCGCGTCCGCTGCGTCCGGCCACCTGCGTGAGCAGCTGGAACGTGCGTTCGGCCGCCCGAAAATCCGGCAACGCCAGCGACGCGTCGGCTGAAATCACGCCGACGAGGGTGACGTTGGGAAAGTCGTGCCCCTTGGCGATCATCTGCGTCCCGACGAGGATATCGGTGTCGCCATTGCGGAACGCGCCCAGCACACGCTCGAAATCTCGCGGATGCCGCATGACGTCGCGGTCCACTCTGGCGATGCGCGCCGCGGGAAAAAGCTCCGTCAAATCGTGCTCCAGACGCTCCGTCCCTTCGCCGACATAGTGGATGTGTTCACTCGCGCACTCCGGGCATCGTTCTGGCGGGCGTTTGGCCAGTCCGCAGTAGTGGCACAGCAGCTTATGAATGGACCGGTGATACGTCAACGACACGCTGCAGGCGGAACAGTCGTACGTGAACCCGCACTTCCGGCAGAGCAGGAACGCGGCAAAACCGCGACGGTTCAACAGAACGATAGTCTGTTCGCGGCGTTCCAGGCGGGTCGCAATCGCGCCCAGCAGGCGCTCTGAGAATACGACCTGCCTGCCCGCCACGACATACTCTTCCCGCATGTTGACGACTTCGACTTTTGGCAGCGGCCGCTGTTCCACGCGTGAAGGCAGCCGCGCCACGGTGAATTTCCCGGCCTCCCCGTTTCGGAACGATTCCATGGACGGTGTCGCCGAACCCAGCACGATTGCGGCCCCGGCGTTGCGGGCCCGCACGATCGCCGTGTCGCGCGCGTGATAGCGGGGCGTTTCTTCCTGTTTGTAACTGGTTTCGTGCTCCTCGTCGACGATCACGAGTCCAAGGTTTTCCAGCGGCGCAAACACCGCTGAACGCGTTCCAATCACCACCGGCGCGTCGCCCCGGCGGATGCGCGTCCATTCCTCGATGCGCTGCTTCGACGTGAGTCCGCTGTGGAGCACGGCTGTCCGGCCCGGAAAGCGAATGGCGAAACGTTCCGCCAGTTGAGGGGTCAAACCGATCTCGGGCACGAGGACGAGCGATGTTCGGCCGCGATCGAGCGCTCGCCGTGTGGCCTGAATGTAGACTTCCGTCTTGCCGCTGCCGGTCACGCCATGGAGCAGGATGGCGCCGAACCCCGGAACGTTTTCAATGGTGTCGAGCGCGCGCTGTTGATCGGGAGTGAGCGCAAGGCCGAGATCGGGAGGAAGGGCTCTGGCTTTTGCCGGATCTTTTTCCGAACGGCGCGCGACCGCGCGCTCAATGCGCTTCTGCGTGATACCGGGAGGCAGGGCGGATTTGAGCACTTCGCCGAGCGGGGCGAAGTAGTAGTCGGCGATCCATCGGCACAAAGCGAAGACGTCCGCAGGGAGGAGGGGCTCGTGATCCATGACTTCCCGCGCGGGCAGAGCGTCGAACGATTCCGGCGCAGTGTCGCGAAGTCCGACGATGAAACCTTCGACATCGCGCCCGCGAAACGGGACGACAACGCGGCAACCGATGGCGGCGGGTCCGGAAAGGCTATATGTAAATGTGCGGGATAGCGGCAGGCAGACGGCCACTTCGGCGAAGGGGCCGGGTTGGGTTTTTACCTCGCACGGTTCTTCCATTGGGACGCGTATGGGGCGGGCGGTCATAGACCGCCCCTACAGCAGACGGGGACGATGCGCCCCGGTCTCATCGGGGACAGCCGCTATGAACGCTCAACAGAGAATGATTCCGCATATAATCGCCAGAGGCTCTCATGAAACGAAAGATTATCGCACTTGGGATAGCGGCCGTCGCGCTTGTGGTGGTCGCGGTGGCCGCGGCATTTCTGCTGATCGACGTCAACCGGTATCGTGGAGTGATCCAGACCCAGTTGGAACAGCAGCTTCAGCGGAAGGTCACGCTGGGCAAGATGGCGCTGGGACTGTTTCCCCTTCGGGTGCAGGTCAATAGTCCGGTCATCAGTGAGGACCCGGCGCTCAACAGCAAGGCGCCGTTCGTCAAGGCCAGCAGGCTGGATGTCCGGGTGAGCCTCATGTCGCTGCTCCGCCGAAAGGTTCAGGTGGAATCCGTCGATCTGCGCCGTCCCAGCGTGGAACTCGTGCGCAACCGTCAGGGCGTGTGGAACTTTTCCACCATCGGCCCGAAGCCGGAGCCCGGCGGCGGCAAAGGCGGAGACAAGGGCGGAGGCGGCGAACCCCCGCCGCCGGCCCTGACGCTGGATCGGCTGACGATCACCGATGGGCAGATCGCCATTACCGATCAGCAGGCCAATCAGCCTCGCGCCGTCTACGATCACATTGATTTTTCCCTCGTGGGCTACAAACCCGGCCAACCGTTTGACATCGACCTTTCCGCGCATCTGCCCGGACAGGGCGCCGAAGAGATTCGTCTCGCCGGAACCGCGGGGCCCATTCCCGACGCCGGGGCCGCGGCCACGCCCTTCAATGGGAAACTGACGATCCGCGAAGTGGGCATCGAGGGTATGAAGCAGTTCATGGGTTCCTCCGCCCCGATGAAGGACACGTCGGGATCACTTTCCGGCGAAACCCGGATTTCGAGCAAGGGCGGCGAACTCACCGCGGCGGGGAACCTGACGTTGAGCAGTCTGAAGCTGACCGGCGTCGATGTGGGATATCCGATTGTGGCCGACTACGACATGGCGTCGAATGTGGCCAGCGGCATCCTGACGATTCGTAAAGGCAATCTGCAACTGGGCGGGACCCCGCTCGCGTTGACGGGATCGATCAACACGGCAGCCACGCCGCTGTCGGTCGATCTGCGCGTGAAGTCTGACGACACGTCGATTGCCGATATCGCCCGTCTGCTTTCCGCGTTTGGCGTGGCGTTCGCGCCGGGAACGGACGTTGCCGGAAAAGTTGCGGTCGATGTGCGAGCGCGTGGGCCGGTCGGCACGCCCGCCCTGAGCGGTTCGGTGACCGGACGCGATATCGTGATTTCCGGCAAGGACGTCCCGATGCCGGTCCATGTGAAGCAGGTGAACGTGGCCCTGTCGCCGACCGAGATTCGCGCGAACGAGTTCACGGCCACATCCGGACAGACATCCGTGAACGCGCGGTTCGCCGTTCAGCGTTACATGTCGGAGAATCCCATCGTGGACGCCGGCGTGCGCGCGCCGAGCGCAACATTGCCGGAGCTGCAGGCGATTGCCAGAGCGTATGGCGTGACGGGTCTCGATGAGATCGAAGGCCAGGGTGGACTCAACCTGGATATGCATCTTGCCGGAACGGCTCAATCGCTCTCCAGCGCCGACATGATGCGGGCGGTTAACGGGGCCATCAATCTGGATTTCAGCCCGCTCAAGGTCAAGGGTTTCGACCTCATGAAGGAACTCGGGACCATTGGAAAGTTTGCGGCGCCGAACACCAATGGTTCCCTGACTGAAATGGTCAAGGTTACCGGGGCCATCCTCGTGAAGGACGGCGTGGCGTCGACCAACAATCTGCAGGCGCAATTGATCGCCGGAAACGTGGCGGCGAACGGGACCGCCGATCTCGCCACCGATGCCTTGAACATGAAGCTCTCGGCCGTGCTGAACAAGAACTATGCGGACAAGGTGGGAGGAACGAAGATCGGCGGACTCCTCAGCACCGTGCTGGCCAATCCGTCCGGCGAGCTGGTGATTCCCGCGGTCGTGACCGGCACGATGAAGCAACCGAAGTTCGCGCCGGACCTTGGCGCCGTTGCCGATCTGCAGAAGCAGCGGCTGCTGCCGACCCTGACGGATCCACGGTCGGGAATAGGGTCGTTTCTGTGCGCGTTGACAGGGCCGAAGAATCCGCCCCCCGCTGCCGTAGCGCCTGCGGCCGAGACCGGAGAGGCCGGGCAGCCGGCGGCGCAACCGGCCGCCAACAATGATGCGCCACCGCCGAAGCCGGTCGAACGGATCACGGGCCTGTTGGGTGGTCTGCTCGGTGGAAAGAAGCCTTCGAATCCACTGGCAGGCACGTCGTGGCAGTGGGAGAAGACGACGGGCGCCGACGGCAAGACGACCGCGCCACGCGCGCCCCAGAAGTTTGTGGCGCAGTTCGGGACGGACGGGCGGGTGTCGAGCTCGACGGATTGCAATCGGTTGATGGGAAGTTACTCGGTGGATGGAGCGAAGCTGTCGATCGGACCGCTGGCGGGAACGAAGATGGCGTGCGGCGAGTCTCAGGAGGCGGAGTATGCGGGCGCGCTTGGCGCGGCCGCATCGTTTGCGATCTCCGGAGATGCGCTGACGATCACGTTACGTGATTCCGGAACGATGACGTTCAAGAGGCAGTAGAAAGTTCGCCTGATTGTTTGCCGGCTCCTGTCGCTCGCCAGGCGGAGGGGAGTGAAGCTTGATTGTTTGCCCTCACCTGTCGCTC
>DASUFH010000404.1:0-2506 GCA_036274645.1 Terriglobia bacterium
AGCGGACAACAGCCAGCGCACAACGGACAACGGGGAACGCAGGTGGGGCGGTCCCGCGTCTCATTCCAATTCATTCACAATTTCTATGACCGCCCACCCGTGTCGGAGAATCGCCTGATTTCAGGAGGATTCACCCCGAAACGTCCGGGCGGTCATAGACCGCCCCTACAGCAGACGGAGAAGGCAACGCTCACTCTTCCATCTCCCAGGGTTCCTTCCCTGAAACCGTGTACAATCCCGCGCGTAGAATCACCTGATTCCAATTCCTTCGTTGATCAAAGGAGCTTTCATGCGTTCACTGACGTTGTCCCTGGCCATCGCCGCGCTGGCAATTCTCACGTCGACCGCCGTTGCGCCGGCGCGCGCGCAGTCCTTCAAGGACGTAAAAAACGCGCTGGTCGATTACTCGAAGGCGGAGAACTCGCCGCGGAAAACGTGCGACACGCTGGAGAAGTTCAAAGCGAAGGACATCGTCGAAATTCATGCGGCGGCCGTGGCGGCGGCCAACAATGCGCCGGCGTATTGCAAGGTCACCGGCATCCTCGCGCCGGAAATCGCGTTTGAAGTCAGCCTGCCCGAGCAGTGGAACGGACGTTTCTACATGATCGGCAACGGCGGCCATGCCGGCGAAAACCTGGAAGATACCGGCCGTGTCACTCAGCGTAATGACGCGTTGCGAATGGGTTTCGCGTTTGCGCAGACCAATACCGGTCACGATTCCCGCAAGGAGCCCGGCGGATCGTTCGTTCAGAGCAACCCGCAAAAAGCCATCGACTATGCGTATCGCGCGGTCCATCTGACTGCGGTCACCGCCAAGGACATCACGAAGAACTACTACGGCAAGGCCGTTTCGAAGTCGTACTGGAATTCCTGCTCGAACGGCGGACGCCAGGGCCTCATGGAGGCGCAGCGATATCCGGAAGACTTCGATGGCATCGTCGCGAACGCTCCCTGGCTGGACCAGACCGGTTTCACCGTCGGCGCGCTCTGGAATCAGCGCGCGTTGACGGAAGCCCCGGTGAGCGCTCCGAAACTCGCGATGCTGGCCCAGAAAGTGATGGAAAAGTGCGACGCCGTGGACGGGATCAAAGACGGAGTGATTGACGATCCGCGCAAGTGTTCCTTCGACGCCAAGGTGGACGCGCCGGCGTGCCGCGCCGGAGAAGATGGCCCGGATTGCCTCACCGGCGCTCAGGCCGAGGCCGTCATGAAGATCTACGGCGGGCCGATGAGCCACGGTAAACAGGTTTTCCCCGGCTACATGCCGGGAAGCGAAGCGGTGGTCAACGGGACCAACAGCAACTGGGTCGGCATGATCGTCGGGGCGCAACCCACCGCCAAACCGGCCGACTTCAATCTGGCGGAAGGCACGATGCGTTTCCTCGTGCAGAGGCCGCCGCAGCCGGAGTGGGATTTCAAGACCTTCGACTTCGACAGGGATCTCCACATGCTCGACGACTGGAGCAAGAAAGCCGACGCGAAGAACCCGGACCTCTCGAAGTTCCGCAAAAAGGGCGGCAAGCTGCTGATGACCTACGGCTGGGCCGATCAGATCCTGCAGCCGCTGGTCGGCGTGCAGTACTTCGAGGCTGCCGTGGCCAAAAACGGTCCGAACACGACAGACTTCCTGCGACTGTTCATGGTTCCCGGCATGTCGCACTGCAGCGGCGGCGTCGGCACGGACCGGTTTGATTCGGTGTCCGCCGTGGTCGACTGGGTCGAGAAGGGGAAAGCGCCGGACTCTCTCGCGGCGTCACGCGTGGTCAACAACCAGGTCGTGCGCACGCGGCCGCTGTGCCCGTACCCTCAGGTGGCGCGCTACTCCGGTCAGGGCAGCACCGACGACGCCAGGAATTTCGCCTGTATGGCGCCGTGAATCCACTATTCAAAGAATGAACGGACCGGGACGGCAAAGCCGGGCAAAACCGGCTCTGCCGTAATCGTTGCGCCGTCCACGACACGCTCGGTATCGGTAAGCGAGCGATAAACCGCGACAGTCTTTTCGCGCGGATCGACCAGCCAGATCAGGGGCACGCCGTATTCCAGGTACTCGCCGATCTTGCGGCCAATCTCCGTCAACCGATCCTGTGGGGAGAGAACCTCCACGACGAGATCGGGTATCAATTCGCCAAACGTTTCCGGGGATTGACCGCCCGGCAGTTTCGCCGTCCTCACGAATGTGACGTCTGGAGACCGCACGTTCCCGTTTGGAAACTGAATACCCACGTCAGCCGAATAGACCGTGCCGATCGGATTACCTTCCAGATACCGGGCAATCAGATAAGTGATACGCGCGGCAATCATCGAATGCCGCATGCCCGCCGGGCTCACAAGGATTTCCCCGCCGACGAGCTCATACTTCATCCCATCTTTGGGCATCTGAAGCAGATCTTCGATAGTCGCCTTGCCGCCGTGGGTCATGGTGATTGCCATTGTAGCGCTTCCTCTCCTGCACACGGAGTCCACTGCACGGCGGCCGCCTCGAAGAAGTCCTTTGTTTCAGCGG
>DASUFH010000405.1:0-4211 GCA_036274645.1 Terriglobia bacterium
GCCGGCACAATCCTTTTGCTTGCGGCTGGATTAAGTGCCACGGCGATCTCATTTTTTCATTCGCCGCAGATTGCACCGAGATTTGTGGTGAACCTGTCTCCCCGCGAATCGCAGGGCGCCGGCGAGACACGCTCTCTGACGAAGCTCCGCGCGACGGGGCTGACGTTCTTCGCGTGGAATCAACTTCGCGGGGTCTTGTGCGCAGCGATCATCTCCGGCATCGCCTCGCAGTTGCCAATGCTCCTCTGCGCATGGTGGGTTTCAGACAGCGCCTCCATTCTGGAACGCCTGTCCCTGTTCAGCGAGCCGGTTCCTCTGGGCGCCGTCATCCTTCTCGTCGCACCGATCACGACGGCCACAGGCTGGATCTTTCTGGGACCGGACATGCTTGGACTCCGTCATCTGCGCGTGCTCCCCATCAGCACCCGCGCTCTGGCGGCTGTGTTGACCGTGGCGCCGGTGCTATTCTGGCTCTCCTTCTGGGCGTTCCCGATTGCGGCCTACTGGACGATATTGGGCCACCTGCCACCGTCGCTGCGTCTGGAACTGCTCTCCGGACTGACTGGACTGACCTGTCTCGTGCAGTCTGCCGTCATGCTGAGTTCCGTTGGAGCGCCGATTCGAATTCTTTCGCTGCCGGTATGCATAGCCGCGGGATTCGGCGCGCTCCATCTCTACGGCGCGCCGCTCACACCGGTGGCGTCTGGACTCATCGGCCTTCTGGGACCGGCCGCCATCGCGGCTTCGGTTGTCCTGAATGCGCGTGCGCTGGGTCAAAGCAGTGTCATCTATAAATCGGTGCTCTGGCGGCCAGCTGTCTTGCCGTTTCGCTGGATTTCGGAATGATGGCTTCACGCTCGGGTGGATTCTTGAACCACCGGTACGATTCGTGGCATCGTTGTCCGCGAAGGCGCGGACGAGCCCCTATCCCCTGTGGAGATTGTAACCATGAGCCAAACGGAGTCCGCGGCCGGAGACACCAACGCTGTGTTGGAGGTCCTTCGGGCTGCGCTGGGAGGCGCGCCGCTTCCGTCCGCCGCGGCAGAGATTCTTCCGGAGAGTTGGCCATCTTGGTCCCGAAGCAGGAGCCGCTATCTATTCAGCATTAATGCCGTCGGTAGAGCGTTGTTGAAAGTCGGCGGCGTTCATCATCGTTACGAACGCCGCGCCGCCTGATCGGGGCCCGGGGCAGATACGGACCGCGGTAAATCGCGGATTGTGCCGGTTGAAGGCAGAAATTCGCGGTTATCGACATTCGCGGTTATCGACCTTGTGACGCGCTGCGGGTTTCGACTATCCTCTCCGAAAAGGAGCAGGGGTTTCAGCGTGCTTTCCACCACGAGATTTCTGGCCGAACCCGAAGGTCTTCGTTACAACGGCGGCGCTCTCGCCTATGCCGTGATTGGTTATGCCGCGGGTTTCGCGGGTCTGTTTCACAGGGCCTGGGCTGTCAACCTGGTTGCGACGGTTCTGCTGGCGCACGCGATGACGATTGCGGCGTACCTGATTCATGAATGCGCGCACAACCTGGTTTTCCGCAACGCCCGCCACAATGCGACGTTGGGGCGGTTTCTGGCCTGGCTGTGCGGCGCCGCCTACGGAACGTTCGAGGACATGCGCTACAAGCACTTACGTCATCATGTCGATGTCGCCGATGTCGCCTGGTTCGATTACGAGAGATTCTTTAAGCAGCATCCCTACATTCTCAAAGCGACACGGTTTCTCGAGTGGTTTTACATCCCGGCTCACGAATTGATCATGCACACGATCATGGCGTTTACCGCGTTTATCATTCCCGAACGCAGGAAGCAGCGGCGTCGCAATGTTGGGGTCATTCTGATTCGAGGCGGTGTGTTTGGCGCGCTCATCCTTTTCTTCCCACGGGTGGCGCTCATGTACGCGGTTGCGTACATGTTGATGTTGACGGTTTTGCGCTTCATGGACAGTATTCAACACGATTACGGGTACAGCCTGACGCTTTTCCAGCCCGGCGTAGCCCCTCGAAAGGGCGACTACGAATGGGAGCAGGAGCACACGTTCGACAATCCACACACCTTCAACGACAGCGTTCTTAACTGGGTCACGCTGAATTTCGGCTTTCACAACGCGCATCACTCCGACATGACGACGCCCTGGTATCGACTTCCGGCAAAGCATCGCGAATTGTTCGGCGATGATCCGGCGAAGGTGATCCCGTTATGGCCGCAATTGAAGATCTTTCACAGGCAGCGGGTCAACCGCATCGTCGGTAATCACACCGGCAACGAACCCTACGGCCACGACTACCTGGTCGCCGCGCGGAACGCCCAGGTCTCCGGCGGCAACGCGGCGTCGTTCCTGACGGCGTTCTGAACATCACCCACCAACAGACGATTTTGGGAAGCGATCACTTCTAGGCCATGCCGCAGATTATCGGAAAGCAGACCGTGCCCGATCGCATGATTGGTTGCTGGATCCGGCGCTCCATTCAGTTCTCCGACGGCACGCGGGATACGGCCACCCGCGTCATCTGGGTACAGACCGCGTCCGGCATGGGCGACATGCGGATTCGTGCTGACCGCCCGGCGCTTCGCCACTGTATGAAACTTGCGGATTGCAGTGATTCTGAGCTGCTGGCGCTGGCGGAGCAGGATTGCTCGTGTGCCAGGACAGTCCTCGATGAGTCCACGACACCCCACCCCACTGCAACATGGCCCCGGGGCAACGATGGCTTTGCGAACCAGCCGGTCCAGAACTTTCCGGAACCGGGATGGTTTGCATGGCGGGAAGCAGGCGACCGCATGATGGAATGGGCGCCAAGCGGCGCCTATGAAGAAGAGTGGCGCCTGCAGGCGCATTCGCAAGACTTTGCGATGCATCTGGTTCGCGCGGGCGCTCCTCCTGCCACATCCCTGTACATCACCGGGGACTACGCGATGTTGGCCCGGGATTGTAGCGGTAAGGCGGAACAGAAGAAGCCACTACCTGAAATCATTGCCGCGCGCCTCCACTCCCGCGCGGCGGCGGAGATGTTGCTGGATGGCGAATTCTCATTCGCGCGGCGCCAGAACAGTCAGAGTTATGAAATACAGCTCTCGTCGCTGCCGTGGCGGGAAGGCGCGCGCATCGATCTCAGTTGGGCCGTCACCGCGGCCGGGGATGGCGCGCCCAGGACCGACCCGGATGGCCGTATCTGGAATGTGGAGAGTCTCCACACACGCCCTTGAGCGCCGGGTTGTCCCGATCGATCGCGGTCATGGCGTCGTCGACCGGTTCCAGTCCGGAAAATAGCGGTGGCCCGCAAAACGCTATCCTGCACGACTCAACCATTGATGCGCAGGTGTTCATGCCGCCATTCGCTGTAGATGGGAGATCCTGAGATTTCAACAACACGCCTGAAACGCATGTTGCGAAATGCTTGAAAAGAAAATCGGGGCGAGAGGATTTGAACCTCCGGCCTCTTGGTCCCGAACCAAGCGCTCTAGCCAGGCTGAGCCACGCCCCGAAAACAAACCGACATATTCTAGCACACGAAACTTGCCGGGCGGCCTGTGGCCGCACACACGATCTTGAATCGTTGTTTTTGAGACTTTGCGGCCGGTCCTGCAAACGTTGTTGACTGAATTGGAATCAGGCGGGACGTTCCTTTTTGCGTCCCGGTTGTCCGCTGTGCGATGGCTGTTGTCCGCTGTGTAATGAACCTGGCTAAACTGCCCAATGACCCATTAGCGTATTGGTCAATGAGTCAGCAGGTCAGTGCGCCAGGTCCATCGCCCAGCGGACCACAGCCATCGCACAACGGACAACCGGGCGGGGACAGGGCAGCCCTCAGGATTCTTCGGGGTTTCCGACTCCGGTGAGCCACTCGCCGAAGCGCTCAAAGTACCGGTAGGCGGTGCGGTCCAGGCGCAATGGCGAAACAGACACGTATCCGGCGGATACGGCGTCGAAATCGTTCCAGGAGTCAGCGGGAACGCCCGGGTCATCCTGGTGCAGTTCGTCGTGAAGCCAGAAAAAGGATGCCCCTCGCCGGTTGGTTTCCTCGACCATCAGGGTCTTGCCGGTCCGGCGGCCCTGGCGGGTCAGTCGGGCCTGTCCATTCCAGTTTTCCGGGAAATTGACGTTGAGAATGACACCGGGGGGAAGTCCGTATTTCAGCACTCGTTCGGCGACATGGGCGGCGAATGTGGCGGCGGGTGTGAAATGCGGCTTACCTCTTTCGGCAAAGGTGG
>DASUFH010000406.1:0-3205 GCA_036274645.1 Terriglobia bacterium
CATTCTCATTCAGGACGCGGACCTCGAATACGACCTCGAAGACTATGACGCGCTGCTGGAGCCGCTCAGCGAAGGCCGCGAAACCTTTGTGCTGGGCTCGCGGCACGGCGGCAGCGCCTGGAAAATGCGCCGCTTCGTCGATCAGCGGTGGCTCAGTCTCGGCCTCAATTTCGGACACTGGTTTTTCACCGCGCTGGTCAACATCCTGTTCCGCCAGAGACTCAAAGATCCGTTCACCATGTTCAAGGTGTTCCGCCGCGACTGCCTCTTCGGTCTTCGCTTCGAGTGCAACCGCTTTGACTTCGATTACGAACTCCTGATCAAGCTCGTCCGCAAAGGCTATCGGCCGATCGAAATCCCGGTCAATTACCGGTCTCGTTCATTCAAGGAAGGCAAGAAGGTCTCCATGTGGCGGGATCCGATCACCTGGGTGCGCGCGTTGATCAAACTTCGGCTGGCCACAGTGGATCCCCTGCGGGAAATCGAACAACTGCGCAAAGAAAACGCCGCGGACCGGGCTGCCGCGCCGGCGCTCGCCGCGACCGCGGAAAAACGCTGATGCGCTGCTTCGTCACCGGAGCAGCCGGCTTCATTGGCAGCAATCTGTCCGACCGTCTCCTGGCCGCCGGTCATGAAGTCACTGGGTTCGATAATTTCTCTACCGGACAGGCGGCCTTCCTGGCGAACGCCCAGCGGCATCCATCGTTCCAGCTCATACGGGGCGATCTGCTGGATCCCTCGAGCCTGAACCCGGCGGTTGCCGGCCACGACTTTGTCTTCCACCTGGCCGCCAACGCCGATGTCCGCTTCGGTTTGAATCACCCCCGCAAAGACCTGGAACAAAATACCGTCGCCACGTTCAACGTCCTCGAAGCCATGCGCGCCGGCGGGGTGCGGCGTATCGCGTTCAGTTCAACGGGTTCCATCTACGGAGAACCCGAGACCTTCCCGACGCCGGAAACAGACCCGTTCCCCATCCAGACATCGCTCTATGGAGCGTCCAAGCTCGCCTGCGAAGGAATGATCGAAGCCTACTGCGAAGGCTTCGGATTCCAGGGCTATATCTTCCGGTTTGTCTCGATCCTCGGCGAACGCTACAGCCATGGCCATGTGTTCGATTTTTACAGGAACCTGCGACGCAATCCGAACGAGCTGGCAGTGTTGGGCGACGGAACGCAGCGAAAGTCCTATCTCTACATTCACGACTGCGTCGACGCCATACTGCTGGCCATCGAAAAAGCCGGCGACAGGGTCAATATCTTCAACCTGGGAACCGACGAGTACTGCAACGTCCGCCAGTCTATCGGATGGATCACCCAGCATCTGGGACTTCAGCCTGAATTGAAATTCGGCGGCGGCAAACGCGGCTGGATTGGCGACAGCCCATTCATATTTCTCGATTGCGCCAGGATCCGCTCCCTTGGCTGGGCGCCACGGCTGTCGATCCGGGAAGGCGTGATCGCCACGCTCCGATACCTCCAGGAAAACTCCTGGCTCCTGGACATGCGTTCATGAAGATCTGCGTTCTCGGACTGTGGCATCTCGGAAGTGTTACCGCCGGCTGTCTGGCCGCAGCCGGGCATACCGTCACCGGACTGGACTTCGACGCCGAGGTCATCGCCAATCTCAGCAAAGGTGTTCCCCCGCTCTATGAGCCGGGCCTGGAAGACTTGATCCGGCAGGGGCTGGCTGACGGCCGATTGACGTTCACGACTGACGCCGGATTTGCGCTTCGCGAAATCGATCTGCTCTGGGTGAGTTATGACACTCCCGTCGACGAAGACGATCAGGCGGACGTCGCCTATGTGCTGGAGCGAACGTCGCGGGCGCTCGCCGGTCTGAAGTCGCCGGCGCTTGTCCTGATCTCGTCTCAATTGCCGGTCGGCAGCATCCGTCTGCTCGAAGAACGCCTGCGCGACACACTTCCCACCGGAACCACGTTTGCCTGTTCGCCGGAGAATCTCCGGCTGGGCCGGGCGATCGACGCGTTCAACAAGCCGGCCCGGATCGTCGCCGGTGTGCGGAACGATCGGTCTCGCGAATTGCTTGGGCCGCTGTTCTCGCGTTACACGGATCACATCGAATGGATGACCGTGGAGTCCGCGGAAATGACCAAACACGCGCTCAACGCCTTCCTCGCGGCATCGGTGAGTTTCATCAACGAAATTGCGGTCCTCTGCGAAAAGACCGGCGCCGACGCGCGCGAGGTGGAACGCGCGCTCAAGAGTGAGCCGCGCATCGGTCCCCGGGCCTACCTGACTCCCGGCGGAGCCTTTGCCGGCGGCACGCTGGCGCGCGACGTGGCCTTTCTTACCGGCATTGGCGCGGAACGGGGCGCGACTACCTGTCTGCTCCAAGCGATCCGCCAGAGCAACGATGCGCATCGCCAATGGGCTAAACACAAACTCGGAAGTGTTTTCGAAACGATGCAGGATCGCGCCGTCGCAGTGTGGGGACTGGCGTACAAAGCCGGCACAGACACGCTGCGGCGTTCGGCGTCAGTCGAACTCTGCCGCTGGCTCGCCTCCGCCGGAGCGCGCGTCCGGGCGCACGATCCTGCGGTGAAACGGATTCCGGAAGAACTGACTTCCATCATCGCCCTGTGCTCTTCGCCCGAAGAAGCGCTGGCCGGCGCCGACGCGCTCGTCATTGCGACAGAGTGGCCCCAGTTCACTACAATCTCCGCCGAGACGATTGTGCGAGCCATGCGAACAGCCATCGTTTTCGATGTTGGACGCTTTCTCGCCCGTCAACTCGACTCTCGGCCGGATGTCCGGTATTTCACGGTGGGTAAGCCATGAATGGAGTTCTCGAAGGACGCTCAGCGATTGTGACCGGCGCCAGCCAGGGACTCGGCCTGGAAATCGCGCGGCGATATGTGGCGGCCGGCGCCGGCGTTCTGATCTGTGGACGTGACCGCGACGCGTTGAACGAGGCGCGCTCCACGCTTCAATCCGCCTGTTCGGACGGCCAGACCGTATGCGCTGAAGTGGCGGATGTGTCGGACGCGGGCGCTACGGAACGGCTGGTCCGCGTGGCGCTCGACACATTCGGCAAAGTCGACGCGCTCGTCAACAACGCGGGAGTCTACGGACCCAAGGGAGCGCTGGAAGAGATCGATTTTGAGGAATGGAAACGCGCAATCGAGATCAACCTGTACGGCTGCGCGCTCATGTGCCGCGCGGTGATCCCGCACTTCAGAGCG
>DASUFH010000407.1:0-6161 GCA_036274645.1 Terriglobia bacterium
TTGGTCTGTTGAAAAAGGCGGCGCCCAAAAGGGTGTAGAGCGTCTTGCCGTCCGGAGAGACCGCGCTCCATGCGGAAGCCAGAGCCTGCGTGGGGTAATCGAGCGACCGCCGGAGTTCTCCGGTCTGGCTGTCGTTGAATCCGATGCAGTGGGGTTGATTCGGCGGCATGCTGTTAGCCAATAGAGTGTTGACAAAAAGAAGGGATCGGTCGGGGAGCCACAGGGGATGCGCCCCTCCTACGGTGGAGCCCTCGCCGCAGCCCTTCATCGGACGTTCGCTCCTGTCGTTCAGTGAACGGACGATGACGGAATCCAGCATAGCCTCCAATCGAGGGGTGTTCCGCAATCGGGTGAATGCCAGAAGGGCGCCGTCGGGAGAAAAGGTTGGAAACACTTCCGTCTGCCTGGGGTTTGCCGTCATGCTGCGAACCGGATCCTGGATGACTCCAGATTGTGGATCCATCTTCGCAATGAAGATTCCGGGCATGGTTCGCGGCACGCACAGTTCGCTGACTTGATCCTTCACTTTCGGCCAGCGGCTCATCAGGCGCTCACATGCGTTAAGCATGTCGTCGCTTTTGCCCATGATCTCGTACAGCTTGACGATCCGCGCGATGGCTACTCCGGCTGCTTCGTCGTTGGGAAAATCTTGCAAAACACTTTCATAGCGCTCTATGGCCGCTTTCAGACCCTTCTGGGCTTCCATCTGCTGCGCCTCATTGAGGCGCTCGGCCGCCGGAGGGTTCTGCGCGAACAACAAGAGCGAAGCGCCGAGCAGGGCCAGCGCCGACAGGATGACGATTCGAGTACGCATGACGATCTCCTTCTAGTCCGTTGAAAATGCCGACGACGGTGATGTCGCCGGTGAAGTGTCCGTTGCTGAATTGGGCGGCCGCCGCTACGGCGTTTGCGGCCAGAGCCACCTGCGGCGCTGGGGGACGAGTCGGATCAATCGGGATCTTCGGCGATCACGACGATGCGGCTCATCGTTCCAGCACCAGTTTGTATCCGACCTTGTGAACGGTCACCAGGCGTCCCGGCCCGGTGTCGAGCTTTTGCCGCAGCTTCAGAATGTGGTTGTCCACGACGCGATCGCCGGTGGAGGTGTCGTAGCCCCAGACCTCGATGACGATGTCATCGCGCTTCACCACTTCACCCGCTTTGGCGGCCAGCATGCGCAGGACGTGAAACTCCTTGCGCGTCATGGCTACCGGACTCCCACCCTTGAGCGCTTCGTAACGGCGGAAATCGACTGCGACGTCATCGAATTGCAATTCCGCCGGCATGGCGCCGAGCGGACCCGCGCGCCGCAGTTGCGCGCGAACTCGCGCGAGCAGTTCAAGGATTGAACACGGCTTGGTGACGTAGTCGTCGGCGCCAAGGTCGAGCCCGGCAACGCGGTCGCTTTCCTCGCCGCGCGCGGTCAGCATGATGATGGGCGCGATGAATCCTTCGTCGCGCAGCTTGCGGCAGACTTCGAGACCCGTCATCACTGGAAGCATCAAGTCGAGGATGACGACGTCCGGCCGCTTTTCCCGCGCAAGGCGGTAACCGGTCTCGCCATCCGTGGCGGAAAGCACGTCGTGACCCTCGAACCGCAGGTTATCCCTCACCACGCGATGGATGGTGGGGTCATCTTCGACAATCAGAATCCGGCTCATCAGCACCTCCCGTGCGTTGGCTGGCTGTCCAGAGAATTGACCCCCAGGGCCTGTTCCCCGCTTGTGGCGGTTTGAACAGGCAAGCGGATGGCGAACGTGCTTCCCACGCCAACCGAGCTTTCCACTTCCACCCGGCCGTCGTGCGCCTCGACGATATGGGCCACGAGCGCCAGGCCCAGTCCCGTACCGGAAATGGAGCGGATTTCCGGAATTTGAACGCGGTAAAACTTTTCAAAGATGCGTTTTTGTTCGCCTTCCGGAATGCCGATGCCGTGATCGACAACCTGAATCAGCGCCGAACCGTCTTCCATCTTCAGGCGCAGACCGATCGCGCGGCTCTTGCCGGAATATTTCATGGCATTACTGAGGAGATTGAGGACGGCCTGCTCGACGGCGTCCCGGTCGATCCGCAGGGGGGGGGACCCCGTCAGCGATCTCGAGGCTGAATTCGAACCCCTGCTCAACCATTGGAAGCCGCATTGCTCGGACCACGTTGCGCAGCACATCGGCGAGCGAAGCGTGTTTCATGTGGTAATGCTTTTCGCCTCGTTCGATTTTGGAGAAATCCAGCACGTTGTTCAGCAGACGGGCCAGACGTTCGGTTTCACCAACAATGGTTTCGAGGTATTCGGCATGGATGGCCGGTTCCGCCGCCGCAGGCGTCTGAAGCGTTTCCGCCAGCATGCGGATTCCGGTCAGCGGGGTTTTCAGTTCGTGCGAAACGCTCGCCACGAACTGCGAACGCATTTCGGCCAGACGCGATTCGCGCAGCATGTCGCGCCACATCAGGTTGGCGCCGAAAGAGGCGAGTCCAAAGATCAGCGCAAGCGATAGCGCGTAGAACAGCCGCCGCTGCCTGCCAAGGCCTCCGACTCCAGTGGCGCCTTCGCCGGAAGCGCCTGCGGGATCGACGACGACGGGGAATCCGGATAGTCCATCGCCTAGCGATTCGACCACTTCGCCTTTCCTGGCGAAGTGAAAAGGCTGTTCGATCCCACGCCGCCGCCGCGCTTCATCCACTTTTTGCTTGATGTCGCTGGCGCGCGCCACAACAACAAGCGCCCCCTTGTCCGTTTTCGGCCCCTTGCCGACTAGCCACAATTCGTCCTCGCCAAACGCCGCCCAGCGTTCGGCGGTGACGCCGAGGTCCTTAAAGTGGTCTTGCAGGGCGGGGATACCCGGCAAGTCGCGAAGCCGTTCAAGTCTCTCCATCCGGCGGTCCAGCGCCTCAAGATCCTTGGCCGCTCTACGGGCAACCGTGGAATTGCGCGACTTGCACAGCCGATCAAGGAGACTCCTCAATCCGACGTTCCAGCGCGCCAGCGCGCTAAACGAGTCGAGATCCTGCTTGATGCGGTTCAGCACGGCCGTCTCGCGTGTGCCCGATTCGATCAAAACGTCGGCGGCGAATTGCCAGGCCGGTTGAGGTCTGGACGAACTGTTGACGATCCGTGACGAAAAGTCGAGGAGTTCAACATACACATCGAACGCCTCTTCGTCATGTCCCTCCCAATACCTCAGCGCGGCGCCACGAAGAGTGAGCAGATATGCGCGCTCGGCCTGACCGAGCGGCCGCTGGCTTTCGCTCCTCAACCGATCCACCGCTTTCCCTTCCTCGCCGCCGTACAGCAACCGCCACATCTCGTCCTGGAACTTCTGCCGGTCCTGTTGCGCGCGACGATACGGTTCGGGATTGGGCTCGTCCGACTCCCACGGTAGAACGAGCCTGTCGTCTTCCGTCCGGGCGTCGAGTACAACGGAGGTATCGGTATACACTTCGGCGGATTCAGATGCGGCAATCTCCTGAACCTTGATGCGGTTCGCTTCATCGCGCAGTTCCGTGACGATCTCGATGGCAGTCGCTCTGAGTCTCTGATCCTCGTCGCGTCTGCTTTGCTGACGGAGCACCTGCCAGCCCAGCAACGCAGTCGCCACGCTGGGCACAATAACGGCCACCAGAAGTCCGATGAATTGCCGCCAACGCTTCCGATTCATGGAGGCGGATTCTACAAGGCGTCAGGAAGGGAGTTGTCCGGTAATTGTCTGAATCCGCAAACTTTTTGAAATTCCGATGGGACCTGCCTGGATCCGCCGGTATCGGACGGAGACAGGAACAGTTCAATCGTAGATTCCTTCGACAAACCAGCGTCCGGTGGCCACGTCGCGGTGGATGCGGTAGAGCGAGTCGAGCGCTTCGATGTCCCATTCCTCGCGGTTCCAGACGCCATCCGTCTTCCACCAGTCGCCGGATCCGCGCCACGGCCCGCTCGCGGCGGCGATAGGGCCGTGGCCATGAGGGAAGGCAATCCATGCCGGCGCCTCGTTTTTCATTTCGATCGACGCGGCGATGCGTGGGCGGAAGAAGCGCAGCGCCAACCGGTAAACGTTGGACGGCGCGGAGGCGAATGGCCGGTTAAGTGTGACGTCATATTTCTTCATCCGGAATGCGTCCGGACGCCGGGTGTCGAGAATTTCCGGCGAACCCACCCGCCCGGAACCGACCACCACGGCTATGCGCGCGAGCGTCAGTTCGAGCTTTTCCGGATCGGGCGACAACGGCACGAACAGGCCGTTTTGCAGCGGCCGTGGACGGATCGGAATCGTTTCCATCTCGACCGATACGGCCGCCGCGCCCGGCGGATGCGCTTCCAGCGCCAGGACAAACAGTTTGGCCAGCACCCGCGGATTCCGGACCGGCAACGGCAGGCGCAGCGTCCGGCGGTAAGGCTCCGGACTGCGTTCCAGACCCAGCGTGAGGAACGCTTCCTGAGTGGCCAGCGACCGCGCGCTCAACCGGCGGCACAGGGTTTCCAGCAGGCTGTTGAGGACGAACGCCAGCGGTTCAATGGTGGGGATCGCGTAGTCGAGGTCCATGCATTCCACAAAGCGGGGCGGGTCCTCGCGTGGGACCAGCGGCCGCGTGTGCGCGCCACGCGCGAGTTTGTGCAGCCGTACGCCTTCCTGTCCGAGCCGTTCGGAAACCTGAACCGGAGGAAGACCGGCCAGTCCGCCCAGCGTGTGGATGCCCCAGCGTTCGAGCGTTTCAAGGATTTCCGCCGGAGGCTCGAGCGTGGACAGTGGAAGTTTCGCCAGCCGACGGCCTTCATCGCCCGTGGCGACGATGGTCGCGCCGGAAAAGCCTCGCGCCGCGGTAACCGCCGCGTCGGGATTGGCCGCGATCGCCACGTTCACTGCAAGGCCGGCCTGCTGCATCTGTTCGAGAATTCTGGCGGCAAGCGCTTCCATGGATCCAAACAGTGATCCGAGGCCGGTGGCGTCGAAAACGACCGTGCGTGGAGCGGTGTCTTCCACGCGCGGGGAAAACCCGTAGGCGCCGTCGAGCAACAGTTGTTGCGTGGCCGCGTCAGCCGGTGAATGGGGGGCGAATATGCAGGCGAACATGGACGGTATTCCGGTTGGGGGATGGTGAATGGTCCTGCTGCGGGCGTCCGCGGACCACTGTGATTTCCATATCGATGGTGTCGAGCAGCTGCGACCATCCGCTCGCGATCGTTTCCATGCGGAGCGCGAGTCCGGCCGCCGACTGTAAAACGCTTTCGGTGTTGAGCGCGATGAGCGTGGTCGGCGTCTTTTCCACTGCGCGCTGCAGCCGGAACCAGATGGCCGGAGGCGCGCGCCGCACGGCGGCGGCAGGCAGATCGGAGAGGTCCATCACGATGCAGCCGAAGCCGCCGCCCTGCAGCAGCAGATCGGTGGTCTTCAGCGCCTGGTCGATCGAGCCGCAACGGATCCAGAGGAGTTTCGCGAGGTCCAGTCCGGCCGCCAGCCCGGACTGCGGATCGAACGCGTCGGCGCCATCCACCAGCGCGCACGCCTCGTCGCGCGCCGCCGCCTGGGCCAGCATGGCGATGGCGGCGCCGGTTCTTCCGGATGATGGCGGGCCGAAAATTTCCGTGATTGCGCCGCGCGGCAGGCCGCCGATCAGGGCGTCCAGTTCAGCGATTCCGGTCGGGGCGCTGTCGGATACACGTCGGGCGGGGTCGGTGAAAGGCGAGAGAATCCGTTCCCGAAGCGCGGATTCCAGCCTGGCGCGAAGAGCCGAAAGCATGGTCCAATGCCTGCCGTGACCATAGGATTACATATGTAATGCTTTATGTGTGTCGGAATTTTTGACCACGGGGCGCCGGACTCCCCTCCTGTGAAGGCACAGCTGTCCAAATTAAGCTGGGAAGGGGTTTCAGACGAGTTGAATGACAAGAGGTGTGGGTTTTGCGCCTGAGATCCTGGCGCCCTTTCAGGGCGCCTTTTCTAAATGACCAGGTACCCAGGGGTTGCGCTCGCTTCGCTCGCTTAACCCCTGGCTGAATTCCTTTCATGCCTCCGGCATGATTTTGGACCACATTGGGCCCGCCGGAGGCGGGCCAGGACGATAATCGCGCCGGATGCAATTTGGACAGCTGTGTCTTCGTAGGGGGGAATCCGATGCCCGTCCTGCGGATGAGTTCCGGAAATAAAGGGACAGAGAGCAATTTCGCTTTC
>DASUFH010000408.1:0-4765 GCA_036274645.1 Terriglobia bacterium
CAACGAACAATGAAAGAAGTTCATCGGACAATCGACAACAGTCAATGGACAATGGACAACCGGGGGACGGACGACGCCGACACCATCACGCCGCTCATTCACGCTCATTCACGCCGCTCATTCACGCCGCTTGCGCTGCAAGCCGGACTCGATCTATCTTTCGCGGATGCCGGCTAACGATTTGCCAGATCCCCCATCCGAAGAGGTCACCCGGCTGCTCCAGGCATGGAGCGGCGGAGATCAGGCCGCGCTGGAACGGCTGGCGCCCCTGATCTACTCCGAACTGGAGCGCCTGGCGCGGCGATACATGGCCCGTGAGCAGGAAGGCCACACGCTGGAAACCGGAGCGCTGTTAAACGAGGCCTTTCTTCGCCTGGTCCACTGGAAAACAGCCCAATGGCAGAACCGCTCCCACTTCTACGGCCTGGCCGCGCAGATCATGCGCCGCGTGCTGGTCGATCACGCCCGGTCGCGCTCGTACCAGAAACGCGGTGGGAAAGCCCATCCGGTCTCGCTGGACGAGGCGGTGGTCGTCTCTCCGGAACGCAGTTCCGATCTTGTCGCGCTCGACGAAGCGCTCGAGCGCCTGACGGCGTTGGATCCCCGCAAGAGCAAGGTCGTGGAGTTGCGCTTCTTCGGGGGGCTGAGCAATGAGGAAACAGCCAACGTCCTGAACGTGTCTCCGTTCACGGTCATCCGCGACTGGAACTTCGCCAGGGCCTGGCTCAACCGTGAACTGGCCGCCGACGCCGGAGCCGCGCCAGGGGAACCGCTCTAGAGGAATGAGCGGTACTATAGGACCGCCCACGATGTTCCTCCGCTCCCTCGTCGTCCGTTGTCCGCTGGCTGTTGTGCGATGTGTAATGGACCTGGTTCGCTTACCCACCGACTCATTGACCAGCGGCCAATGGTCATTGGGCTGTTTAGCGAGGTCCATTACACATCGCACAACAGCCAGCGGACAACGGACAACGAGGGCACGCTTCCAGACAGGAACGGGCCAGCTACAGATAGGCGTTGCTGAACAGGGTCTTCTGAGTAAAAGGCAGATAGGCCATTGCCGCCATCGCCGCCAGCGCGAGACCAATTCCCAGATGATGAAACACCAGTAACGGCGACGCCGCCCATAAGGCGTCGAACGCCAGGAGAAGAGGAAACAGCCTCCAGTACTGCCGGCCCGTTGCCGGGTGATTGAACGTCAGCGCCGACAACAGGTAAAAGCGGACCGCCACTCCTCCAATAGCGGACAAGGGCAGGATCCACGAGGCCGTCGCAGACAGCCCGATGCGTCTTTCCAGGACCGCAGAAGCCTCATCCAGGTTGTAAAGCACCGCCAGGTACAGCGCGAGATATCCCAGTTGGATAAAGATCAATAGATACCGGGCCCGGCGCGGCGCCATGATCTGCGCCGTTTCATCGAAGATCCCCGAAATTCTTGATGGCTTTCGTCCCGATGGCGCCGGAGTGGATGAAGGCGTGTCGTACGGCGCAAGCGCGACCAGCAGTTCGTCAACGGATTGGAAGCGTCGCGAGGGATGGGTGGCGATACAGCGCATGACCACCGCCTCCAGCTCGGGCGGAATCGCCGGATCAATCGTCCGCGGCGCCGGCGGCGCGGCCCGCATCTGCTGCGCGGCCACGGCCACCGGAGTCGATCCGGCAAACGCCGCTCGCCCGGTGAGCATCTCGTACGCGATCAGTCCCAGCGCATAGATATCCGAACGCTCATCGGGCGCGCCGCCTTCCATCTGTTCCGGGGCCATATACGACGGCGTTCCCGCCACACCGATCGTCAGCTTTTGCGAACCGGCCTGCCGAGCGATACCGAAGTCCATGATCCGCGCGTTCCCCGCCGCGTCGATCATGATGTTTTCCGGCTTGAGGTCCCGATGAATAATCCTCTGCGCGTGAACCTCGCGCAGGCCTTCCGAAACCTGCCGGATCAGCGCAGCCGCTTTCTTCACGCCAAGCGCGCCCATGCGGTTCAATACGCGCCGCAGACTTTCCCCTTCAACAAACTCCATCGAGATGAACACGAGATCGTTGGCGCGGTTCATGTCATAGATCCGGCAGACGTGGTGATGCGTGACGCGGCGGGCCAGCTTCAACTCGCTCCTGAAGCGTTCGAGCATCAGCGGATCGGACGCCACCTCCGGATGCAGGACCTTGATGGCGACGATTTCCTCGGTTTCCACATCGCGCGCGCGGTACACAATGCCCATGCCGCCCCGACCCGCTTCGGCCAGGGCCACATAGCGGCTTCCCAACGGCGGAAGGGGATCCGGCGTTTTTCGGAACCAGCTTTCCCTGGCGAGCGCCTCGGCTTCAACTTCCAGCGCCGGACGATTGAAGGCCGTTGGCGCGTCAATCGACGCGGCCAGCAGCGAATCGACTTCACGACGGAGATCGTCGTCGCCCTGACAGGCTTCGTCGAGAAACAGGCGTCGGGTCGCGGGATCGCGATCCAAAGCCTCGTTATAGACTTCGTCGATCTTCTTCCAGCGCTCGGGTGTCATGGAAAGGCTGCGATCATAGCACAGCGTCTGTTGTAGGGGTGGTCTATGACCGCCCGTGTTTCGACAATGAATCCTGGCGAAATCAGGGCATTCCACCCCGAAATGTCGGGCGGTCATTGACCGCTCCTACAGGCAGACGGGGAGTCTACGGCAGGCTCAGCGCCACCAGTTCCGCGCGATGCGCCTGGCCGCCGATCGCGACGACGACATACTGCTTTCCCCGATATACGTATGTCATCGGCGATCCGTTCGCTCCAGCCTCGAATTCCATCTCCCAGAGGGTCTTTCCGGTCGCCTTATCCAGCGCCTTGAGTTTTTTCCCTCCCGCGTTCGGCGGCGTTCTCGGCGTGATCTGGTCCGCCTCCGTTGCGAACAACAACGTCCTGGTCGCAATCAGGGCCGAAGGAACAGCCCCGCCGAGCGGTCCCGGATCGAGTCCCTTCAGCGCGGGATGATTCCTCGGCCCGTCGCCGTTGGGAACCATCCAGACCTTATCGCCCCGATTGAGATCCAATGCGGTAATCCGACCGTAAGGCGGCTTCACCAGCGGCAGACCTTCCGGGCCTTGAATGACCGGACGCGATCCGGCCACGAAATCCAGATTCGTCTGACCGGGAACTCCCTTGACCAGATCGGCCACAAACGGATTCGTTCGCGACGGCACGAACAACGTGCCCGATTCCGGATCGAAGGCGCCCCCGGGCCAGCTTCCGCCACCGGTCGAACCCGGCAGTTGAATCGTGCCCTTCGTCGCGCCTGGCCCATCTCCGGCAACCGACGGCGGGGTGAATATCGGCCCGTATTTGTAGTTCGCAATAATCCGCAGCGCTTCGGCGCGCAGCTCGGGCGTGAAATCAATCAGGTCATCCACGGTAATGCCCTGACGATCGAACGCCGGCGGTTTGGTCGGAAACGGCTGTGTGCGGGATGCCCGCTCGCCGGAAACCGTGGACGCCGGAACCGGTCTTTCCTCGATGGGCCACACCGGCTTTCCCGTGACGCGATCCAGGACAAAGACAAACGCCTGTTTCGTGACCTGGGCCAGCGCGCGGATCGGCCGCCCATCGACGGCGATGTCGATGAGCATGGGCGCGGACGGATTGTCGTAATCGAACAGATCGTGATGAACCGTCTGGAAGTGCCAGACACGCTTCCCCGTCGCCGCCTCCAGACACACAATCGAACTCGAATACAGGTTGTCGCCCAGGCGCTGGCCGCCGTACATGTCGTTGGTCGCGCTGGTGGTCGGCAGATAGATGTACCCGAGATCATCGTCGGCGCTCATCATCGACCAGACATTCGCCCCGCCGGTATAGCTGTAGGACCGGTTCTCCCAGCTTTCCGTTCCCGCTTCGCCATCGCGCGGAATCACATGAAACGTCCAGCGCAGTTTCCCGGTCCGCACGTCGAAGGCGCGCACGTCGCCTGGCGGGCCTTCCCGGTTCGAGGCGGAGTCCTGTTCCAGCATCGTCGCGCCAACCACCACGACATCGCGCGCAACCAGCGGAACGCCACCCCAGCGGTAGGACGTCGCCAACGGGCCGAGTCCCGCCCTGAGATCGACCTTACCGCCGTCCCCGAAATCGCTGAACGGCTCGCCGGTCTTCGGATCCAGCGCAAAGAGGTATCCCTGCCGGATTGTCAGAATTCGCGCCCCGGCGCCATCGCGCCAGTAGGCGACCCCTTTCGTGATCGTGCCGCCGGCAAGACCCGCCGCGCCGGCGGTCAGCGGTTTTTGCATCCAGACGGTCTGGCCGGAGCCCGGATCGATCGCCTCGGCCAGACCGAGTCCGTTCGTCACAAACAACATTCCGTCCACCATGATCGGTGTCGCCATATAACGATTGGAAACCCGCAGTTGCGGGTTCGCCGCAACGATCGCCGGATCGACATGCGGATGCCGCCAGGCCACCCGCAACCCGGCGACGTTGCCGCGGTCGATCCCGGCCGCCGGTGAATATTTCGTCGCCCCGTTGTCTCCCGAGTAGTAGCGCCATTCAATGTCTTTCCCGGTCTGCGGCCACGCCGTGGCGACCGTCAGGACCACGAGACAGAGCAGTCGTCGCATGTCCAGGACTCCTTTGATGATCGATGTGCGCCGGGATTATAAACGGGAACCGGCGCGACCGCCATGAGGCTCCTCCTGTTCCCTCGTTGTCCGTTGTCCGCTGGCTGTTGTGCGATGTGTATTGGACCTGGCTGATTTACCCATTGACCATTGGCCAGTCAGCTAATGCGTCATTGGGCGG
>DASUFH010000409.1:0-4824 GCA_036274645.1 Terriglobia bacterium
CATGGAAGCGCTCTTCCGGCAGTCGGGGATCTATTCGCATGTGGGCCAGCTCTATGAGCCTGTGGACCGGCAGACTCTGCTTTATTACCGCGAGGCGACGGATGGGCAGATTCTCGAAGAAGGCATCACCGAAGCCGGATCCATGGCGTCGTTCATCGCCGCCGGAACCACCTACGCCACGCACAAGATCAACATGATCCCGTTCTTCATGTTCTATTCGATGTTTGGATTCCAGAGAATCGGCGATCTCATCTGGGCCGGCGCCGACGCGCGCGCCAAGGGATTTCTGATCGGCGCAACGTCGGGCCGCACCACGCTGGCGGGAGAAGGTCTGCAGCATCAGGACGGCAACAGTCATGTTCTGGCCTATGCGCCCCCAAACCTCAAAGCCTATGATCCCGCGTTCGCGTTTGAGCTGGCGGTGATCATTCAGGACGGCATCCGGCGGATGTACCAGAAGCAGGAAGACATCTTCTACTACCTCACCGTCACCAACGAAAATTACGCGCACCCGCCCATTCCGGAAGGCCCTGATGTCCGCGAGGGTATCTTGCGCGGCATGTACAAACTGCGCCCCGCGGAAGATCCCACGGCCGAGCTGCGGGCGCAGCTGTTCGGCAGCGGCGCGATTCTCAACGAAAGCCTCAAGGCTCAGGCGATCCTTGCGGAGCGCTACGATGTTGCGGCCGATGTCTGGAGCGTCACCAGCTACAAGGAGCTCTATCACGACGGACACGACACCGAACGGTGGAACCTGCTGCATCCCACCAGCCAGCCGCGCGCGGCCTTCGTGACGCGAGCCCTGGCCGATTCTCCGGGCGTGTACGTGGCGGCGACGGACTACCTGAAGGCTCTTCCCGATTCGATCGCGCGGTGGGTCCCCGGCCCCCTGACCACGCTTGGAACCGACGGCTTTGGCCGCAGCGATGGGCGAGCCGCCCTGCGAAACTTCTTTGAGGTCGATGCGCGCTTCATCACACTGGCTGTGCTCAGCGCTCACTTCCGCGAAGGACGAATTCCGCCGCAGGTGGTGGAACGGGCCATCATGGAACTGGAAATCGATCCCGAAAAAGCGCACCCGCTGCTGACCTGAGCGACCGACGCGAGGACGACATGGCAAACGAGATCAAGCTGCCCGCTCTTGGAGAAAATGTGGATTCGGGAACCGTTGTGAAAGTTCTCATCTCCCGCGGCGACAAAATCACCAAGGATCAGCCGGTGCTCGAACTGGAGACCGATAAGGCGTCCGTGGAGGTTCCCGCCTCCGAATCCGGAGTGGTCGAAGAGATTCGCGTTCACGAGGGCGACACCATTCACGTCGGCCAGGTGTTGTTCACACTGGATGGACACGAGCCTGCGGAACGCCGGACTCCGCAGCAGACCCCTCAGCCCGGAGAGCCGAAGGCGCCTGAAACTCCTCCGCCATCCACAACAACGCCCGCGCCGCAGAAGTCCGAAGTGAGTCCGGTTCCAACGGCTCCTGGTCCACCAATGCAGCCGGAGCGGTCCGAACGCGTGGAACCGGCGCAGGAGCGGATCACGGCGCACGCCGCGCCATCGACGCGACTGCTGGCCCGGGAACTCGGTGTCGAGATCGAGGCGGTCACCGGCACCGGATCGGATGGGCGCATCTCCGAAGACGACGTCCGGAACTATGCCCGTTCCGTAATTCTCAACGCCACGAGTCTCAACGTCACCCAGCACCGCGCTCCCACGGAGCCGGAGAAACCGCAAACCGATTTCTCACGCTGGGGAGCGGTCGAAGAGCGCTCCCTGACGCCCATCCGTCGTCGCATCGCCAGTCATGTTCATGAGGCCTGGACCACCATTCCCCATGTCACTCACTTTGAAAGCGCCGACGTCACCGAACTGGAAGAACTGCGCAAGAAGTTTGCGCCACAGGTGGCCGCCGCGGGCGGAAAACTGAGCGTCACGGCGATTGCGCTTAAGATCGCCGCCGTCGCGCTCAAGGTCTTTCCGGACGTCAACGCCAGCCTGGACACGGAAGCAGGAAAGATCGTTTACAAAAGGTACTACCACATCGGAATTGCGGTCGACACCGAGGCAGGCCTGCTCGTACCGGTGATCCGGGACGTCGACAAGAAAGGGATTCGCGATCTCTCGATTGAACTCAATCAGGTGGCCGAAAAAGCCCGCCATGGCAAGCTCTCCCCTCAGGACATGCAGGGCGGCACGTTTACCATAACGAACCTTGGCGGAATCGGAGGCGTCGGATTCACGCCGATCGTCAACAGCCCGGAAGCCGCCATTCTGGGTCTCTCCAGAGCCGCCATCCAGCCCATCTTCCGGGACGGTGAATTCGTACCGCGGCTGATGCTTCCCCTCGCCCTATCCTACGACCACCGCCTCATCGATGGGGCCGGCGCAGCGCGTTTTCTGGCGTGGATCCGCGAAGCGTTTGAATCCCCCTTCATGCTCGCGCTTGAAGGCTAGCGGCATTTCTTTCTCGGCTCGACATTCTCCCGACACAAAAGAAATTGTTACGCTTCGCGATATTCGGAAGGTATTGGGCGGTCATAGACCGCCCCTACAACCGGAGAAGCCTGCTACAGTTACAGGTCGAGCATGAACTTTCGTGAGGCCATCGTCATTGCCCTGCGGTCGTTGCGTGAAAATCGCCTTCGTTCCTTCCTGACGCTGCTGGGCGTCGTGATCGGGGTCATGACCGTGGTGACGGTGGTGTCATTCATTTCCGGGCTCAATGTCTACGTCAGCGAAAAGATCTTCACCCTGGGACCGGACGTATTCGTGATCAGCCGCACGCCCCTTGTGACGGTGTCATTCGAAGACTGGGTGGAAAGCCAGAAGCGGCGCAACCTCGACATGGCGGACGCTGACGCCATCCGGCAGGCGTGCCGGGACTGTGTGTCCGTGGGCGTGACGTCCAACGCGACCACGATCGTCAAGCGCGGGCGCGAATATCTGGAAGACAGCCAGATCCAGGGGAACACGCATGACGTGATGGATATTCTCGGAACGACGATCGAATCGGGCCGGGGCCTGAGCGCGCACGACGTCAGCCACTCCCGGCAGGTCGCGGTGATCGGGGCCGATGTGGCCGAAACGCTGTTTCCGTTTGTCGATCCACTCGGCAAGGAACTGACGGTGAACGACCGGCCCTTTGAGATCATTGGCGTCGGCGAGAAACAGGGCGCGGTGATCGGTCAGTCCCGCGACAACTGGGTGGTCATTCCCATCACCGTCTTCAACAAAATGTGGGGATCGCGGCGGTCGGTGCGCATCTACGCCAAAGCCGACGGCACCGGTCGGCTGGAGGCGGCTGAAGATGAAGCGCGGCAGATTCTGCGCGCGCGGCGCCACGTGGCCTACCAGGACGAGGACGATTTCGAGATCGATACCAACGCCAATTTTCTGGCGCTCTGGGCCAATATCAGCCAGACGTTTTTCGCGGTCACTGTCGCGATCGCGTCCATCTCGCTGGTGGTCGGCGGTATCGTCGTGATGAACATCATGCTCGTCTCCGTGACGGAGAGAACCCGCGAGATCGGTGTCCGCAAGGCGATCGGGGCCCGCCGCCAGGACATTCTCATCCAGTTCCTGATCGAATCCGCAACACTTTCTCTGGTGGGTGGAGTCATCGGGATCCTGTTCGGAATCACCGTGGCGGTAACGGTGTCCCGCGCCACGTCGATGCCCGCCAGCATCCAGTGGTGGGCCATTGCACTCGCCATTGTCGTTTCCACCGGGGTCGGACTTTTCTTCGGCATCTATCCCGCCACGCGCGCGGCCAGGATGGACCCGATCACGGCGCTGCGTCATGAATGAAGCGTTCCGGATGGCCTTCCATTCCCTCCGGGTCAACCGGATGCGGTCGCTCCTGACCGTGCTCGGTATCGTCATCGGAGTCACGGCCGTCATTGGAATGTCCTCCACCATCAAGGGCCTGAACTCCAGCATCGCGTCGGAGATTGCCGACATCGGATCGAATCTGATCTTTGTCTACAAATTCAATCCGACGGTTCCCGGACGCAAACCCTCGTCGCTGCTCAACCGCCGCGAGCTTACGCTGGACGATGCCCGCGCCATCGCCGAGGCGCCTCACGTCCAGGCGGCCGCCCCGATTTTGCGCTGGTTCCAGCCCAGTCCGAACGCCAGGGCGTTTACGGTGCGCTATCGTGACCGGATCTCCAAGAACACGATCATCGAAGGAGTAAGCGCCCCACACGCGGTGGTCTTCAACCTGAGGCTTGAGTCCGGACGCTGGATCAATGAAGTGGATCACCGGCATGGCGCCAATGTGGCGGTGATCGGTCACGATACCGCCGCGACGCTCTTCCCGGCCAACGTCAACCCTCTCGATAAGGAGGTTCAGGTCGAGGGCGCGGTATTCCGGGTGGTTGGCGTACTCGAGAAGCGCAAGGACGCCCTCACACCCGGGGCCAACCCGAACGACAACGTGGTGGATATTCCGCTCGCCGCTTTCTGGAGGCTGCATCCCGAATTCAGGGACTTCTGGATCGGCGTCCGGCCCGTTTCCCAGGAAGACATGCCCATCGCGATCGATGAAATCGAGAGCCTGCTCCGGCGACGGCGGGGCGTCCAGGCAAACGAGGAAAGCGATTTCGCCATCTTTACGCAGGACTCCTTCACCGATCTCTGGAATCAGATTTCCAGCGGCGTTTTTGCGGTCATGCTCGCAATCTCGTCGGTTGCGCTTCTGGTCGGCGGCGTCGGCGTCATGAACATCATGCTCGTATCGGTGACCGAGCGTACGCGGGAAATCGGCGTGCGCAAGGCCGTCGGCGCCACCCGCCGTGACATCCTCGCGCAGTTTCTCTTCGA
>DASUFH010000410.1:0-6802 GCA_036274645.1 Terriglobia bacterium
ATTCTCGGCGATCGGGAAAGCGACGCCAGCCGGTTCCCGGCTCCGGTGGTCCGGCGGGACCACCCTGGCGACCTTGACGGCGAACTCAACGCCAGTCAGGCCGAGGCCGTCGGGCGGGCGCGCGACTGTCATCCCTGCCACCTGATCTGGGGACCTCCTGGAACGGGCAAAACGAAAGTGATTCCCCGGATCATTTCCGGTGTGGACGGGCCGGTGTTGCTGGGCGCGTTCACGAATACGGCGGTCGACAAGATGCTGCTTTCGCTTCTCGACCATGACCCGTCAACGCGTTTTTTACGGATGGGCCGCGCCGCCGATTCGCCGGAGCTGGCCCGGCGGCTCGAAGATCCCAGCGAATATTTCTCCGACGACCTGGCGGAGAAGCTGCGAAGCGTCACGGCGGTTCGTGACGCGCTCGGTTCTGCGCGCATTGTCGCGGCGACGGCGCACCGCGCGGCCACTCTGCCGTATCTGCGGCTTCGTCCGTTCGAGATGGCCATTGTCGATGAGGCCGGACAACTCACCGAGCCCCTGACGCTCGGTCTCATTCTCCGAGGACGGCGGTTTGTTCTGATCGGGGACGATCTCCAGCTGCCTCCCGTTGTCCGAACGCGCGCGCTGGGTTCGTCCATGTTTGAGCGGCTGAAGCGCGAACGTCCTGAATCGGTCACCCTGCTCGACACGCAGTACCGGATGCATCCGGGCATCATGACGCTGGCAAACCGGCTGTTTTACGGGGATCGGCTCCGCTCTCAGGTTGCGCCCGACGATCGGACCCCACCCGAAGGGCCGCCCGTTACTCTCATTCCGGTCGAAGGAGAACCGGAGGACCGCCGCAATCTGGCTGAAGCCGAAGCAGTCGCCGCGCGTGTGCGGTCGTACATCCGCGATTACGGTGTTCCGGCCGCCAGGATCGGCGTCGTTTCGCCCTTTCGCGCGCAGGTGGCGCTCATGCGCCAGATGCTGGAAGACACCGGTGTCACCGTCGATACGGTCGAGCGATTCCAGGGCGGCGAACGCGACGTCATGATGCTGTCGTTTGTCCGCTCATCGTTCAGTGGCTTCGTGCTGGATCCGCGCCGCTTCAACGTCGCCATCACGCGGGCGCGGCGGAAGCTGATATTGGTGGCGCACCCGAAACTGTTTCGCGATTCGCCTTACGAATGGATTTACACGTATACCGAAGTGTCGAAGACCGCTGGAGCGATCTGAGAGGGGCCGCGCGCGATCATGGCGCGGTTCTGGGGACGAACACCTTCACCCTCGATGAAGTCGTCGAGCGTCTGACGCCCGATCTCGAAAGCGCCACGCCGGCCCAGCGTCTGGCCCTCGTCGAACGCGCCATGCGCGCCGCTCCCGACCGATGGAAAGTGGCCGGCCTCGGACAGGCCCTGGACGCCCTGAGCGCGCTCAAAGCTGCCGGCGCGCATGGTTTCGAACTGCGAGAACTCGATGCGGGATCGTCCCTGGCCGACCTTCTGGACCGCTATACGGAAAGCCTGAGCGCCGCTCAACTCACGGACCCGAAAGACCGCTGCTGGATTGCCGCCCAGCGGATTGTCGGCGGCAGTGACTGGGTTCGCCACTTCGACCGCATTGTGGTTCACGCCATCTATGATCTCGCCGACTGTGAATTTGCCCTGATTCACAACCTGATCGCCGCGCTGCCGGAGGGTGGGACTGTCCTTCTGTTCAACACCACCGCCAACGTCAAGCCGACCCAGTTCGCTGAATGGACATGGAAACGCTTCCTCGAAGACGAGTCGCTTGCCGACAAAACCTTCCCGGAATTCTTCCGGCCGGGTGGCCCGAACCGCGATCTGCTTGAACGCTTGTTCGTGTGGGAGGACGAAGGCGACAGTTCCCGTAGTGGTCCGGCGCGGAGTGGACTGCGCATTCTCGAATCACGCGGACGCTATGCAGAAATTGAAGCGATCGGCGCGGAGATCCAGGACCTTCTGGGGAGAGGCGCGCAGGCGGATGAGATCGCCATGGTTGTTCGGCACATTGACGCCTACGGCGAAATCATCGATGACGTGTTTGGACGCTATGGTATCCCCGTCGGGTTCGAGACCGGGGTGCCCCTGATCCGCGTTCCCTTCATCAAATACTGGATTGCGCTTCTCGATCTGGTCTCCAGTGAACGTCCGCGTCACGCTCTGGCGCGGGCGCTGGCCAGCGCGTACCGCGAGCCGCGGCTTTCGCCGGAGTTCGATGTGGAAGGCATGCTGCTCCATATCGGCTACATCGACCGACGCCATCTGGCGGCGTCGGCCCTCGCGGCGCGCCACAATTCGCCGCTGGTCCCGGAACTGGCCCGCTTTGAGGCGTTGCTGGACGGGTTTGAGACTGCGGTTCGCCCTCCGGAAGCGTTCATGAACGACCTGGCGCCCGGGCCATCGCTGACCAGCCGCGACCGGCAGGCCTGGGAAATCCTGGCCGAAGAGATCCGCGCCATTTCGCGGATCACCGGGCCGATGGCGTTTGCCGGGTTTCGGCGGATCGTGTCAGAGACGGCGGGTCTTCGCACGATCAGCCGGTTTTCGAGCCATTCCGCGCCGCCCGGCGTCCCACGCGTTGCCGTGCTCAGACCCGCCGCGTTGGGTCGGCGATCGTTTTCATGGGTGTTTGCGCCGGGCTTTGCCGATGGCGAGATCCCGTCCCGGGTTTCGGCCACCGCCCTGCTTCCCGACGATCTGGCCGAATCGCTGAATCGGAAACTCCGTCCGCGGCGCCTGCGGACCCTGCGCGACCGGAATCGAGCGGAGCCCCTGTATCTGTTCATGATCCTGGACGCGGCGTCGCGGCAGGCCACGCTCAGCTTTCCTTCAAGCACGCTGGAAGGCGAGACGATCTATCCTTCGATCTATATTGCGGAACTGCTGCGCCATTTCGATACGTCGCTTGTGGAGACTCCACGGAAACGTCCCCCCCGCGAAATCGGCGAACGGATGCGCGCCGCCGCGGCGGCCTGGCGCGACGAGTTGCTCGATGACGAACAGGCGCGCGCCCTTCTCGGGGATGACGTCATCCGGCGCGCCGGTGTCGAACGGCGGGGAAGCGGTCGCGCCGCCGTTGGCGCGGGCATCTTCAATGATGAAGACGTATGGTCTCCGAGCGCGCTCAACGCGCTTGTGCAATGCCCGTTCATATACATGGCCCGGCACCGGCTGAAACTGAAGGAGGCCGAAACTCCCGATTTCGATATCCCCCCTATGGAAGTGGGGACGCTGGCGCACCGGATTTTGCGGGAGTTCTACTCACAACCGATTCCGGAATCCGAGGAAGAGGCCGCAACACGTATGGACGATATCGTGCGGCGCCATCTCTCGCCTATCGACATCGAGGGCCGCGGACCGCGGATGGCCATCGACCCGGCGCTGTGGAAGATCCGGCGGCCACAGCTGGTTCGCGCTCTGATGACGTGGGCGGCGTTCGCGGTCCGCGATGCGAAGGACGGTTACGAAACCCTTCCCCAGTATCTCGATAGTCCATTGCCTCCCGCTCCAATGGGCGGCATTACACTCGGTGGGCGTCCCGACCATGTGGCGATCCGCCGGGTGAACGGCGAACTGAACGGAATCCGAATTGATGATTTCAAATACTCCGCGCTGTCCGGCTACACGGCGAAACAACTCGAACAGTCCTTTCAGATTCCGGTTTACGCGTTCCTTGCCGCGCGCGCGTTGAACGCCGAACGGGGCGTGGCGATGGAGGGCCGCTATTTGTTGTTGCGATCCCCGAGCAGTCCCATCAGTAATCGCGCCGTTGACGAAAACGTGTTCGAAGAAACCTCGACCCGTATCGAGCAACTGGCCGAAACGGTTCGCAAGGGAGCCCTCGCGCCCAATCCGTCGGACACCCAGGAGTGCGGCGCCTGTTCGTACCGGCGGCTGTGCCGGCTGTATGGCTCCTGATGCTCAGGGCAGCATGGCGAGAATCCGACTGACAGCAGTATCCACCGGCATTTCCGGATTCAGTCTGGTGGTCTGAACCGCGGCGCCGTTCCTCGAAAACGGCGTCCAACGCTCGACGAACCGGGGAGGGTTCTGCTGCACAAAGATATCGATGACCGGTTTGCCCAGCGCCGCAGCGATGTGCTGGAACGCGGAGTCGTAGCCGGCGTAAATATCCGATGAGGCGATGAGTCCCGCAAATGGCCCGGGGCCGCCCTGCCAGGTGATCGCGTCCACAGACTCAGCCCCCGTGTCGGGTTCGGAAAGCTCGCCGCGACTGTCCAGTTCGAGGACCTTGAGTCCCGCCGCCCGCCACTCCGTGACGATTCGATTGGCGCGGTCGCTCTCGGCGCCGATGCCTTTATCGAGGATGACCGAATACCCCTTTTGAAGAACCCCACGCGTGAGTCCGGCCTCGAATTCCGGTGAGAGTCCCTTGGCTTCGTTCGATCCGACTCCGAAGTTGAATGCCGCGATCTTCCGATTGCGCAGGACGCCGCGCGCGCGATGGCCCCGCAGTTCGTCTCCAGGCGCGATCCGGACAAACGGTTGCGGCGCCGATTCCCCGCCAAACGTTTCGCGATGCCACGTCCCGGCCAGTTCGGCGAGAGACGGTTTGCCCGGCCGCTGGAACGAACGGCTTTCGAAGAAGAAGTAGCCGCATTCCTCTTCCCTGACGGGCAACAGACCCAGTTGAGTGAGCCGCGAGTCGGGATCGATGACAAGAAACTCGGAAGCGGTGAGTCCGGTTCGGGCGTCGTCCAGGATGCGGACCAGATCCGCCCAGCCGGACAGACGATCGAGCAAGCTCCCGCGCCGGGCGTAGGGCGCATCAATTGTCCGCAAGCGGTTACCGTTGCGATAAAGGTCCGCGACGGGAGCAGGACCCACCAGGGTGACGGTCGCGTTGGGAAACGCCGCGGCGAGACCGTCCATCAGGACGCTGGTTACCGCCACGTCGGCGCCCATGGTGACCCGCGAGAGGACAAAGGCCTGTTTGACTGTAAGAGCGCCTTGTTCGCCGCCTGCATACTTCCTCGATTCCGCGATTCGCCGCTTCCGGTCAAGCAGGTCTTCCTCGCCGCGAATTCCAAAGCGATCGAGCATGCGATCCAGTTCTTCCCCCCCGGGCCGCCGTCGGCAGTCATCGATGATCTGGGTGAACATGCGGTCATATACGGCAACGGCTTCCGGTTCGAAGGAATCGCCCAGTTTCTCCACGATGGACGTGAAAATCGCGCGCTGTCCAGACGCGCGCCGCTCAGGCGAGGGCATCGTGGCGATATCGCAAAGCGCGCGAATGGCTTCCCTGGAAGGGGCTGCTTCGGCGGCGATCGCGGCGCAGGTCTTTTCAATGTCGGCGTCGGTGAGTCGGCCTGCCGCCTCGAGCGCCCGGAATTGCGCGAGAAAATCGTCACGGCGCATGGCCCGACGAGCCTACCAGTGGCCCGGCGCTGAAGCAACCGCTGGTGTTGTCTGGTCGTGTCTTATGTCGAATAAGGACGCTACCGCGTCGTCGATCGCGTCTGATCCGTGGTCAGGTGAGTGACGGACAACGTCGCGTGGTTGAAAGCGGCGGGCGTTTGGCCTAATCTCGCCCGATGAAACGCTATGCGCTGCTGACGGCTGTGGTTCTGGCCACCGTCATTCCGTTCGCGTCGCGCGCCGTGTTCATGGACGAGCACATCTTTCTGAATATTGCCCGTTCCGCCCAGACCCACTGGTTCTTTCCGCAGGACACACCGGGCATGTTTTTCGGCTCCGTCGTTCCGGATTTTGCGTCGCACACGCATCCGCCGGTCGGAGAGTATTACCTCGCGCTGATATATGCCGTGATGGGCCGCTTTGAAGACACGCCGTTTCGTCTCGCCTTTTCGGTCTTTCCGATTGCAGCCGTCCTGGCCTTTTACAGTCTGGCGCGCCGCTTTGTCGCCGAACCGTTGTGGGTGGCCCTGCTGTTCGCGTTGAGCCCCGCCTTCGTTGTTTACGCGCCAACGCTCATGATGGATGTGCCGATGCTGGCGTTTCTTCTCGTCGGCTTTGCCCTCTATTTCAAGTCCGTCGACGGCGTTCGCCGGGCTCTCTTCCCGGCGTCGGTGTGTTTCGTTCTCGCCGTCGGGACGGGCTACACGGCGCTCATTCCTCTCGCCTGTTTCTTTGTCGGCCTGCTGACCGCGGGCCGTCCACCCAGGGAACTGCTGAGCGTGATGGCCGCGCCGGCCGCGCTGGCGTTGTGGCTGGCGGCCATGACCGTGCATTTTGGCCGATTTCCACTCTGGGGAACCGTGACGTATTTCCTCTCGCAGGGATCGATGCTCTGGAACTTCGTGGCCGTCTTCACCTTCGTCGGAGGAGTGACTCTCTTTCCTCTGGCCGCATCCGGAAAGCCCCTTCTTTCCGCCGGAGCGTTTGCTGTGGCGCTGGTCGCGATGATTGGGTTTCCGGCGGGCGCAGCCCCGCTCTGGATCGTGGTTTTGATCGCATCCGGCGCATTCATGATTGCTCGCTTCTTCAGCTCCGCGAGGGAGCTCATCGCGTCCGGGCGAAACAGCGGAGAGGCGTTTTTGCTGCTTTGGTTCCCCGCGGTCATGATCTTCTTTGTTGTTGCGGCCGATATGATCAACGGCCGTTACGTATTGCTGGGAATTCCGGCGCTCTACCTGGTCGCCTTCAGGAAGATGAATCGCCGCAGCCTGATCGGAATGGTCATTCCAACCGCGCTGCTGTCGCTTGGTGTCGCGTACGGAGATTACCGTCTCGTGAACGCGAATCGGGACTTTGTGAAGGCCGTGGTTGAACCGCTGCTGACGCAGGGTGTGACGGTGTGGGGAGGCGCGGAGTCCGGT
>DASUFH010000411.1:0-33628 GCA_036274645.1 Terriglobia bacterium
ATCTCCGCGAGTGGGAAACGCCCGCCACCGCCAGTCTTCGCCGACGACGGAAACCCAGTAGCCGGTCATGTCGAACGGCGCGCCGGCGCGTCCACCTCGGCCGCCGCCCCGGCCGCCGCCTCCGAATGCCCCGCCGCCCGGAAAGCCACCGCCGGGCGCTCCTCCGCCGGGAAACCCGCCGCGCTGCGCGCCGCCGGGCGCTCCTCCGCCGGGAAGTCCACCGCGCTGAGCGCCGCCGGGCGCGCCACCCGGCGCTCCGCCCGGAAACCCACCGCCCGGCGCTCCGCCGCCTGGAAACCCGCCGCGTTGCGCGCCACCGGGCGCTCCGCCAGGAACGCCGCCACGTCCTCCCTGGCCACGGGCCTGGGCGAACACGGCGATCGCCGCGCTTGAAATCAGAATCGTCAGTGCTAGTCGTTTCATGTCTCTTCCTTGTGGATTACCGGCCGCGAATCAGCCGGCGGGACGCCGCCTCAGGCGCCGTCACGCCGCGCGATTTCCGCCTGAATGCATTCAGAAACGATGTTCCACATCTTGAGGTAACGGTCGTTTCCAATCACGAAGGGATTGGGCTCACCCGGTTTGGCTGCCCGGAGGCGGGCCAGCCTGTCGGGAGAACCATCGAAGATCGGATGGTTCTGTATCTCCACCTCGACATTCATCGTCTTTGCTGTGCCGAGATAGTGAGTAATCGATTGCGTGTACTGTTTCAACGCATCGGTTGTGAGAATACCGGTGGTGAGCACCGTCCCACCGAACAGTCCGGCCATGCGCGTTTTTGCTCCGTCTTTGGCGGGAAAGATGAACGCCAGCGATCCGGGTGTGTGCCCGGGGATTGCCACCGGTGTGATGGTCAGATCGCCGAACTGGAAGGGTTTCCCTTCTTCGAGTGTCACGTCCTTCGACGGTTTCGCGCCGCCGCCCCCGCCGCGATTCGGGAACCCGCCGCCACCACCGGGCGCGTTGATCAAATCCCAGTCCGCCGCCGCGGCCGCAACTTTCGTTTTGTACTTGTCCTGGAAGAATCTCGCGCCGCCGAAATGGTCCGCATGCCCGTGGCCGAGAAAGATGTACTTCACGCGGGCCGGGTCCAGATTGACCTTCTGCAGCTGCGCGACCAGCGCTTCGGCTTTGTTTTCGAATCCGGCGTCAAGGAGCACAATCCCTTCCGACGACGTCAGCGCATACACCGCCGTCTCGGAGTTACCGACCGCGTATACGTTGTCGAAGAGTTTCGTGGGTTCCAGATCCGGGGCGTTATTGTTCTGGGCGCGCGCGTTTCCCGCGACGCAGAAGAAATTGAACGGATACGCCAGAAAGGCATCGTCGCCCGCCAGCATCTTCGCCGCGCCGATGTGAGCCAGAGACTGGGGATTATCCGGCCGGTTGGCCTGTGGCGCTCCGCGCTGCGCGAAGATTGCGAGCGAACCCGAGAGGATCAGCCCGAAAAACAGACAGAAACCAACTTGCCTGGACATACAACACTCCATGAGCCAAAACACTGGCCATCAGCCCGCGACACACCAAAACGGCATGCCGAATTCTTTGAATGCTGGATTTGGATTTTTTATGATTGGCATGCCGAATCCACCCTGACGGCATGCCAAATCGTGCGAGACGCACAATAAATCTGGATTATTACGGCTGTCAAGCATGTTTCGACATGCCTTCACCATAAAATTGCATGCCATTTAAGCCAGTCGCCGCGCATGACCAGACGCCTCTTCGTCCGAATTCTGCATGCCGTTCGATGGAAGGACCATGATGGCTCGTCGCGGCCATTCCTTCCCTTTTTTTAGGGATACAGCGGGACAAAAGCAGCTGAGATCGGCGCGTCATCGATCGCCTCTTTCTCTTGTATTCTGTCGGCTTGCGCTCGGGGCGCCAACCACGTCCGCGGGAAGGACAGCGTCCACCTCGATTCGTTCAAGCGTCTTTTGCTCGAGTTAAGAACTCTTTTCTCGCCCGGAAAGCGGACGGCGGGCATACGCGGGCTGCAAAGCGCGCAAGAAAGGAGCTCCTATGAGCGTTCATCGCTCACAACCGCCTACGCGCCGCATGCGCGAGAACCCGGACCTCGACCAGTTAAAGCGCCAGGCCCGGGAACTGCTAAAGGCTTACCGCAAACAAACACCTGAAGCCGTCGCCGAGGTGAACGCTTACCACCGCGCCGCGTCTCCCGATACGTTCGCCCTGCACGACGCGCAGTTCGTGCTGGCGCGATCGTACGGTTTCGAAAGCTGGCCCAGGCTCAAAGCGGCCGTTGACGGCATCACCGCGGCCAAACTCCACGAAGCGGTCGAGAAGGGAGATGTCGCCGCCGCGCGCGCGCTGCTCGAACGCCGTCCCGAAATCGTTGACGCCGGTCCCGACGAAAAGCGCGCCCTCCACATCGCCGTGATGCGCCGCGACCTCCCGATGACGCGGCTTCTGCTGGAGTTTCACGCCCATCCCGAAAACGGCATCTATCCGCGCCGGGACGCCACGGGGCCGTTCGTCATGGCGCGGGACCGCGGCTATACCGAGATCGCGGATCTCCTCCACGAAGCCCGCCTGCAACGGGGCTTTTCCCCGGAAACAGTTTCAGTCGAGGCCAGACGCAAGCTCGGGCAGGCTTACCGTTCGGGCGGTGAAGACGCCATGGTCGCAGTCTTCGACGAGCATCCGGAGCTTGCCGACATGCGTCCCATTGATGGCCCTTCCATGCTCCATCAGGCGGCCGGCCACGGCGCGCTAAAAGTTCTCCAGTGGATGATCGACCGCGGCCGTGACGTGAATGAGAAATGGCGCCGGCCCTGGTGGAACCACGAATGGACCCCGCTCGATTTCGCCGCCTCCGCGCAGGCTTCGATCGGCCAGCTCGACTATGCCAGGTTCCAGGCCACTGCCGATCTGCTGCTGAAGAACGGCGCCCGGTTGACGCCTCTCGCCGCAGCGACTCTCGGCCGCTGGGATTACCTTCAAACATGCTCGAAAGAAGAGCTGGAAGGCCAGTGTGTGCTCGAAGGCGCTGTCCGCGGCAATCACCTCGATATTGTCCGCAGCCTGCTGGACCTCGGCCTGGATCCCGACGAACGCTTTCAGGTCGGCGCCGTCGCCGAACAGGCGTGGGCCGCCGCCGGTCCTCTCTGGCAGGCGGTCGTTTTGGATCGGATCGAGATAGCGCGCCTCCTGCTCGAACGCGGCGCAAATCCGAATCTGGATCATTGGGCTGCCGGTTCGCCCGCCTTCCGCGTCTACGACCGCCGCAATCCCGAAATGATCGCCCTGATCGAAAAATACGGCGGCTGGATCGATGCCGGAGGCGCGGGCTACGCGCGCCAGGTGGAGATGGCTCGAAAGATGCTCTCGGGAGAACTGGACGGCCACGTCACGCCGAATGACTTCTCCGGGCACACCGTCGCCGAACAGCTCCTGTGGGGCGGCTCGAGCAGCCTGTGCGTCGAAATCGTCCGCATGGCGCTCGAGCACGTCGACTGGACTCCAGACAATCCCCGCTGGTTCGGTATGCTGCTGCGGCCAATGCACTCCCACGGCGACTATGACGAACAACAGCAGGCCGAATGCATTGAGTCGTATCGTTTGATCCTCGCGCGCTCGGGCCCGGATCACCGGGACAGGCGCTTCGGGCAAACCATCCTTCACGAGATTGTGGCCTGGGGGCAGGTTGCGGGCCTGACGCTCGCCGCCATGACACTCGACGCCGGCGCGCGCCTCGATGTCCGGGATGATCTGCTCCGGAGCACGCCGCTCGGATGGGCGTGCCGCTGGGGACGCGCCGCGCTCGTGAAGCTGTTCCTCGACCGTGGGGCCGATCCGGTCGAACCCGACACCGAGCCCTGGGCAACGCCGCGCGCCTGGGCGGAAAGGGAGCGGCATGCGGAGATCCCCGAACTCCTCGACCAGGCAGACAACCGGCCTCCGTCTCCATAGGTTTCCATCGCGTGGTTCTGATGACAACGACTTGCAAAGGAGGCTTTGCAGTTTTCCGAGCCCTGCTCATCACTGGCGACGTCTGAGGAGGCCTTAAGGGGCGCCTCCAGAACGACGCGCCTCGCGCCCGCCGCGAGAGTGTCGCACGACTGCTCCTCGACCTGCTTGAGCTTCGACAGGTCCACGCCGTGGTTGTACGGCAGCGGCGCAGGCGTGTTCTTTGAATCCACTTTGCCTCTTACAAACTCTGCGCCTTCCTCTTCAAAATGCAGCAGGTCGCGCCCATCGAAAAGGGTCATCGCGGATCCGGCGCCCGAACTCTGTCTCTGCAGCCAGCGTGTTTCCAGCATATCCACGGCAATCACCCGGACGGATTCCTGCGAATCGTTCTCCAGTACGATCTGCTGGGCATAGTCGAACTCCTGATGGATAAGACCGAGTGATTGCCGGCTGGCCTGAAGTTTCCCCCAAATGGATGAGACGCCGGGGCTTGAGCGCCGACGGGAATACTGAACAACAACGTTGCGGATAGGAGAAGCGTTCGCATGGCGCGCTTAGCCTCCAGTCATGCGCCTTACCGCGGGCAGTCAGGGCCTGCCGGGGGCTCGGATCGCTTTTCATAGCCTCTCAGGGATAGGTATACGATCCTTGCGACGACCGATGAAGAGAGGTATAAACCACATGCCTGCTTATTGGACTGTAAGTAGCTACCACCGCTGCTTTGATCCGGGAGAACCTGGGTGCTGACTTCAACCCCGATCCTCGACCGCGCGACGCCGATGCCGGCTCCGAATTCCCGCCGTCTTTCATTGTGGCTGGGCGGTATCGTCACGCTTCCCGTACTGCTGCTTTTATCGCCCCACCCCACTCTGAGCGCCTTCTGGTGCAGTTGGTTTCTGGGGATTGTCGTACATGAATGCGGTCACTTCGCAGGAGGGATGCTTGGCGGCATGAAATTCAATTCCATTCGCTTTGGTCCGCTCCAGATAGATTCACCATTACGGCTCTCCTGGCATTGGCGGGAAGCGCTCTCCGGGGTTACAAGCATGTTACCGCGCGAGGGTGGCGTAACCCGTGGAACATGCCTGATGCTATCCGCGGGCGGGCCGGTCGCCAGCCTGGTTTCTTCCGGGCTGGCGTTCTGGTTTCAGTCCTTGTCGTCCGGATCATCGACATCCTGGGCGACTTTTGGGGCTGTCTCACTGATCTTTGGGCTGACAACCATTACGCCCCACGAAACCAGCGTCGGCGATTCGGATGGAAAGAAGATCTGGACAATTCTCGCCAACCAGGATCGCGCAGCGCGGTTATTGGCCCTGTACGAAATCAGTTCCGCCATTATGACCGTCGGCGACTTTGCTGATTTACCAGCGGATCTGATCGAGCGGGTAACGGCATTCAATGATGATTCTCTCGATACGGTCAGGGCGCATGCCATTGCCTATGCCTGGAACTTCAATGGCCCCGACGTTGCCCGGACCGCGGGCCATCTCGAAACATGCCTGGCGGTATCGGCCTGCTGTTCAGCGAAAACACGACAGGCGCTGATGTCCGATGCGGCCGTGTTTCAGGCCCGAAAGAAGCGCAGGATCGACCTGGCTCAAGCATGGCTCGATGACATTCCGGCGCGCGCCCGCAGGCCTGATTTGCGCTTGCGTGTTGAAGCTTCAATCCTGGAAGCGCAGGGTAACGTGACCGGCGCGATCGCAAAGCTGTCGGAGATCGAAGCGATGATCGGGAAGTTTCCGAACGTGCGCCAGCGTGAGATTGCGTTGCGCCACCTGGCGCAATGGAAGTCGGAAATTTCCGGGGGCGACGAGGTTCGCGCCGCCAGCATTGACCCGGGCGCTGTGAGCGGCGCCGCATGGGACCGCGCGCCGCAGGCTTCGACCGGAACTTCAGAGTCATGAGGCGCCTGACTTGAAATCGGGTCTGGTTCCGGGGAAGCACACTCGTTGCGCCGCCGCGGCCATGCGCCGGGACAAAGCGGGCCCGCTTCCGGAACGGCACGAGCGACTCGACCTCACGGCAGAGCCGGGAGAGTAGCCGTTTATTCTGTTAAATCCGCTTCTAATAAAAAGGGCGCAACTGCGCTTATCGCTGTTACAGGTATCCATCGCGCCGGCCGTTACACGTCTGGAGGGACTATGAGAGTGGTATTTCTTGTTGCGCTTGCTGTTTCCTTAGCCATGACGTCTGGTGTTTCCGCGTATGCCGCCGCCGACACCATCGACTTTGAATCCCTGGCGGAGGGCGGAACAGCGGGCACGATCAAAACGGAGACGAATGCCGTGACTTTCAAAGTGGGCTCCACGGCGCCGACACTGCCCGCCTATGTGGCCGGCGTCGGGCTCCCGCAAACCGCCTGGAACCCGAACGACACGCCCAATCCGGCTACCCACGCCGGCAGTCGATTCCTGACCGACGAACCGCGCGGCCCCAGCGTTGGCTATGACTATTTCATGGCGTTCGAGAATCCGGTGACCTCCCTCTCGCTGGATCTCTACGATTTCCGGCCGGATGGCGGCCCGCGCATTGGCGACAACGTAATCCTGAATCTATACGCGGACGAAGGCTACACGATGGTCGTCGGACAGACGCGATACACGATCACGGGGAACGAGGTCGACGAGAACGTTGTTCCGCTGAGCGTCCGGCTCAACTGCGCGACGGCGCGCACGGCCCGTCTCGTGTTCAGCCACACCGACATCGGGACCGGCATCGACAACATCACGTTTGAGACCTCGGGCAAAAGCGATACGGTCGCCGGCGACGTTCGGCCGGACCATGGCGTCGATCTTGTCGGTATCGTCAAACTCGACGGCGCGCCGCCCGCCCCCGGCTTGCTGATATGGATCTCCGAAATGCGCCGCGGCGTCGCGTATCGGCCGGAAATCGCGCCCGATGGTTTTTTTGCCGTGCCCTCGATCTCACCGGGACACTATGTCGTCGAGATCACGCCTGAAACCGGATCCGTTGCCGGCGTCCGGCAGGGCGGCCGGAACGTCGGAGAGATCGTCGTTGACGGCGCCGGACCGCCAGGATTTGTTGAAATCGAGATTGCCGCCCGGCGACGGTAACGCCTGGCGCGCGCTTTGTCGTACGCGCCAAAGAAACGCGCTTCCGGGCAACGCCATCGGGAATTCGAATCGTCCATCTGGGTCAACCTCCGCAACCAATGGCGTCATCAGAGTCGGATTAGTGATCGTGATGCTGTTGAGTCTGCCCTTCAGCCTGTCGAGACCTGTGACTCGGCCTTCCACGCGCACCCACGGAGGCGGCGAGGACGCGGCCAGCGTGATCACGATCGGCGGCGAACCCGCGGTGATGTTCAGCGGGTCCTGCAGAAGGTCCGTGGAACCGCTTCGGATCGATTTCAATTCATAGCCAACCGGGAGTTGCATCGATGACGCCAACACCCTGTATTCCCCCGGAAACATCAACTGACGGTACGCAGGACCCTCGATGTCGCGAGTCACCGTTGAGGCCGCAACGACGGTCACTTTCTCCAGGTAAGTGAGATTCTGCGGGGGACCTGCGACAACAAAGTAGACTCCCGGTGGAATATCCGAAAGAAGGTACCGGCCCTCGCCATCCGTCTCCGCGAGGCTGATCATCACGGCGGTGTCAGGGATCGAAGATTCGCTCTCCGGCGCTGGCGCCGCTGCCACCCGAAGTTCTGAAGCCGGGGAACCGTCTGGCAGCAGAATGCGACCCGCAATCGCCCCCGTCCTGGCACCCGGACGGATTGAAACGCCGCCGCGTCCGGGTACTGAAATGCAGTGATGAGGATCAGCAGCGCCAGACCGGGAGCCAGCACATATTTTCTTCATGGATATGCTCCACTCTTCTATCGGGCCGCAGTTCTCCTCCTCCTGCAAAAACCGATCGAGAGCGAGTTTATTTTCCGAAGTCGAACAGGTCCTTCTTCGGAGGGCGCTTCATGCCTTTCTCGTGGTATTCCTCCCAGATCTGCGCCCAGGGCCGGTCAAACATATCCGGGACTTTGTATTTGAACTCGGTACCGGCGAGGACCGGCTTTGCATACCCGTCCACCGGAAATATCGTCTGAACGCACTCGATAAACGTGTACGGGTCGCCTTCCTCGAAACCGGAACTCTTTTCGAGGGTGCGTGTCATGCGAATCGGCTCCACGAGCGCTTCGGGATCGTAAAAAATCCCTTCGTGGTTAAGCCCGATGAACTTTCCGGCGGAGTCGCGATACGGCGTGTAGATCTCGATGGCCTGCAGCTTGTCGGAGAATTCGGGATTGCCGTGCACCTTCCACGCCTGGATATTCGATGTCCAGGTGATGAGCGCGTCTCCATCCCAGAAGCCGATGGTGTCGCCGTACCACTGCCGCACGTCCGGGCCGAGACGCGGCGTCGGGCCGTCCATATTGAAAGAGCGGCCGATGTGGATGTTGGTGATGAAGTTGTCGGCGTCACCGGCCAGGAACTGGACCAGGGTTGGCGTGACGATCACCGAGTGCGGCTGGTTCGTGACGGCATGGTAGTGCCAGCGGCGCATGAAACCCTCGGGCCAGCAGTATTGGGCCGGCCACTGCGGCGCATTGGTGTGCGCGTCGTGATACGCCTCCTGCACCATCCGCTGCTGATATTCAGGGGTAAGGAGCGAGAGGAGTGTCGGGTACTGGTTCCAGAGCAGTTCGGCGTACCAGTTTTGTCCCCTGTGCCAAACGTAGCGGCCACTCCATTCGCCCGGCACTGTCGCGTAGGTATGCTGTGTCGGCCCGCCACGGCCGCGCGCTTCGGCGAGCAGCGCCTCGTAATGTTCCTGCGCCGTTTTGAACTTGTAGGGACTGACTATCGCCTCGCGCGGGTAATCCCGATCGCAGTATCCCCAGGCGGCTGACGCCGGGGGCTTGTCGCCGATCATCTTGGCCCGCCACTCCTGCTCGAGACCATAAGGACTGTTGCAACGGAAGTAACGCTTGTCGGTCCACAATTCACGATCGGAATAGAAGTCTTTCGACGTAAAGATGTCGACAGGCAGCGGCTCGATGCCCGCCGGTGACTGGCCGTTGTTCGCCGCGCCGAGAAACGTGGTCAGCCGGCCACCGGTCGCAGCGCCATCGAGCGGGCCGACCAGCCAGTACTGTTCCGGGTAGCCCTCGATTTGCGGCGGTGGAACAGCCTCGATGTCCTTCGTGTCCCGCCACTTCTCCCAGGGGATGGCGGGCTTCACGGGAGCGCCGCGGCCCGCGCTCGTGACTTCGGCTTTCGATCCGCCAGCCGGGGAACAGGACAGTGTCGCGATCACAACCAAAGCAGCAAGCATGGCGCGTATGGCCCTGAGCAGACTCATCTTTGACATCGGTAACCTCGGTGGGCATTATAGTCCCACGCGCCAACTCGGTCGAGACGGCGCGAATCGTCTGTCTTGCGGAGGGATCAAAACGTGCGTTCCACATCGGCTCGTCTTATTGGAGGAACTCTCGCCACGACGGTTCTCGTCATTCTGGTGTTGGAGGCGGTATCGCAAACTCCGTCCGGTTCGGCGCCCGACACAACGAAACCGGGAATGGCTCCACGCCCTCCCCTGCTATTAAGCGAGACATGGAAGCTTCCCGCATATACCGGCGAACAGACGGACGAAAACATGCGATTCACGCCCGCTGTCGTCACCAATCCCAACATCGAGGTCAAGTTGTACGGCACGGATGCGGCGGTCATACGCGCCGCCGTGCACGAGGATCGCATCGACCTGTGGAATGGCATGGCTTCGTCGCCGGTGGCGGTGACGTTACGGGACCGGCGCAACTATGTCGATTTGTCCACCCCGGCCCGCTTGCGCTGGATTGTTCGAACTAACGCGATTCACCTGTTGTATCCGGTCGTGAAACTGGCCGACGGACGGCTGATCATTGGCGATCGCAGCATTAACACCCACGGTGAGTTTCTGACCGTCGAGGTCGCCTTCGAAGGAATGCGCTGGTTCGCGCTGGATCCTGTCAAAGTCATCGTGTTGACGGAAGTGACGAATCCAAACCTGAAGAAGGTGGATGAGGTCGGTCTCGCAATGCTGGCGCCCGGAGGCGGTCATGGCTTTGCGGGATCGGCAAATCTGTCCAATGTGGACCTGTACGCCTATCCGACGCCCCGATAAAGCCCTTCACGGCAAGTAAGGGCTGCGCTCACGAACGAAATTGAAGTTGCGCCCAGGCCTGTTCAGAAGTGCTCGCCGCGTCCTTCCAGATTCTCGGATTCGTCACGACACTGAAGAACTCATATACACATGGCCATGCAATCGCCCACGGATGGAGCGAAGCGGCAAGGCCCTCGAGCAGCGCGAACGCCTGGAGGCGCTCGCCGGTTTCGCGGCGGTGAGCATAGACAAGGATGTTGGTGTCCACGCAAACCATGTCTCAGCGCCCGCCGCCGTAGATTTCGTCCCGAAGATCCTGCCACGTCAGCGATTCCAGGGGGTTCTTTGCGCCTTTCACACCGACGCTGCGATCCGGAAGGTGGTATCCCGCCTGGGGACGAGCGTCATCAAGCACCCTGCGGATTCCTTCTTCAACCAGAAATCTCAGGGATTTCCCATTTTTCAGCGCGTGACGCTTCGCCCGACGAAGCAGACTGTCGTCAATATCGATGGTTGTTTTCACGGATACAGCTTACCCATATATCTAAGTATGGGCAGGCTCGGAAGCAGTCGGCCCAAACGGGTCCTGCGGAGTTCGCCGGCGGGTTTCGGTTGAGAATCTATCGGGGATCAACGGTCGAGAACGCGAACTCTGTTCGCGAGCTGAACGTCTCACCGGGCCGCAGGATCGTTGAAGGAAAGTCGGGGTGATTGGGCGAATCCGGAAAGTGCTGGGTCTCGAGGCAAAACGCGCTGCGGGTTCTGTAGACGTGGCCGTTCTTTCCGGACGCGTTCAACCCGTTCGCCGTGTAGAGTTGCAACCCCGGCTCCGTCGTCCGAACCTCGAGAACACGGCCCGATTTCGGCTCAACGACCCGCGCTACGCTGGCCAGCGCGTGGTCCGCCTTGTCGAGCGCGAAGTTGTGATCGTATCCCCGCGCCAATCGAATCTGTTCGTGGTCCGCATCGATGCGGGCGCCGATCGGCGTTGGGGTTCTGAAATCGAACGGTGTTCCTTCGACGGAGGCAAGCGCTCCGGTAGGAATCAACGTCCGATCGACGGGCGTGAAGCGGGATGCGGCAATGGACAGTACGTGGCCCAGCACGTCACCCCCGCCCTCACCGGCCAGATTGAAATAGGTGTGCTGTGACAGGTTCACCGGCGTTGCCTTGTCGGTCTTTGCGCTGTAGTCGACGATTAGCTCATTACGTGGCGTCAACGTGTAGCTGACTTCGACATCGAGCTTGCCCGGATAACCCTCCTCGCCATCCGGACTCGTGTAGCGAAATCGGACCCCCACCATGGATTGTCCGCTGAACTCATCGGCCTTCCAGACGACCTTGTCGAAACCCCGCGCTCCGCCATGAAGATGGTTGGGACCATTGTTCAGCGCGAGACGATAGGCCGCGCCATCGAGTGTGAATTGTCCCTTCGCGATGCGGTTGGCGTAGCGTCCGACGACCGAGCCGAAGTGAGGAGCGTTCTGAAAATAAGGCTCGAGAGTGTCGAAGCCCAACGCCACGTCATCGAACTTCCCGTCACGGTCCGGCACGCGGATCGAGAGAATGACCGCGCCAAAAGTCATCGCCCGGACTTCCATGCCCTGATCGTTGGTCAACGTGAAGACATCGACGTCCACGCCGTCCGGAGTTTTGCCAAAGTGGTCCCGAATCACGCCGGCCTTCGGCTTCCGAGCCCCGGCCGAGACAACCGCCGCCGTGAGAACGAGGAGAACAGCAAAGGCATGAAAGAGTTTCCTTCCAATCATGGGCATTGGCGCAAAACGATATCACACCGCGCCGATCCGGAAATGGCGGTTTGACGCGCGCTGAACGGCACAGCCTTCCCCACACGAGAAGACCGGTCAACACTGTCCCGGCCCCACGTCCCCCGTTCGAGCCTGCTGCTTACTCCGCCGCATGTCGTCCTTCGGCGACCTCCATTCGCACGCGCTGGTCGTGTATGCGCGGCATCGCCAGCGGATTTGCAGGGGACCGGCGTGAGATCCGCGCTCGCCGCTGCGGTCGTGGAGCGTCGGGATTTCATACTCCTTTGGTTTTGGTTGCTTCTTCGTTCTGGCGCCGTTGTGGCACGGCCTGGCCGTGCTAAGCTCTTGCCTGCTCTCGCATATCCAGATCGCTGCAGCCAGAACGCTATGCCAGATCGAGTCATCCGCCGGTAATGCTCGTGGAGGTCTGACAATGTTCCAAGGTTTACGGAGGCCCAATCCCGGAAGAGCCCTCATGGGCGTTCTGGTCGCGGTAACGCTCCTGACCCTGATCAGCGGAAGCGTGGCGGCGCAGAACGCTCAGCGGATAACAAGGAAGAAGGGGGCGATAGAGGGGCGAGTCGTCGACGATAAAGGAGCGCCGCTGCGTCTTGCCAGCGTCGGAGCGTTTGTGCGACGGCAAAACTCCGGGACGACTACTGAATGGGTGGCTCTTGCCATGATCGGCCAGCTGTTCGCCTCAGATGTCGGCGTTCCCATACTGGCTTTAAGCATGACGGACGATCAGGGACGCTACCGGCTCGAAGATCTTGAGCCGGGCGACTACTACGTGGGAGCGAATGCAACGACGCGCCCGTTCGATGTCCGATTCGCCGCCGGTCCGGAGATCGATGTACCGATCTTCTACCCGGGCACAAGCGACGCGGCGCTGGCCACGGCCGTGCGGGTCCCGGTAACTGGCGGCGACCTCCGGGGGATCGACTTTGCGGTCCGGCGTGTCCGAGCCGGATCGGTGACGGGAATTGTCGTCATGCCCGGTGGGAACTCGCCCGCGGCTGTTTCCTTTCCTGTCGAAGTCTCGCTGATTCCTGCAGGTCTTCGTCCCACGGGGAGCGAAACCGCTATCCAGGTCGTTGAAACGGCCGATGGGAAATTCCGGTTCAATGACGTTATTCCGGGGCGCTACAGGATCGTGGTGACAGGGAACCAACAGAACCGCCAGTTAACGGCAATTGACGAGATCTACGTCCAGGCTGGACCCGCGGAGACCGCGACACTCACTCTTCACGCGGACGTCCGTGTATCGGGCAGAATTCACTACGACGACCCGCTTCCACCAGATTTCGATGTTTCCCAGCTGGCGGTGGCGTTGCGGCTCGCCGACAGCCCCCGACTCCGTTTCCGGTCGCCCGCGGACGCAAAGGTCAAGTCGGACGGATCCTTCGAGCTCAGTGGGCTGACGCCGGGAGCGCATTACACGCTTAGTTTCATCAACAGCGTACAGATGCAAAGCGGTGGTTATGTTACAGCGCGCTACGGCGCCATCGACGCGCTCAATGGGCCCATCGCTGTTCAGCCCGGAGAAACCCCAATCGAGGCGCACATTGGATTCCGGCGCGGAAGCGTCGAGGTGATCCTTATGGAGCGGGACAAACCGCAACCGGGCGCGGCAGCCGTCCTTGTTTCCCTGGAACACAGCGCAAAGCGCATTTACAACATCATCTATTCCGACGCCAACGGCCGTGCGACGTTCACCGATCTGGCGCCCGGCGACTATGAGCTGTTTGCGCTGGAATATCTCCCTGCCAGCCAGGTTATTGAGGAGTTTGATGGCCGCGGACGCCTCATTCGAGTGGAGAAAGATCGCACTACCCGCGAGGTTATTCCCGTCTTCCGGATTGCAGACACCGACGTGAAATGATTGCTTGAATCAAGAGTCCGCAAACCAATTGCGATATAGAGTCCGTCGATCGAGCTTGCGTCACGCAATCAGAACCGCGCGGATGTGCAGCGTGAAGGCCAGCGCACGAAATGGCCGCAATGGACGCTGGCTCCAGTTGCGCCTGACATGGATGGACTGATGGCCTGGCATCTTAGCCCTCCCCCTCGAGCGTTCACGCGGCAGATCGCGCGTCATCTGCGCGATCGCTTTGCTTTTACCGCTGCGCTGCTCACTTTGGCGTTGGCCGGGTTTATAGGGGGGTATCTTGTTGCGAAAGAGCGCAGCGCCGCGCTGGGCATCATCGATCAAGGCGCGCGCACGCGCGGTCGCGTCATCAGCAAGGACGTGAATCCGGGCTCCGAAGACGGCGCGCAATATTTTGTTACCTACCGTTTCCTCGTCAACGACGCGCCATTCGAGAGACGTGGCGAGGTCGACTATCCCGACTACTCCAGGATGGCTGTCAGCAGCAGCGTGGATGTCGCGTACGATCCAATCATCCCTGGCGATTCTTACCTGATCGTTGAGCGGAACAAGCAATCCAGAACCGGATTCATCATTCTTGCGCTGGCGCTTGGGGCGCTGTTTTCTGCAGCGGGGTCCGTATCGGCATATGGGCTTGTCAAACTACGGAAGCTGTGGCGCGACGGCGAGGAAATCACTCCGGAGAGGAATCCCGGCGCCCCTGCAACGACCGAATACTTCTATGCCTTCCGTGGACGTACGATCAGGATTGACGACCACGCGGCCATCGAGAATCTGAGCGTCGTGCGTGACAACGGCAAACCGGTATTGCTGGTTGATCCCTCCTGTCCGGATCGATGGCAACCATTGTCATGCGAATTCCTTCCAGCGGGTTCGTACCCTTCGGTGTTGCCCCCATCTCGGCCGTTCCTTCCGCCAGTTCCGCGTAGTGACAATTGCGTGTGGCAGAAAGAAGTTCGCACGATGTGGGTTCTGGCCGGCGTCGCGGCCGGGATTGGCGCGACCATTGCGTGGTTTGCGGCGCCAGGCTTGTATGAAGTCGCATCATTTCGACGGTCGGCGATCCGAACGGAAGGCGCTGTGATCGAACGCTCGGCAAGACTGGTGACCTATCAGGCCCGTGGACTGCGCAACTCATTTCAGATTTCCCCGGCGCAAATGTCGCTGTGGCAGCCCGGCCGGCAGATACCTGTCCTGATCCGTGGCGACGACATGCGCACGGAAGCAGAGGTCTCCATTTATGCGCCATTGGCCGCCATGATCATCGCGGCCGTGTTTGCCGGTCTCGCCGTCCTTGCGGTTGTGGCGCGGGCGCGCCGGCGCCGGACAGGCGAAGTGTTGTGGCGGAGTGGCGTCGAGACGTATGCGGCAGTCACCAGCGATATGACGTACGAGAATGTGCGAATGATCCAGTATCGATTTGTCTATCGCGGCGAGACGGCTGCGGGACGCCGGCGTTTTGCCGCCAGGATTGCTCCGGTCGTCGTCGAGGGATCGAGCGCAGTGGTGGTCCTGGTCAATCCCGAGAATATCCGGCAAAACCGCCTGGTACTGGCGAGCGAGGTGTTGCCTCCCGGCCAACCCGAGCATCAGCAGGATTAAGGACCGCCGTCGAAAGATTGAACTTCGTAGACCGCCGGGGTGAAGAACACGAAGGCCCCGAACGATGGCATCGCTTTGACCATATTCCGATTGACTACGTCCCGCCAACGGCTCTTTGCGGGCAAGGCAATGAACATTCGCCACAGTCCAGCCTGTCGTGCGCTTCGTTCAAGCGACCTTGCGTCAATGCAGGAAACACATGCGCCTGAACGCCGGGACGCTTAAGGAACGATCCTGAAGGTTCTCATGGCACAATGGCCCCGTGAAACGATCCACTCCCCAAAAGGATTCTGAACGGATTCAGGAACTTGTTACCGAGCGTCCTTACGGGTGGCAGGATGAGAATGGCATCGACCTCTCACTGATTCGGGCCAGTCTGAGCCTGACACCGGACGAACGGTTGAGGCGAGCCCAGTCCGCCGCCCAACAGATCGTGAGAATGCTCAATGGCAGAAGCCCCAGACTTTGAAAGAGTTCTGCGCCACCTGGTCGAATCGAATGTGCGATTCGACTTACTGCCGCTGCGTATTCGATACGCTTGACCACCGGAAGTAAGACGGATATCTTACCTGCATGAAGACCATCATATCGTCCAAAGGGCAGATCGTACTGCCCGCGCAGTTCCGCGAAATGGACGACATCAAGCCAGGGCAGGAGTTCGACGTCGAGCGTCTGGACAGGGGAGAATATCGCCTGGTCCGGCGGTCCCGCGCTCCAAATGCCGGCGTGGTGGACTGGCTGGAAAGTTGTCCGGAGAAGGGGTATTTCGTCGCGATCGAATCGGAGTCAACCGACACCGTATGACCTACCTTGTCGACGCCAATGTGCTCAGTGAGCCCACAAAGCCGGCGCCAGACACCGGGGCCGTGAAATGGCTCCGCGCGAACGAACCTGAGATCGTGGTTGATCCGGTTATTCTGGGAGAACTTCGATTCGGCATTCTTATGCTTCCCCGAGGAAAACGACGAGCCCGTCTTGAAGAATGGTTTGCCGAAGGCGTTCAGCGTCTGGAGTGCCTTCCCTGGGACGCTGAAACAGGCATGAAGTGGGCAGAGCTGCTGGCTGAGCTGCGCCGAAAAGGTCGCGCCATGCCGATCAAGGACAGCCTGATTGCCGCCACCGCCTTGACCTACAACCTGACCGTCGTTACCCGAAACCGCGCCGATTTCGCGAATGCCGGATTGAAAGTCGTCGATCCTTTCACTGCGGGCTGATTCGGAGCAGCGCCTGCTGCGCCGGCGGCGAGATGAGCCTTCCGATTCTGTAGGAGCCTGGCGGCCTCCCCGTCGGATGCCCCTGAAATGCCTTCCAGCAAAAGCGCTCGATAAGGAAGGCGGGGCCGGGTATCCTTCGCTATGGCGTTTCAGACGCCATACGGAGAGGTTTGGGACCAGAGTGAAGATTGCCGTCTATCCCGGCTCGTTCGACCCGCTGACCTGCGGGCACATGGACCTCATTGAACGCAGTGTCCGGTTGTTTGACCGGGTGATCGTGGCCATCCTGACGAATCCCGACAAGACGCCTCTTTTCACCGTCGACGAACGGCGCGAGATCCTGCGCGAAAACGCCGGCGCGCGGTTCCCCAATCTCGAGATCGATGTATTCAGCGGGCTGCTGGTCGATTACGCCGCGCTGAAGCGGGCCAATGTGATCGTCCGGGGCATCCGGGCCGTGTCCGACTACGAATACGAATTCCAGATGGCCCTGATGAACCGCCGGCTGGAGCCGCGCATCGAAACCGTGTTCATGATGCCGGCGGAAAACTATTCCTATTTGAGCTCGCGTCTGGTGAAGGAAATCGCCAAACTCGGGGGCTCGGTAACGGGCCTGGTGCCCGAATCGGTTGAACGACGTTTGAAGGAGAGATTCAAGACAGCATGATGAAACTGGCCAGCCGCATTTCCCGCATTTCCGTGTCGCAGACCATGGCGGTCTCCGAAAAGTCGATCGCGCTGCGCGAACAAGGTGTCGACGTCATCGATTTCGGCGCCGGCGAACCCGACTTCCCGACGCCGGAAAACATCAAGCAGGCCGCCATCCGCGCCATTCAGGCCGACTTCACCAAATACACGGCCATCGGCGGCATCAAGGACCTGCGCAAGGCGATCGTCGAGAAGCACGCGCGTGACCTCGGCTCCAGATTCGAGCTCGCGGAATGCATCGTGAACGTGGGCGGCAAGCACTCCATCTTCAACATCGTTTCGGCCACGGTGGATGAAGGCGAAGACGTCGTCATCCCGACGCCGTACTGGGTTTCGTTCGCGGATATCGCGCGGTATGCGGGCGCCAACATCGTTTTTGCGCATACCCGCGAAGACGAGGGATTCCGGCTGACAGCCGATCTCGTCCAGCGGTCCATCACGCCGAAGACGCGTCTGATCATCGCCAACTCGCCGTGCAACCCCAGCGGCGCCGTCATCGACGACGGCGAGTTCCTGAAGATCGCCACGATCTGCCGCGAACGCGGTATCTACCTGCTGACGGACGAGTGCTACGCGTTTTTCCTCTACGATGGACGCAAGCCCTTCTCGATTGCATCGCATCCGGAATTCAAACAGACGGTCATCGTGTCGGGTTCACTCTCGAAGACGTACGCCATGACCGGATGGAGAATCGGCTTCACGCTGGCGGACAAGGAAATCATCTCCGCCATTCAGAAGCTGCAGAGCCACTCGACATCGAACCCGACATCGATTGCGCAGAAGGCCGCGCTCGAAGCCATCAGCGGTCCGCAGGAATCGGTCAGCCAGATGCTCGCGGAATACGCCAGACGCCGGAAATTCGTCGTGGAGCGACTGCGGGCCATTCCCGGCGTGCAGTGCGCGGAGCCCGGCGGCGCGTTTTACGCGTATCCGAACATCTCGACGTCGTTCAAGCGAGGGATCAAGGACAGCATGGACTTTTCCGTCAAGCTGCTCGAAAAGGCCCACGTCGCGGTGGTGCCTGGCGAGGCGTTCGGCACCACGGACCACATCCGGATTTCCTACGCGACATCGATGGAGCTTCTCGACAAAGGCATCGCGCGCATCGCGGACTTCATGCGCGGACTGGCATAGGGCTGCCGCCATGAAACGAACTCGCCTTGTGACGCTTTTCCGGGTTGTTTTTGTCGGCCTGGCGCTCAGCGGCGGAATGACCTCTCTCGCCCAGGTTCAGGGCGTCCGTCCGGCGCCCCGGCCACCCGCTCAGGGATCGACCGCGGGCGAGAGCGCAGCGCCCGATGGATACGCGCCTACCCCGCAATGGCCGGGACAAACCCGCGCGCCGCAGGCCGAGAAGGCGTCGTCTTATTCAGTCGAAACCGTGGCCGAGGGGTTGGCGGGCGGGTTCACGTTCAACTTCCTGCCGGACGGCCGGATGATCGTGGCCGAACGCGCCGGCCATCTTCGACTGGTCGCGCGGGACGGCAAGATCTCGGAGGTCGGCGGACTGCCGGCCAACCTGTGGGCGCGCGGCCAGGGCCTCTACGAAGCGCGGCCCGACCGGTCGTTCGCGACCAACCGCACTCTCTACCTGACCTACGCTGCGCTTCCCGACGGCGCAGACACCGCGGCGCTGCCGCGCAGTCCCGGGGTCGTGCTGGTCACGCGCGCAAAATTGTCCTCTGACGACAAACAGCTCGAAGACCTGAAAGTTCTGCTCAACGCGGAAGGAACACTCGGGCGTGTCATTCAGGCGCCCGATGGCACGCTGCTCGTGACCTCGACAATTCCTGCGGGACTGGGCATCAACTCCGTCGACTGGCCGCAGCCCCAGCAACTCGACAGCAACATGGGAAAGATCCTGCGGATCAACCCCGACGGAACCATCCCGAAAGACAATCCGTTTGCCGGACGGGCCGGCGCGCATCCGGAGATATACGCGCTCGGTTTCCGCGACGTGCAGGGAGTCGCAATTAACCCCACGAGCGGAAAGCTCTGGACCAGCGAGCACGGGCCGCGCGGCGGCGACGAGGTCAACGCCGTGACAATGGGGAAGAACTACGGATTTCCGGTGATCGGCTACGGACGCGAATACAGTGGGAAACCCATCAACGGCGACAAGACCGCACAGGAAGGAATGGAGCAGCCGGTGTACTTCTGGACACCCGATATTGCGCCGTCCGGCATCGCGTTCTACAACGGCAGTCTCTTTCCGGAGTGGAAAGGGAATCTGTTTGTCGCCGAACTGGTCGGACGCTGCCTGGAGCGACTGGTATTGAACGGAGAGCGCGTCGTGGCGGAGGAACGGCTGTTGACGGATCTGAATGCACGGATCCGCGCCGTGAATGAAGGACCGGATGGGGCGCTGTACGTGATGACCGATGGAAACGGCGGAAAGATCCTCCGGCTGACGCCGAAACGTTAGGGAAGCGCGGTCTGCCCTTCCCCCGGTTGTTGATTTTCCATTGCCTTGTTTTCCATTTTGACTTTTTCCCTCGTTGTTCGCTGGCCCAAGGGCTACAAGTCAAAATGGAAAACAACACAATGGAAAATGGATAACCGGGGACGGAGAAGCCTCTCACCTTTGCCCTTTCGACGCGGGAGACTGGAGTTTGGTCCCCGCCCGCTTGTCCCGCTTGTAGGGGCGGTCATAGACGTCATAGACCGCCCCTGCAAGCAGGCGGGAACCGAAAATGTTCCCGTTGCATAAAGCGGATCAAGGTGGGAGATGCAGAGATGTCCACACTCCAGTCTCCCGAGCTACGCGCGGGAAAGAGCGCGGTCGATACGGGCGCTGCATTGCGATTTGCCCAGGATCGCAAGACTCTCAAATAATCCAAAACCGACCGCCTTCCCGGTCACCGCCACCCGCAACGCGTGGATGATCTGATTGTGGCCGATGCCCTCGGCCTGAACGAATTCCTGCAACCGCTGCTCAACAGCCGGCGCGGTATACGGGTCGAGAGCATTCAGGGCCGCCTGGAATTTCTGGAGCAGCGCTTTCGCTTCCGGAGGCGTGCGCAGACGCTTATCGAAGGCGGCTTCGTCAAACGCCAGCGCATCGTCAGGAACAAAGAATCCCGCGTAGTCCAGAATGTCGCCGGCCACCTTGATACGGTCGCCGGCGGCCTCGATGACCTGCCGCACGCGCGCGCGATCAGCCGTTAGTCCTGCGCGATCCAGGAACGTCATCGCCATCTCCACCTTCCGGTCGAGCGGTTCGACGCGCATGTAGTGATCCTCGAACGCGGAAAGTTTCTTCGGATCGAAACTGGCCGGCGCCTTGCCGACGCGTTCGAGCGAGAAAGCGCGGATCATTTCTTCGCGGCTGAAGAACTCCGTCTTGTCGTCAAGGGACCAGCCGAGCAGCAGCAGGTAGTTGACGATGGCGTCCGGCAGATAGCCGACCTGCTGGTAAAAATCCACAATTACGGGATTGAACGTTTCCGCGGCCACTTCGAGCTTTGCCGCCTGAGCGATCGCCTCGCCGTGCTGATACAGCTTGCGGAACTCCGGGTTCTTCAGATACTCGCCGATACGCCGCTTGCTCAGTTTGTTCTTCGACCCGGTTTCCGCAACAAACGGAACGTGCGCATATTCGGGACGGCGGTAGCCGAGGCCCTCCAGCATGAAGATCTGGCGGGGCGTGTTGGAAAGATGCTCGGCGGCGCGAATGACGTGCGAAATGCGCATGTCTTCGTCGTCGACGATGTTGGCCAGGTTGTAGAGCACGGTGCCGTCAGCGCGCTGGACAACGTGATCCTGCTCTTCAGTCCACGCCACTTCGACGCGGCCGCGCACGTGATCGTCGAACACACATCTTCCTTCACGGGGCATCTTGAGGCGCACGACATACGTCCGGCCTTCGGCCTCAAAGCGTTTGCGATCGTCGGGCGTTTCGGCCATCCAGCGCCGGCTGTTGCGGTAGGGCCGTTTGGCCTGCTCCGCTTCCTGCCGTTCGGCGCGCAGCTCGTCTTCGGTCGCGTAGTCCCAGTAGGCCAGGCCCCGGTCCAGCAGCGCGGCAGCCGCGGCCTGATAGCGGTCGAGCCGCTCCGACTGATAGTACGGGCCGTGGGGACCGCCGATCTCCGCGCCTTCATCCCAGTCGAGCCCAAGCCAGCGGAAGCCGCTCAGGATCGGAGCGAGCGCTTCGGCCACGTTGCGTTGACGGTCGGTATCGTCGATGCGAAGAATGAACTGCCCGCCGTGATGGCGCGCAAAGAGCCAGTTGAACAGCGCCGTCCGGACGCTGCCGATGTGCAGGTATCCCGTAGGACTTGGAGCGAATCGCGTGCGTACCATAGCTGATCAAGGTAACACGCGGGGATGGCGGCATTGCACAACAGAAGCGCTGTTGGTTCCCGCCTCCGTTGTGTATATCTGAAAATGGGGCCCCAGTTCGTTACCTGGATGCAGCCTGGACCAATTCCGAAAACGGGCCGACTCCGCCGTGTCCACCGATCATCGTATTCACCGGCAGGTTCAGCTTCCGGATCGTCGCGAGCAACTGCTCGGCCGCGGGTCCCCCGCCGCCGGCGCCCGGAAAGAACAGGTCGCTCTGAAACAGGACCCTGGACCTGGGAACGTAGGCCATCACCATCGGCTCCACGTGGGGCGAACCGGTAAAGCCGTAAAGTTCCAGGCTCTGTCCGCCATCGCTGATCACTTTCTTTTCGCTGAAGACTTCCATTGCGCCGACCGGTTCGGACGCGGCGCGGCGAGCGGCCAGCGTATCAGGCGGCTTCGTGTGCGGCGCGTCAAGAATCGCTTTCATGGCCGCCTCCTGCCCTTTCTCAACCAGGATGGTCGCCCCGATCGCGGCCATGTAACGAACTCCGCCTGTATGGTCGTAGTGAGGATGGGTAACGGCAACGTATTTGATCGGTTTGCCCGGAAACTGTTCCTTGATCAGCCGCTCCAGAACCTTGCTCTGCAGTTCCGTGTAGGGCGCTTCCACAACCGCCATGAACTCGGGAAACTCGACCACCATGCTGTTATGCGAAAACGCCAGCGCCTGGTAGACACCGTCGGCGGCCTTGTTGAGCGTCAGGGGAACGTAGTCTCCCGCGGCGGCGCGCTCCGCTTCCTTCGTAATGTCCGCAGGGATCACAAACGCTTCGGGCGCGGCCGCTTCATTCACGGCGATCGACGCGTACTGGATGCTGGAGTAGTCGTTACCACCCTTCCGGATCGTCAGCCTGTGCGGAAGGGTCAACTCGCCTTCGGCCTTGTAGTCGTCGAACGCATACACGGCCTGGACATCACCCAGCATGGTCTCCGTATCAAGCGTTTCGAATCCCAGGGGGAGCTTCGTTTGAGGATCTACGTAGAGCGTCACGTCTTCGCCGGATTTGGTCGTAAACGGAATACTCTTCGCCATCTTCCCGCCGAACTCCTTGTCGCCTGCCGGCTGTGAGTCCGACGCGGACTCCACCGCGCCGAGCGCTACCGTCACCAGGTTTCTCCGGAGCAGGAATTCCGGCGAGTTGTAGACCCCCCAACTGAAGACGCCTTCAGGAGAAACTGCGATGGTGTCGCGACCGCTGGTCATTTCGATTCCTACCGGACGGTCGCCCAACCGTGTGATCACCTCATGGCGATGTTGCATGAACGGATTCAGATTGATGTCGTAGTCCATGGCGGCGCGCCCGTTCGCCAGATCCACCGTCTCGGTAACGTTCGTCAATTCGCCGACACGCTCGGGATCACCTGCCTTGACGGCTTGCCCCAGCGCCGCGCGTGTGCCGGCGCCTTTCATGATGAGTGTCTGAACGCCGGCCAGCTTTTCCGCGCCGCCCATGGCCGTCACGGCGTCCCTGGCCGTCTGGCGCGCGGAAGGGGTATTCGAGCAGGCGGAGAAGGTCAATGCGCAAAGAGTGGCGATACCAATCCGGACTTTCAGTGTTGTCGAAGCCATCGGTTGTCTCCTGTGTGAATGGCGCATTTGTATACCTGCGCAACTCTCACAGCGCAACAAATTTGAATGACACTTTTGAAGTCCGCCGGCCTCACCCGCCCGAGAGGGCGCCCACGATGTAGATCTCCGCGCCCGCGCTCAACGGCGTGTCGAGGTCCCGCACATTCTCTTCTCCGACAAAAACATTCATGTGCGGCCGGATCTTCTCCTGCTCATCGACGATGCGGAACGCCACGCCCGGATAAAGGCGGTCGAGGGCCAGCAACGCTTCGCCAAGCGTGGTGGCCTCGACATCCACGATGCGGAGTCCTCCCGTATACGAATAGAGCAAGGGCGCGACACGAATGTGTACGGGGCTCATCAGTCGAGCCGCGCCGCGGTGACGGACATGATCTTCGGAAGGCCCGACGCCAGGGTCTGCCAGGAATCGCCCTCGTCAACGCTGCCCCACACTTCGCCCGAAGTCGTGCCGAACGCCAGTCTGAGCGCTGCGGCGCCGTTGTGGGCCATGGCCTGACGCAACACCGTGTGCCATGCGAGCGGCGGCAGGCCCCGGTCGAGGCGTTGCCACGATTCCCCGGCGTCGCGACTACGGAACACAGCGGGCCTTCCGTTCACGCTGGTGCGCGGCCACACCGTGCCGCCATCCATGGGCACGACCCAGATCGTCTTGTCGTCTTTGGGGTGGCAGGTCATCGGGAATCCGATATCCCCGACATCTTTCGGCATGTTTTCGCCGATTCTTTTCCACCGCTGTTCCTTCGCGCCGTCCTGCCAGTCGAGCCGGTAGATGCCGCAATGATTCTGGTGATACCAGCGGCGGGGATTGGCGGGATGGATCACGGCGTCATGCGGGTCGTGACCGTACTCGTATTCGCTGCCGTCTTCCTTCGGGGGCGCAAAATCCATCGCAACGCCGCTGTTCACCGGACGCCACCGCGCGCCCAGATCGTCGGATAGACACAGGCCGCCGCCGGAAAGACCCACGAGGAGGCGGTTGGGATTGGCCGGATCAATCTGGACCGAATGACATTTCGGGCCGTCGGGTGTGCCGGGAGCGAAGTTGTAGCACCACTTGGCAAGGTCCGGGTTGTCGTTGAATCCGGCAACGCCGTCCCAGGTCACTCCGTCATCGACACTCTTGAAGAGTCCGATCGGGCTGGAACCCGCAAACCACACCCCCGGCTGGCTGGCGTGGCCGGGCGCGAGGAAGAAGACGTGATCGAGCGTCAGTCCCTGGCGGCGCCCGTCCTCGGCGCTGAGAGGGGAGTTCTCATACTCTTCCTTCGCGCGGAAGCGGGGCGGCCGCTCCGACTCCTTCCATGTCCGCCCTCCATCGGTGGATCGGTAAACCGTCGGGCCCAGGTGTCCGGTACGAACCGCGGCCAGCATCGTTCCGGCGCCGCGGGGATCCTGGACAATGTGGTGGGCCTGGGCGCCGAAGAACCACGGTTCGCCCAACTGCCAGGCCCCGCTGTTATTGGAGCGCAGCGCCCACGCGCCTTTGCGGGTTCCCAGAATCCAGGTGTTCGCGCCCTCGGGCGCAATCGGCTGTGTCATGAGTCAATCCTCCATCCGTTAGTCGAATGGAGAATGCCGGAATCGACAGGTAAGAAGACAGTTTTTTTGAGGGCGCCCACTGGACTCGACCCGTCTGCCTGTCACAGCTGTCCCAATTGCATCCTGGCGCCCCTGCGGGGCGCCGGCTCCGAGGGGACACGATTACCCAGGGGTTGCGTTCGCTTCGCTCACTCAACCCCTGGCTATCGTCCTGGCCCGCCTCCGGCGGGCCCAATGCGGCCCAGGTCATGCCGGGGCAATTCCGCCACAACTACGTTGTGGTCTCCCTGTAGGGGCGATCTATGACGTCTATGACCGCCCGCGTTTCGAAATGGACCCACCCCGAAACATGGGCGGTCATAGACGACCCCTACAGCGCGGCAGGGGATCACTGAACGGCGCAGGCGGGAGCGACGGACTCCATGACAGTCACGTTGATGCGATTCTCCGCGCCCTCACGGTAGAGCAGGCCCTTGGCTTCGACCTTCTGCCCGTTGTGAAGGTCCGGTTTGAACCGCGAAACGCTGACGAGCCGAAACGTCTCATCACCCAGCGGTTGCGAGGTGGCGGCTTTCAACTGCGCCGCCGTTGAAGGCTGATCCCGGGAAGGCGCGGGAGCGCTGGAGTGATTCAGCACCCAGGTCTGACCCGGTCCTTGAGCCAGACACCCGACCACCTGAACAACGGAAAAATTCGGGATGTTGGTTGGACGCGGCGCCCCTTTGCGTAGGAACGTAATGCCATCGAGCAATTCCGAGTCGATTTTCAGTTCTTCCGATCCGGCCGGGTAACTGTTCGATTCCAGGAGAAAAGCGACGACATCGAGTTTGTTCTCGTCCGTAAGAGTCGTGCCGAAATTGGGCGGCATCGTGTCGCGGATCTTGGTGTACAGGTCGTACACGGTCTTGTTGTCCCAGGAATTCGTGAATCGCGCGCCCTTCAGAGAGGGCGCAGCCCCGGAGGTTGTCGCGGGCGCCCCGCCCAGGTCGGCGCCATGACAGCGTTCGCAACTGATCGCAAACTGCGCCTTCCCGCGTTCGGCCTGCGCTGCGGTGTAGACCCCGCCCCAGATCTTCTCGTCGGCGTTTTGCGCGCCGGCGGCCAGGACGACGAATGCCGTCGTCAGGAAGGTCGCTATCAGCGCTCGTTTCCCCATTTCCAAACTCCCGATGGCTACGGCTTCGCGGCTGCCCGCTCGGCAATGAGTTGCCGCAGCAAGGCTGCGGTGGACGCGTTGGAGGCTCCGCCTCCGGCCCCGCGTGGGCCCCCTGGTCCCGGACCGCCGCGCGGAGCGGCAGGAATACCTCGCGCGGCTCCCGGAGCGCCCCGTGGAGCGCCTCGCGCGGCGCCACGTCCCGGGGCGCCGGCGCCCACGGCGCCGGGCGCGCCGGTCGCGATATCGAGCGGGGTGCGACCCTGCTTGTCTTTCAGGTCGAGCGTCGCGCCTCGTTCGGCCAGGAGCCGTATTACGTCATTGGCGCCGCGCCCCGCGGCAATGTGCAGGGCGGTTTGCCCGTTCTGATTGAAGGCGTCCACATCCACACCATGATCGAGAAAAAGTTTCACGAGATCCACCACGGTCTCCTCGGGCGGTGGGGCGGCCCCGCGGCCGCCGCCTCCGGAAAGAGCCGTCATGACCGTCGTCGAATAATCACGCGTCGTCAGCGTGGCGTCCGCGCCACTCTCGATCAGCGCCCGGATCATGGGGAGATCGAAATTCTTGAACGCGCGTACCAGCGGCGTGGTTCCCTCCCCCATCTGGGCGTCGCCCGAATCGTGATGCCGCCCGAGAATCGGACGCTTCAGCCGCGCATCCGCATTGGCGCCATTCTTCATCAGGACCTTCACCAGTTCGACCGCATCGAGGTCGTCCAGGATCTTCGGTCCCGGCCGGCTCAGCATTGGACCGAGCGTATGCATGTCGACCGCGGCGTAGACTGCGGTCATTCCCGTCGAATCCGGAATGTTCAGGTCGGCGCCCCGTTCGGCGAGCGCGGCGGCCAGGTCGAAATGCGCATTGATGATCGCAAGCACGGTTGCGGTCGCGCCATCCGGATCGGTCGCGTTCAGATCGGCCTTTACTTCAGCCAGCGCGATGGCCGCGTCGATCGCGCCCTGGCGCGCGGCGTACATCAGCGGAGTCCAGCCACCGCGTGGAAGGGTCGTCGTCACCATTCCGGAAGTCAGAAACTTGAACTCCGGAAACTGCAGCAGACTCGATTTCGCGTTTTTGTCCGCGCCAACTTCGGCGAGAGCCCGGATCGCCGCGGCATTGTTCTCTGCCGCAGCCCACATGATCGCGGTCTCACCGAACTGTTTTTCGCGCGCGTTCGGATCGGCGCCGGCGGCAACGAGCGCCCTGATCACTTCCGGGGAACCGGTACGCGCGGCCGTCATCAACACCGTTTCGCCGTCCGGCAGAACCGCCCGGGCGTCCGCGCCCGCCGCCAGCAGCGTTTTCACGGCAGAGAGACTGCCGTTTTCGGCCGCCAGCGCCAGCGGCGTGATGCCGTAGCGGTCGGCCGCGCGCGCGTTCGCGCCTGCGGCCAGAAGCGTGTTGACGATTTCCAGATTATCGGACCGGACCGCCCAGTGCAGCGCGGTGGTCCCGTCCGCGATCATTCCGTTGACGTCTGCGCCATCCTTCAGGAGAGCGCGAACCGCTTCGACGGATCCGCTCCTGGCCGCATCGACCAGACGCTTGCCGGTATCGGCGGCCTGCGCAACCAGGGAACATGCCAACGCCACGCCCAACGCCGCGCGCGTGAGGAAGGAGGCTCTTCGCTTCCTACGTAGCACTAGACTTCCAACCTTCCGGTGCTGATCCCGTACTTGTCGGTCTCGGCGCCGAACTTGTTGGCGACGTCGACAAGGAAATTGGCGAACGGCGTTTGCGCTGCGGCCTTGATGTGGCGGTTGCCTTTGAGCAGGCCGGCGCCGCCGCCCAGCAGCAGCGTCGGAATGTCCAACCGGGAGTGGTTGTTGCTTTCGCTCATGCCGCTGCCGAACAGAATGAACGCATGATCGAGCAACGACCCGTCGCCGTCAGGTGTCGAGCGAAGCCGTTCGGCGAACTTCGCGAACAATGACACGTGATAGGTATTGAGCTTCACGAGGTTGGCAACCTTCTCGTTGTTGCCGCCGTGGTGGGACATGGAGTGGTGCGGCTCCGTGATGCCGATTTCGGGATACACACGCTGGGTCGCGTCCCGGCTCATCATGAACGTAAACACGCGGGTGATATCGGCTTCGTACGCCAGCGCCAGCAGATCGAAATGCAGCGCCACATGCTCTTCAAACGAATCCGGAACGCCGACCGGCGCGTCGGGCACCTTCAGATTCCCGGTTTCCTGTTTCTCGGCGCGCTGAATGCGCCTCTCGATCTCCCGCACATTGTCGAGATATTGATCCAGGCGAGTGCGGTCCGTCGGGCCCAGTTCCCGTCCCAGATCCGCCAGGTCCTCTTTCACCGAATCGAGAATGCTCCGGTCCGTCCCGAGCCGCGCCCGCCGCTGCGCGCTTGTGCCGGCGCGGCCAAACATCCGTTCGAACACGGTCCTTGGGTCAAGTTCCATGGGGAGAGGTGTGGTCGGATTCCGCCAGGAGAGCGTATTGGAGTAAGCGCAGGAGTACTGCGTGTCGCATCCGCCGATGTATCCGCTGAAGTCTTCGGTGGCGACCTCCAGGGAGGGCAGCACGGTATCCTGTCCGATCTTTCCCGCAACCACCTGATCGATGGAGACGCCCGCGTGAACATCTTCCGCAATGGTCCGTTTGGGAACGGTACCGGTCAGCCATGCGCCCACACTGACGGCGTGTCCGTCGAGCGGATTGCACAGTTCTGAAATCACCGTCATGTGATTACGGAACCCTTCCAGCGGCTGCATGATCGGCGCGAACTCGAAGTTCTCGCCGACGGTCTTCGGCGTCCAGTAGCCCGGACGCTCGCCCAGCGGCACGAACACGACGCCGAACCGGCGCTGCGGGTTGGCGGCGGCGGCGGCCATGGAGGTCATCGCCGGGGACATCGATTCGAGCAGCGGCAGCGCCATCGCGGCGCCCATACCCTTCAACATCGTTCGGCGGGACAGGTGCTTTTTAGAAATGATCATGACGCCAATTCCTCCTCGGTAGGGAACGCTGTTTACCGGGCCTTCACCCGCATCTGAAACTCCGGGCTCTTCACGATACCCATGACAATCGATGAAAAACGATAATCCTGGCCGGCCGACTCGCGAACAATGCCGCGGATCGTCGGCATATCGGACGGCTGAAGACCGCGCCCCAGCGCGTAAATCATCAACTTCTCAGTCAAGGTGGCGACGAACGTGGCGGGCTCGCGAATCAACGCCTCGCGCAACGTTACGACGCCATCGATCCTTGTGCCGTCCATCAACTGGCCGCGCGCATCGATGGGGACACGCGACTCGCGGGTTCTCCAGGCGCCGACTGCGTCGAAATTTTCCAACGCAAAACCCAACGGATCCATGATGCCATGGCAGCTCGCACAAACGGGGTTCTGACGGTGCTCTTCCATGCGTTCGCGCATCGTCAGTGTCTTACCGTTGCGATCCGCGCTTTCGTTCAGGGGCGGAACATTGGCCGGTGGAGGCGGCACGGGAGCGCCGAGCAGGTTTTCGAAGATCCATTTGCCCCGGACGACCGGCGACGTGCGATCGGTATGCGACGTCACCATCAATACCGCGCCTTTGCCGAGCAGTCCTTTGCGCGCGTCGTCGGTCAGAATGACGCGGCGGAAGTGACTTCCGTAGATGTTGGGAATGCCGTAGTGTCTGGCCAGTCGCTCGTTCAGGAACGTGTAATCCGCGGTCATCAGATCGACGACGTCCCGGTCTTCACTGACGATGCTCGAGAAGAACAGTTCCGTTTCCCGACGCAGGGCCTGACGCAGGTTGTCGTCAAAATCCGGAAACTCCAGCGAGTTCGGCACCTGGTTCTTGAGGTTGCGCAGATACAACCACTGCCCCGCAAAATTTTCCGTCAACGCGCCGGCTTTGGGGTCGGCCAGCATGCGGCGGACTTCCCTCTCAAGCACGGCGGGATCGCTGAGTTTGCCGCGCCCGGCCAGATCCAGGAGCGTGTCGTCGGGAATGCTGCTCCAGAGGAAGAATGAAAGTCGCGAAGCCAGTTCGGCGTCGTTTACCCGATAAGGAACCGCGGCGCGCGCGTCCGGCGGATCCGGCTCGCCCCGGAACACGAATTTGGGACTGGACAGCAATCGTTCGAGCGCCAGTTGGACTCCGGCCTCAAACGTCTTGCCCTCCCGGCCTGCGCGGTAGAACTCCATGAGCCGGTCCACGTCTACGCGGCTACCCGTCCCGCGGTAGCCGCGCCGGACCAGCGTTTCGATGATCCGGAGCGCGCACGATTCTTCATCGGCGCTGGAGTTGCTTGCCGGACGGCACTGGAAGATGCGCCGGCGACTGGGGGTGTCGCCGGAACCGGTGGGATTGAACGGGCCAGTCACCATAAAGCGGTCGACGTGTGCGTGCCCGGTGGGATCGAGCGTGTCGTTGGAACTGCGGATGAACGGTTGCAGCCGGATGGTGTTGACGCCGGACTCCTGCAGGAATGCCACGGCAATATCGTGTGGGCCGGCGGGGATCTTCACCCGCGCCTCCGACCGCGCTTCGGCGGAATCCGCCGCCATAGTGGGATTGACGAGGGCGGCCCTGAAATCCTCGTCGCCGCCAAACGAGGCCAGATGAACGCGCTCCCCGTCGACACTGATTTCCATATTGTGCGCATACTCGAGACCACGCATGGCGCCGAGGTTCGTGCGGAAATACTTCACCTGGATGACATATTCGCCATCGAGCGGCAGCGTCATGCGCGCCACGCCGCCGCCGATAGTTCCGAGTGGAAGCCCCTCGATATGACGGTCCTGAGAGGCATCCTGTCGAATGCGGAATACGCGACTGGATGGCGTCGTCTCCGGATCGCCGACCGCCAGCGCGCTGATTTTTCCGGCGGCCGACATATAGCGTTCGAGCAACGCGGGGGATACCGTCAGGACATCCGCGTTGTTGTCGAACCCATAGCCCGAATCGTCCGGAGGCAGGAGCGCCGTTTCGTCCACTTCCAGATCGAGCAGGTCCCGGATTGCGTTTGCGTATTCGGCGCGATTCAAGCGTCGCAGCAGCGGGCGTCCGGGATCGGGGTGGCCCGCGGCCGCGCGATCCAGAGACGTCTCGAGCCAGGAGACAAACTCATGGGACACGCTTGCGGCAGGCCGCGGCTTGCCCTGCGGCGGCATCATCCCCGCGCGCAGTTTGCGGATGACTTTTTCCCATATATCGGGATTCGCCGCGACGTGGCTTAGATCCAGGGAATCGAGCGTGAGGCCGCCTGTCTTCAGCCGGTCATTGTGGCAGGTCACGCAGTACTGATTGAGGGTGGCCCGGTAACGCGCCGCGGCTTCGACCGTGGGCGCGGCAGGGGACGTCTGCGGGCTTGCGGTTGGCGCAAGGGCGCACAGGGCCAGTCCAAGCCCAATAGCTGACGCCAAGACGAAACGCCGCTGACGCATCGACCCTCCACCAGGGATTCCCACGCAAGTGTCTGACAGCGCGGGGCATTTTCCGGGATTCAAACGGCCGGAGTATATATCGGCGCCGGGAGAATTTGAAGGGATTCAAGGTCCCCGGCCGCCTGTAGGGGCGGTCTATATGAGGCGGGGACGCCCCATTTGCGTCCCCCCGTTGTCCGTTGTGCGCTGGCTGTTGTCCGCTGTGTAATGAACCTGGCTAAACTGCCCGATGGCCCGATGGCCCGCTGGCCCACTGATCCATTGACCCATTAGCCGGTGGGTCATTGGGCAGTTCAGCCAGGTTCATTACACAGCGGACAACAGCCAGCGCACAACGGACAACGGGGGGACAGGGGGGCGGTCATAGACCGCCCCTGCCAAGCAAACGGGGACCGAATTCCACGAGAGAGGTGGTATCGTGCGTCTGCGCCAACGCGCCATTCGAGGAGAAACCTTTATGCGTATCCAGATCGTTGCCGTGTGCGCCGCGCTCTCAATGGCCGGCCTTGCCGCGCGCGGGGCAGAGCCCCAGGACAAGCTGTATTCGGCGATCCGCGCCAACGACCTGCGGCAGATCAAGGCGCTATTGGTTGAAGGCGCCGGCGCCAACGCGGCAGGTCCGGACGGCGTCACGCCGCTGATGGTTGCCGCCGAAATCGGGTCGGTCGACGCCATGAAGACGCTCATCGACCAGCAGGCCGACGTTAACGCGAAAAATGCGCTGGGCGCCACGGCGCTGATGTGGTCGGGCACGGACCCGAAGAAGGTTCGTCTCCTGCTGGATCACGGCGCCGATGTGAACGTGACGGCGCGCAGTGGACGCACGGCTCTGATCATCGCTTCGTTCGCCAATCCGTCGGCGGAAGTCGTGCGAATGCTGCTGGCCGGCGGCGCGAAGGTGGACGTCATGGACCAGCGGAAGGTCACTCCGCTGAACGCCGCGACGTTCGGCAACGATACGGGTACAGTCCGACTGCTGCTCGACGCCGGAGCCGACGTCAACACCGCCGATACGTTCATTGGCCTGACGCCGCTGATCAATGCTTCCGGCAACCGGAACCTGGAAGCCGTGAAACTCCTGCTGGCAAAGGGCGCCAACGTCAACGCGGTTTCAAAGACACAGAACCTGCCGCGGATTCAAACCGGGATCGTGGAATTCGGTGGCTGGACCCCCCTGCTGATGGCCGCTCCGTTCGGCCCGCCCGATATTCTCGAAACCCTGATCAGCGCCGGCGCGAACGTCAGCGTTCAGGACTACCGGGGTTTTACCCCCCTGATGCTCGCCGCGGCCAACGATCATGCCAATCCTGAAATCGTACGGTTGCTGCTCAAGCACAACGCCGACCGGGAACCGAAAACCCGCGCCGGCGAGACCCTGCCGGACTGGGTGTCGAGGTTTGGCGATCCGGCCGTGGTCCGCGCGGCAGGAACAACGGCAAAGGCAGCACCCACGAACATTTCACTGTCCAAGGAGCCGCCGGACATCCGGACCGCGGTTCAACGCAGCGTTTCACTCCTGGAGCGAACGACAACGCAGTTCTACAGCAGGGGCGCCTGCTTCTCGTGCCACGAACAGCCCCCCGCCGCCTTTGCGGTCGGGGCCGCCCGCGGAAAAGGAATCACCATCGACGAACCGGCGGCCATTGAACGATGGGCGCAGATCACTGCAGGACTCAAGGCCGATCAACTCGAGGGGGCAGCGCCGCTGGGTGGCGCCGACAACAACCTGTATCTGGCGGAAGCGCTCATCCGCAGCGGATACGCGCCGGATACGAAGACCGATATCCTGGCCGCAAACCTCGCCGCCTACCAGGGCGGTGACGGAGGATGGCATCTGCCCGGATACGCGCGCTCGCCCCTCCAGGACAACGATTTCTCCCGCACCGCGATGGCCATCCGAGCCCTGAAGACCTACGGAACTCCCGGACGGGCGGCGGAGATGAAGGAACGGATCGATCGCGCCAAACAATGGCTGCTCCACGCCACTCCGGTGACCACCGAAGATTTTGATATGCGCCTGGCCGGAGTCGCGGCCGCCGGCGCCACGGCGTCCGAACTGCGTAAACTGGCCGAGCCCCTTCTCGCCAGGCAACGGCCCGACGGAGGATTCGCCCAGCGCGATGGGTTTTCGAGCGACGCCTATGCCACCGGTATGACGCTATGGGCGCTCGCCAGCGCTGGAGTCGTTCGGCCTGGTGACGACGTCTACCGAAATGGCGTCCGGTTCCTTCTCGGAACCCAGGCGGCCGATGGTTCGTGGCATGTGACGAGCCGGGCAACGAAGTTTCAGATCTATTTCGAAAGTGGATTCCCCTACGGCCATGATCAGTGGATTTCCACCATGGCGACGGGATGGGCCGCATCCGCGCTCTCACAGGC
>DASUFH010000412.1:0-8635 GCA_036274645.1 Terriglobia bacterium
TCGTATCCGGCGGTCTCTCGATCCATTTCACCGAGTCGGCCCGAATCCTTGCTGAAGAGCCGGATGCTGGGAAATCCGCTTGTCCGGTTCTGGGAGGGGCAGGGCGGCAATCAGTACGAAAGCACCCTGCCTACTCGACCAGAAAATCGGCGAAGTCATGCAGATGGCTTACGTCGTGAAGGACATCAATGACGCGATGCACTGGTGGATGCACAACTGCCGGGTCGGACCATGGTTCTTGCTCGAAAGCTTCACCGGGCCGGAGCAGCGCTATCGCGGAGAGCCCACGTCGGCCGACATCAAACTCGCCATGTCATTCTCTGGGCACATGAACATCGAGCTGATTCAGCCCAAAGATAACCGTCCGTCCGTGTACAAGGAAACGATCGACCGCCGCGGCTACGGATTCCACCATCTGGGAATCGCGTTTGCCGATGTGCTCATGGAACGCGCTGCCTTTGAAAAACGAGGCTATTCGGTAGCGTTTGAAACGCCGGTCCCGAGCGGAGGATCCGTGTACTACTTGAATGACGAAACGCGTGAACCCGGCTTCATCGAGTTGATTCCGGCCACCAGCGGCATGGATGAAATGTTCACGAAGTTCTGGAAAGCCACGGTCGATTGGGACGGTGATGAGCCGATCCGGCCCTTCGGTTGAACTTCCCGTGCTCTAGCCAGCCGTAGAACAACTTAGCTTCCGCCAGGTGAAACGGTCCCGCTTGACTGTTGATAGCATTGCTATCACAATCGTCCCATGGCGCAACTTCTGGTCAGAAACATCGATGACGCTCTTGTCCGCAAGCTGAAACGCCGAGCTTCGGCGCATGGCGTTTCCGTCGAGGAGGAGCATCGTCTTATCCTCAAGCATGCGTTGAGCAAACCGGTCGGCAAGAAGCCATCGCTTATGGAGTTCCTGCTGTCGGACGAGTCGGTGGTTCATCCGGGTGTTGAGCTTGAGATTGAACGGAACCGTCGGGTTGAAACCCGCCGGGATCTGAAATTCTGATGGCGTGGCTTCTCGACACCAATGTTCTGTCTGAACTCCGTAAGGGCCGGCGCGCCGACGCGCGGGTTCTGGCCTGGGCGGCCACCACGCTCAAGGACCGGCACTTCATCAGCGTGCTGGCGCTGGGCGAGATTCGCAAAGGTATCGAACTGTTGAGAACGAAGTCGCCGAGCCAATGCCCGGCGTTCGAGCGATGGCTTGCGCAGTTGCAGGCGGATTACGCCGAGGAAATTCTGCCGGTGTCCGAGGAAATCGCAGAACGGTGGGGCCGGCTCATGGCGATTCGGACCCTGCCTGCCGTCGATGGCATCATCGCGGCGACGGCGGCCGTGCACGGGCTGACGATCGCAACTCGAAACGTCGCGGACTTCAAACTTCCCGGTATAAGGGTTGTTGATCCTTTTGGATAGCAAGAGTAGCGCCGTCCAATGCGCCTCGCCTTCATGCGCAAAGCCCATCAGGCGGGGTCAGGGGTGAAGCGATCTGGGCCGTGTGCTGCTTGCCGTCCGGATCCTTCGCGATGGCCACGAGACTGTAAGAACCGGCCGTTACCCAGTCGAACTGGAACGTCCCATCGGGACGGACCGGAGCGGTGTTGCGGCCAAGCGGTCCGGCCGGCGCGATTCCGGTCCGGTTCAGGGTCAACTCGATCGGTGGACCTCCGCCGAGTGCGAGCCGTGATCCAGCCAGCGCCGCGCCGGATCCGATGGCGGCCGCGCCCTGCGTATTCCTCTGAGTGTTGTTCTGAACATTCGGCAGCGCCGGCAATTCCGGCGCGCCGGCGTTGTCCGGCTCCGGTGTTCTGGAATCCTGCTGAAGGATGCGGCGCTGAACGCCTGCCGGCGCGAGTGAGAATGGAGCGACGACGCGCCCACTGACGGTCACGGTCTGCTGTGGGCGGAGGTGAACGTCGATGCGCTGGACTTCGGCCGCCACACCGACGTAAACCGTTTCCGCGTCGGCGGGATTGGAAACGCCTGGATAGAAGATGGCGGAGGCGTCCACCCCGGCGCCGATCATCTGGAACGACTCGATCGCCGCCGGACCGCTTCCGGCGACAGCAACGGTCATGAGGCGCCCCTCCCCCTGCGGCGCCTGAGGTTCGCCTGAGCCCGCCGGGGCGCCACGGGGCGACACCGCAACGAGATACCCGCCGGGTGGAAGCCAGTAGAGCCGGAACTCGCCGAGGTCGTTCGTTTGTCCACTGGCGGCCGAGGCCAGTGTCCGGCGGCAATCCGCATAACGCGCGGCGCCGAGCGCGGCCCAGACCATGGTGGGGTGTTTCGTCGAAAAGGCCATCTCTTGGAGTCCTCCCGAACGAGACTCTACCTGCCAGGAGGCATTGGATGGTTAAGCCGATGAAAAATCCAGGTTAAGGATGTAAAAACTGCCGGGGACGCGAAAACCAGCGCCTCACCGGCGCGCGTCCGTCAGTCCGGCGAATTCCTTTTCCCGCGCGCGTTGCGCGATCTTGCCGCTGTTCTGGCGCTGGAGCCGGAACAGGAGATCGACGGTATTGTCAGGCATGTCCGCGATTGCCTGGATGCGCGCCCGGAACCGGTCGTAGCGCCGCAAGCAGTCTCTTTCTGCCCGATCAACTCGGGCCATCAGCTGTTCGGGGCTGTGAGCTTCCGCATGTTCTGGCCGGATGGCTACCGGGCCCTCGACGCGCTCATTGACAATCGTGACGGCGAACTCCGCGGGAACGAACTGCGGGGACTGGCCGTGTGGTTCGATCGTAATCAGAACGGCGTGAGCGATCCCCGGGAGGTCGTCCCAATTGAGAAGACAGGCATCGCAGCGATCTCGGCGCGCGCCACGACGCGTGTGGGCGATTCGCCGACCAATGAAAGAGGCCTCGAATTGACCGGCGGCCGGCGGCTGCCAACCTGCGACCGGACGACCGCGCCGTTGAGATAACCACCGCCGGAGATCGCGCCATTCGGCCGTCATAACGTGCGGCTATACTCGCTCAAGCGGCCCGGCCGCGCGGACCAGATAGACTTTTCTGGAACGGGATATCCGCGCGATCGCATCTCTGGCAGGTGTGCGGGCCCGCTCCAGTTCTGGCGTATACTTCAGCCGGTCGATCCATAAATCAAATGCCTCGATCCATCAACGGTTCCAAATGGTCGCTCAGCGCGCTGACCCTCGGCGTCACGGTTGCCGTGGCGGCCATCGCGCTCGCGCAGACTCCGGGCGCTCCACCGGTGACCGCCGAGCAATCCGGCATGTGTCCGACCATGCCCATGAACGTTCGACTGGGAAAGAACCTTCCTTTTGAGGACAGGGGCCTGATCGAGTGTGACGAGTGCCTCCTGGATATCCGCCGCCACCCGTTCGCTACCCTGGAGGGCACGGTATTTGACCCGGCCGGCATGCCTGCGCAGGGCGTTCAGTTGATTATCGAATCCAGAGCACAGGGTCTCGCCTTCACCAGCCTCAGGACCGGTAAGAACGGAACATACTCCTATACCGGCCTGCCCGCGGGCGAATACACCGTATGCGTCGCGTTTGAGGGGCGACGGGGCCTTTCGCGTATTGTTCCGCTCCAGGAAGCCCATCAGGCGGTCAGCAATTTCGACTTGAAGTATTTTTAGCGAATGTTGGGATCAGGGCTCTGGCTTGTTATGGTCGTCCTGATATCTGGGTTCGTTATACCAGTCGAATGTGAGCTGGCCCGGGTAGTTGCCCGGCTCTAAGAGCGCTCGCCGCGCTACGTGCTGTCGACGAAGCGCCGGAGTTCGGAGCGCGTTCGGACTGCAGCTACGCGCTCTAAGAATCGGAAAGCCGGCGCCGGCTTGTGCCGTACCGTTACGGCTGAATTCTGGGGGCCCCGACCTTGACGCCGATAACTTCACCGGAAATGATCAATTCGACGCGCCTGTTCTGCTGGCGTCCCGCCGGTGTGTCGTTCGAAGCGACAGGCATGCTGAAAGCCAGTCCCAGCGATGTGATTGAGGCTGCGGGAACACCCTGCGATATCAGGAAATCCGTCACGGACTGAGCGCGTCTCTCGGAGAGTCTCTGATTCACTTCCTGGGATCCGACGTTATCCGTATGGCCTTCCGCCGCGAGAAGAAGCCCGGGGTAGTTGATGACGATTCCGGCGACTCGAGCCAGTTTTTCGCGCGCAATCGGGCGCAACGCAAATTGTCCGGTGTCAAACAGCACGTCCGACACATTCACCACCAGTCCCCGATCGGTGTCCTTTGTTTCGAGGACGGCGGTGAATTGCTGCAGGAGCTTTTCGCGGAGTTCCGCCTTCTCTATTTCCGCCTGGACTCTTAACCGCTCGGCTTCCGCGGTGGCCTGCCTGGCGGCTTCCTCCTTGTCCCTTAGCGCTTTTGCTTCAGCATCTGCTCGAAGCCTGGCCGCTTCCGCCTCCGCTTTGATTCGCCGGGCTTCCGCGTCCGCGATCCGTTTGGCTTCCGCCGCTTCGGCTTCCACGCGAACACGTTCCGCTTCGGCTGCAGCCTTGATCTGGGCTTCGCGCGCCGCGGCCTCTGCCGCCTGACGAGCGGCTTCCGCGTCCGCTATCCGCCGGGCTTCTGCGGCTTCTGCTCGGATCTGGGCTTCGCGCGCCGCAGCCTCCGCCGCCTGACGAGCGGCTTCCGCGTCCGCTATCCGCCGGGCTTCTGCGGCTTCTGCCGCCGCTCGAGCTCTTGCGGTTTCGGCTTCAGCCCGGATCAGGGCTTCACGCGCTGCCGCCAGTTCGGCCTGCCGTCTGGCTTCGGCCTCTGCGGCTCGCCGGGCTTCTGCCGCCTCTGCCGCAGCTTTGGCTTCCGCGTCCGCCTTTGCTTTTGCCGCCGCTGCCGCGCGTTCACTGGCGATCCGCTCCTCTTCCTGCCGTTCCACAGCCAGCGCCCGCGCGTCTTCCGCAAACTGCACTACCTGGCGGGCCGTCGAAATGATCATTTTCTTGTCCGCCTTTTTCGCAAGGGCGTTTTCGGCGGCCATTAAACTGGACTGAGCCTTAACGAAAATATCGGCCGCATATTTGTCCGCAGAGCGTGACCTGGCAATCTCCACCGCATTTCGCGCCTGGTACATCTCCAGTGGAACTTTCTTGAGATCGGGCGACAGCGCGAGCGGGTTCCCCAACTTCTCGTACTGACCACGCTTCATCAGCTGATATTCCCGAACCACGAAGATCGTTCCCACCGTGTCCTGCCGCACCTCGTTCTCCAGCGCCACCATTTCACTGGGTTGACGGACAGAAAAGTAAGGCTCCGCGGTCACGATCAACGAGAAGACTTGCAACGGACTGACCGCCTGTACTTTCCCCGCGCCAGAATTGTTGATCTGAATTTCGCCGAGGTTGCTCGTGCGGCCCTCCGGCGAGACGGCCCACAACACATACGTGAGAAACTCACTGCCCATTCTTTCGGGTCGGGCGAGACCTCTAACGGCCACCTCAATTTTCGTGGCGCCTTTCTCGGGTTCGACTTTGGCTTCCCCACTCGCCCCGGCCATAAGTTTTGTGCCTTTGAAGCCGACTTTCGTCGCGCCGCCACCAACCTCATAGCCGATAGCCTTGATCGACTGGCTCACGGTGGAGGATTGCGCCACTTGCTGTGCCCGCGCGTCGGAAATTCCCAACACGACAAAGCCGAGGGTGACGAAAACTGGAATTCCTCTTACCCGTTTCATGTCCTTACTCCTTCCCGAGACTTGTGGGCAGTGTAGCGTGGTGTCACGCGGGAAAGGACCATAGGTTTATGGGCGCCGCTCCCGAGGGATTTCTCGACCTTTCGCGTGATCGTCACCGCCCCCGAATCGCCGGTCTAGAGTGTTTCCCCTGGGACGAGGGCCTCACCCGGAGGAACGTCCTGGAGCCGATAACGCCCCTCCAGGTTCGTCTCCGTAAGGCTGCTGAGAATCACCGTTCCGGTTGCCGTTGCCGCCCCGGCCGGCGATGCCTCGACTGCCATGACGCGCACCCCTCTCGCCGGTTCCCCGTTGGTCTGGCGAATGACGCCGGAAATCGATCCGGATTTAGCCTGGATAGCCGCCGGCGGCAACGGAAGAACGAGTCGCGCAATCAGAAGAAGTATGCTTAGCATGGTCCGCCCGGTTGAAAGGCGAAAATACTATCACTGCTCCGGTTGGAACGGCTCTTCCGCCTTTTCTTCGAAGAAGGAAAGGGCCGCCGAAAGGCGGCCCTTTTTGTGGCTTCGGCGGATCCTTCTGAATCTATCGTTCAGTGTCCGCACGGGGGGTTCGAACCAGTCGCAAACCAAAAAAGTACGTCTGGTTGATGGGCGCCTGATTTCCGCGGACGGACACCCGGACCAGCGGCGCCGCCACGTTTGCGGAGCCCCCCTTCATGACCCGCACTGGGCCGCTCTCCGGCCCCTGGGGATCAGCTTCCGGGCTCACCGCGAAGTAGTTCCCGTCATACCAGTCCGCTGTCCACTCCCAGACGTTACCTTGCATGTCGTAGAGTCCCCAGGCGTTGGGTTGAAGGCTGCCAACGGGACTGGTCAGTCCGGAGCTGACACGCTGAGCGAGATTCAGCGTTGCGGAAGCCACGCCGCTCTGGGCGAGCGTCGCAATGTTCCATGCCATTGTTGCCGGTGGCGCCGCAAACGCTGTTGTGCTCCCGGCGCGCGCGGCATATTCCCACTCGGCCTCGGTGGGAACGCGGTAGCGGTACCCATCGCTCAAGGCGTTGAGCTTCTCGATGAAGCTCTCCACCATCTTCCAATCGTTCACTCCCTCCACCGGCCGATCTTCGCCGATGAACTGGCTCGGATTGGCGCCCATGACGGTCTGCCATTGCAGTTGCGTCACTTCAAATCGGCCAATTTCGAAAGACCGCGTGATGCGGACCTTGTGCGAAGGCCGCTCTTCCGGCAGGCAGTCGTTGTCGCCGGCGGAACAGCCCATCATGAACTCGCCAGGTTCGATCTTCACAAAATCGCCCACGATCTCTTTCGCGGTGGGTGGAGCGATGTCGATGTGGACTGGACCGGTAAGGTCCACGTTCACGGTCCTGGGAAAATATCCGCCTGTTGGAGAGACCCGCGCCTGATATTCGCCAGCGGGAATCCTGTCGAATTCAAAGGAGCCATCGGCGGAAACCGGCGCCGACACCGGCGTCACCAGGGAGGGTCCCGTCAAACGGACTGCTGTCACCGCCGGAGGCGCTCCGTTCTTCGACGTTATGCGCCCGGTCACCGTTGTCCAGGGCGGTGGCGAAGTGACTCCGAGATCAATCGTCAGGCCCATTGGGTCGGTGGAGCCGATCCTCAAAAGGTCCGTCACAAGGTTCGCGGCGCCGGCGCTCATATGACGGACCGAATAACCCTGAGGGAGATGGGAGATGGTCAGCCGATAGGAACCCGGCTGAAGCTGCAGCTTCAGATCGGGAGTAACGGCGTAGGGTGTGGTGCGGAGATCATCCACGTTGGCAGTGGACGCGAGCGCGACCTCCGTGACCTGCAGCTCAAACCGGGGCAGGGGGCCGTCCTGTTCGACGTTCACAGTGACGGAGACCGGAGCGGTGGGAATACCCAGTTGCAGATTCCGGATGTGCTTTCCGGCCACAGCAATGTGAACGGGCGCTATCGTCGGATCGTTAGGCAGAAGGACAACATCGTATTCACCAGCGGGAACGTCGGGGAACTCGAACGAACCGTCCGGCGCCGTCTGAACCATCATCGCGCGCGGGCCGACAAGCCGCACACGCGAAACAGGCGATGGCAACGCCGGCGCGTTGTTGATGCGGTTCACGCGTCCGCTGACCTTGACCGGCGGAGGAATGAGCATCCTGAAATCGATTCCCTCCAGCGTTTCGCCGCCGCGGATTGTGACGAATGTCGCGGCGCCGACGCTGGTCGTTCCTGGAAAGTAGGTCAGCCCATCGGTTTTGCCGGCGCTGACGTAGTAACGCCCAGCGGGCACGTCGTCCAGGCGAAACCGCCCGCTCTCGTCGGTCAGAGCAATGCTCATCAGGGACATCGCTGTTCGGGTGAAAGTCGTCGCGTCCGGATCGCCCGCGTCCATGGCGCTGACCCGGACTTCGATGGCCGGCGATCCGTCGGTCGAGAGAATTCGTCCGGAAATCGTTCCAGGCGGAACCCTCGGTCCGGGGACTTGGGGCGCGACAGACGCCCCCTGGATGGCGAGAATCGCGGCCACGATGAACGTCTTCATAGCGACTCCTCAGGAATGAAAAACGGCTGACCCCGAGTATACTCGCGCCTCTCGGCGCAAAGAAATCAGCATTCTTTCCAGATCCGAAGGCGCGGCGGTCCCCCTGCACAGGGGGACAGAGCTTCGGCCCTGAAGTCCGGGGACCTCGACATACCTGAAGTAGGTCCGGTGTTGGCGAGCCAGGCATAGCGCCATTCGCGCCGCCGCAACGCGATGTTGATTTATCGGATGAAGAGTAGGCGTCAGGAAAATCTGACGCAGTAGTTTCGCGCTCTTATTTCTGCGCGCAGCCATCCTCCCTCAGGGGTCTTTTCAGGAGGGGAATCCGACGCTCGATTCACGTTCCTCTTACCGTTTACGAGCGGGTTTACCCGTTCCTCTGGGAGCGGCCGGCGTACTCTTTTTCTGAGGCTTCGGTGGAAGTGGAGGTTTCAGTTCCGGCGGAGGTTGGGGCTCCATTTCAGGAAC
>DASUFH010000413.1:0-2550 GCA_036274645.1 Terriglobia bacterium
CAGGCCACGCCTTCTGCCAGCCAGCTGGCGATTCAACTCTTTCTGTTTTTCGTATCGGTTCCATTCATGTTCCTGGCGGTATTGGTGAACTACCAGCGCAAGACCGAGAAATCCCTGCGGGAAAGCGAGGAGCGCTTTCGCTCCATGATGGACACCGCGCCGGTCATGATCTGGCTGGCCGGTCCTGACGGCCGATGCTCGTTCTTCAATAAGTCCTGGCTGGATTTCACCGGCAGAAGTCTCCCGGAGGAACTGGGGGATGGCTGGGCAGCCGGCGTCCATCCTGACGACCGGGGACGCTGGGCGGCGCGGTACACATCGGCGCTGAAGGCGAGAGCCGGCCTCACCCGGGAATATCGGCTGATGCGCAAAGATCGCGTCTACCGCTGGGTTCTCGAAAGCGCCGCCCCTCGCTCCGGCCCCAATGGCGAGCCTCTCGGTTACATCGGGAGCTGCATCGACATCACGGACCGCAAGGAGACCGAAGACCGCATGCGGGAACTGAGCGCCCAGCTCGTCCACGCGCAGGAAGCGGAACGGTTCCGCATTGGCCAGGAACTGCACGATGACCTGTCGCAGAGAGCCGCCGCGCTCTCCATGGGGTTGAAGCGTCTGGCGCTGCGGTACGACGAAGGGATCCGGCCTCCATTTGAGGAATTGCAGCAGCAGGCCGCGGACCTGTCATTGGGCATTTCGAATATTTCGCATCAGCTTCGCCCGCCCGCGCTGGAGACACTGGGCCTGGCTGCCGCGCTGAAGAGCCTGTGCGCCCAGTCCACCAGCGACACGGTGCGCGTGACCATGTCGAGCAACGCCGAACTCCCGCCCCTTTCCGATGACGTGGCCATATCGCTTTACCGCGTCGCTCAGGAAGCGATCCGCAACGCGCTGACCCATAGCGGCGCCGCTTTGGTTGATCTGGAGTTGAACCTGTCGGACTCCGATGTTCAGCTCTCGATCACGGATGCGGGAAGCGGTTTCGTGGTGGACTCCAGGGCGTTGCCGGGACTCGGACTGTCGGGGATGAGCGAGAGAATGAAGAACCTTGGCGGAACCCTGCGCGTGGTGTCCGCTCCGTCGCGGGGAACCGCAATTACGGCCACGGTGCCGCGCCATAAGGCCCTGAGCGCGACCGCCCGGGCGAGTTAGCCGAATTTCGTCCCCGAATTCTCGTCAAAACTCGGCTGGTCCCCGGCGTGCTGGCGTTCTTCTGTCTCTTGCCGGATATCACGTTCTGGATCGGACAGCCGGTTCCCGGATGTGCTCGGCGGTGTTCGTTTCTGGCACATCATGGGACACCTGAACTTCTCACCTGGCGCAATTGAGACGGCATACTTCATGCGGTTCAGAAAAATTGTCCTCATAGCGGTGTTCTCGATCGGGACGATTCCCTTCGGCAACGTCCTCGACGCGCAGGATCTCGGGCACGAACTGCCGGGGACGATCGGTCTCGATGCCGGACGGGTTCCGGAGCCGGGACTGTATGTCGTGAATCGCATCGTCTCCTACCGGTCGGATGAACTCCACGATCGCATTGGCCATGTCCTCCCGATCGACGCGTTCCGCCTGCGCGCGTTTGCGAACACCACGGGTATCTCATACGCATTCAAACTGTCGCCGGACGGTCCCGTGATTTCGATGACGGCGGCGGCGCCTCTGGCGCGACTGCGGATCAGCGCGGAGCGATTGGAGGCGGGCGTCGATCGTTTCGGCCTGGCCGACATTTTTATTGAGCCCGCCCGGCTCGGATGGCGCAAACCTCGCTACAGCGTGGTCGCTTCCTATGGTTTTTTCCTGCCCACGGGATCATCCATTCTGGCGGGTGGAACCGGGCTCAGCTCCGGGCGGATCACACACGAGTTCTCTGCGGGCGGGACGATCTTTGCGGACACGGACCATTCCGCGTTCATTACGGCGGTCGCCAGCTACAACCTCAACCAGCGCAATCGCCACATCGATATCACCCGGGGTGACAACGTTCAGGTTCAGGGAGGCCTGGGCGTCATGCGGTTCAATCGCGCGCTGGAAGCCGGCCTGGCGTTCTACTGGCTGCGCCAGGTCCGCGCCGATCGCGGCCCCGACCTGCCGCCGGCGCTCAGCGGATTGCGGGACCGGGTTTACGGTCTCGGTCCGGAGGTTGCGGTGACGATGAAGTCGATCCGTTCACAGGCGCGCGTCCGCTACGAGTGGGACCTGGGCGCTCAGGCGCGGCCCAGCGGAAATATTCTCGTCATCACCTACGGCCTCATCGCCCACCGTTGACTGCGCCCGCACAAAGAATGTCACCAGTACTGGATCGGATCCGGCAGAGCCGCGCCGCACGCGCACGATTTTTCCGCGCTGTCCGCCATGCGGCTGCACGCCGGGCAGCGAACCCAGCGCGGATTCAGCCGCGCCGGCGCCCACACTCCGGTCGCGCCGCCACGCGCCAGCTCCGGTCCGAAAAACCGGCCCGTCGCCGAGCGGTGCTCTCCACCGCGCATGAGTCCGGACATGGAATCGGGCTTTTCCCAGGCGGTAATCGTCATCATCCGGTCGCCGACGGTCACG
>DASUFH010000414.1:0-3707 GCA_036274645.1 Terriglobia bacterium
AAACCGGCGGCGTTCAACTTCTGAATCTGGGCGCGGGTCAAATGGACCGGCAGCAACTCATCGTCAAGTCCGTGTGTAACCAGCCAGGCGCCGTTGTTGACGAGCGGATTCATCTCATTGAGGATGGCTTCCGGGCTGCGGACATAGCCGCTGATTCCCACGTATCCGGCCAGGGCGGCGGCGTAGCGCGAACCGAATTCGAGGGTCATGAGACAACCCTGCGAGAATCCGAGAAGAAAGGTGTGGTCCGACGCATAACCCTCGCGCCGGGTTTCATCGAAGATTCTTGTGAGAATCTCGCGGGACCGCTCAATGCCGGGCTGGGGATTGTCGATGTCGTACCAGCTGTAGCCGGTGTAATACGGGTCCGGCGCGTTGAGCAGGAGAAGATTCAAGGATTCGAAACCGAGTTCTTCCTGCAGCCAGAGAAAACCCGAGGCCGAATCACCCAGTCCGTGGAGCACGACCAGAAGGCGTCTCGACTCCACCCCTGCGGGTTGCCAGATGTGCGAGAGCGGCAGATCGAGTGGGGACATGGATTGCATGATAACGGGAGTCCAGTCGAAGGATTGCGGACATGTGTAATCGGTCTGCCGCGCCCGGCAGACCGCGCTGGTTCATTCAGGATATCCAGGTTCGCAAGCGCTCCGGGATTACCGGTGGCGCCTAACGCCCGGCCGGCATCGGAATTTCCGGACTGTCCGTTGCGCGCGCCTGCGTGAACGAAGGCATGGGCATGGCGGATCGCACCTGTTCCAACCAGAACACTCCATCGTAGATGGAACTGTTTCCCCGGGTTGAAACGAAGTCGATGTCGCCATCGCCATCCATGTCGCGCGCGACGAACTGGTCAAACATGCCGCGGCGCCGGCGCGAGATGTCGTGGCGTATCCACGGTTTTGCCGGATCGCCCGGGTTCTCAAACCACGCCAGGCGGCCCGAAGCGGCGGTGAGCGCGCGGTCGTTGTCGTTGTCGCGCGCGCCACCGCTGTAGCCTCCCGTCATGACATCGAGACGTCCGTCGCCATTGATATCGGCGGTCACGAGGCCGACAACCTCATCGGGCGCATAATCGCCGATTTCGTGCAGCTGCCAGACTCCATCGGGCGAGGCGGGCTGTTCCAGCCAGACCACGGAACGGCCGACGATCCGGGCAAACTCGAACGTCACGATATCGAGCCGCCCGTCTCCGCTCAGGTCCACGAACTCCATGTTGAATCCGCTCACCAGGGGCTGATTGTCGTTGCGGTGGGCGGCGGGCCGCCGGTCTGCTCGAAGGGAGGTTCCGTTGATCCGGAACGGGCGTTCGCGGAACACCGGATTGGTCTTGCTGCCGACATTCTCAAACCAGATGATGCGGGTTTCGGCGACCGAGCCGCCGAGGATGTCGATGTCGCCGTCGTTGTCGAGGTCCACCGGCTGGGAGTTGATCGGCCAGACAACCTTCGCGAGCTCGTGCTCAACCCAGTTCTTGCCATCCAGCGGATTGCCGTTGATTTTGTACCAGGAGATGGCGGTTGGCGGCTGGGTGGCGCGCGGGCCCTGCGCGCCTTTGTTGGGTGAGATGATCTCGGGTTTACCGTCGCCGTCGAGGTCGACGGCAAACACGCGGATGAACGACCCGCGGTTATTGGCCGCGGGCGGGATGACGCGATCCCACTTGCGCGTCCGGATTTCGGTTCCGGGGTTTTGAAAGTAGATGAGATGGGCCAGTTCGCAGGCGCCGACGACGTCGAGGAACCCGTCGCCATTGACGTCCGCGATGGCCACGTCTTCGGCCGCGGCCGCGTCGGATCCGCTGGCGAGCGTGGCCAGAACCCAGCGATTGGGATCCGCCGTGCCGAAGGCGATACGGATGTATCCTTCGAGGGCTCCATCGTATTCCGTGTCGGACTCGTGGACGGAGACGATGTCGAGATAGCCATCCTTGTCGAGGTCCGCCATCTTCAAGCCGTCCCCGCCGCGAATCGCGACGCCGCCCGTCGCTTCATCATCGATCAGGCGCTCACGCCAGGAGATATACGAACCGTCGCTGGCGCGCGCGCCTGTCAGTGTGGCCGCGACCGTTGGGGACGCGTTGTTCTGCGCCCGCGATGCGGCGCCGAAGACGCCGATTCCGGTAATGGCGACAGCACTCAGGACAAACATTCTTAAGCGGCGCAAGCGTCCTCCTAGCCTTCCGGCTTGATGTTCTGATTCACACGGAAAAAGTTGTCGGGATCGTACCGGGCCTTGACGGCCGCCAGGCGATTGTAATTGGAACGATAGCTGTTTTTTACCGGCTCCGCGCCTTCGTCCATCATGAAGTTCACGTAAGCGCCGCCCATGCTGTAGGGCTGCATCGCGTTCCAGTACTGGCGCGCCCAGCTCAGCAGGATGTCCTTTTTGCCGGGATCCGGATCGACGCCGACGATGACCTGCGCCCAGTTGGCGTCGCGGTAGTTCCACGCCGTGTCTTCAGACCCCACGGTGGCAGCCGCTCCGTTGATGGGATACATGTGCATCGTGGAATGCATCGTGGGCAGGCTGTGGGCATATTCAATGTTGGTCCGGATGGCGTCATCGCTGAGCGTCTGGATGAAGTTGGCCTTCCAATACCACTGCAGGCCCGGAGGATAAAGGCCGTCAAACATGCTCTGGAGCGCGGGGAAGGGAATCGGACCGACAAGGTCCAGCGCCGGCTTGAGAAACGTCCGCGCCGGCTGCAGCGCTTTGGTGGCGCTGCGCGGCCCGCCACAGTAGCACCAGACAATGCCGCACATCTTCTTCATGTGCAACTCCGCCGGAAAGACCGGCGCCGGCGGCACAGTCAGAAACGCGAAAAAGCCACCGAGTTCCGCGGGCGCCTGGACGATGAAATCGCGATACCACTTCAGGACGGTCTCCGCTTCTTCCAGCGGCCAGAGCATCGGGCCGGCGTGAACGATGCCGGCCGGACTGGCGCGAAATTCAAAGGACGTCACGGCGCCGAAGTTGCCGCCTCCCCCGCGAATGGCCCAGAAAAGATCGGGATTCTGTTTCGCGCTCGCGGTCACGAAGCTGCCATCGGCGAGGACCATGTCCGCCGAGAGCAGATTGTCGATGGTAAGTCCGTACTTGCGGGTAAGGTGGCCGATCCCTCCGCCCAGCGTCAGGCCGCCCACTCCCGTGGTGGAAATCGTTCCCGAGGGTACGGCCGTACCGAACGGATATGTGGCGTGATCGACATCCGCCCAGGTGGCGCCTCCGCCGACGCGTATCCGTTTTCCTCCGGGGGCTACCTGTGTATAACGCATGAGAGAGAGATCGATCGCGAACCCGTCGTCGCACAGGCCGAGGCCCCCGGCGTTATGCCCACCTCCGCGGATGGATGTCAGCAGGTTGCTCTCCCGTCCGAACCGGACGGCCGCAATGACGTCGGCCGTATCCAGACAGCGGGCAATCAGCGCCGGCCGCTTGTGAATCATTCCGTTGTAGACCTTGCAGGTGTCGACGTAGGCCGTATCGTCGGGAGTGATCACAGAGCCACGCAGCCGGGATTTCAACTCATCAATCTTCTGTTGCTCCAAAAGTATGTACCTCCGCGGATAAGATCTGTTGGAAGCGGTGAGGCTACCGCGTGACCGAGACGGATTGCAAGCGCCCACGATCTTTTGAAGCTCCACAGGGTCTTTTTGCAGGGGCGGTCCTCTGTACAACGGAAGCATGTTGAGCCCCCGTCTGCTTGT
>DASUFH010000415.1:0-3857 GCA_036274645.1 Terriglobia bacterium
ACCAGCTTGTTGATCCGCTCCAGATCGTTGGCGTGGTGCGATACGGGATGGAAAGAATCCGGAACGTCGATGTGCTTGTAAGTCCGGATGGTGCCTTCCGCGACCATGATGTAGGAAGCCACACGCGTCAGGTCGGCCTGATACGCGAGGGCGAGCAGGTCGAACATCAGGTTCACCTGTTCGGGAAAGGAGTCCAGCTCTCCCACGGGAGCTTCGGGTATTGTGAACGCCGAGAGATCTTTCGCTCCCGCCTTCTCGATTCGGCGCTCGACCTCGCGGACACTCTCGAGGTATCCGTCGAGAACGGATCTGTCCCTGCTCCCGAGGTCGCTTTTCAGGGTCTTTGTGCCCTCCAGGATCAGATCCAGCAGGCTGTTCGTGCGTTTGCTGATTAACGCGCGCTCCTCCGGCGTGTCGCCCTCACCGAACAGCTGCAGAAAGACTTTTCGCGGATTCGGCTCCATCGGCAACGGCGATTCCGCGTCGCGGAAAGACAAGGTGGAGTAGTATCCCCCGCCACCCGCCGCGGCCTGTACGGTGGTTTCGGAGGCGACTTCGAGCGATGGCAGAGGCGTCTCCTGACCGATGACTTTCGCGATCACCTGATCGAGAGTCGTGGACATATGCGCCCGGGGAGCGCCCGTATCCGGACGCGTGGCGCTGAGCCATGTCGCGGGAGTAAACGCGTGAACCGATCCCGCCGTGGCGGCATTCAGCAGATTCCCGAACGACGAAACATACTTCTTGTACGGCTCCAGCGCGGCCAGGATCGGGCTGAGCTTGAAATCGGCGCCCGAACCGGACGGCGTCCACTTGTCCAGCGCCGGACCATGCGACGTGTTCCCCATGATCGCGCCGTGAGGAATATAGAAGAAGCCCGTTCGGAGCTTCGGGACCGCCGCGGTCCGGGCAAGCGCCGTGGCGGCGGGCGCCATCGCATCCAGGAACGGCAGCCCCAGCGCGACTCCCGCGCCTTTCAGAACGGCCCTCCGGGAAATGTGTTTCTTCGTGATGAACATCGTTTATATCTCCGTCAGTACGCTTCCCTGGGGCAAATTGTTCTCCCCGATCTGCTGTAGGGCGGTCTATGACCGCCCGACGTTTCGAAGTGGAAGTCTCTGATTGAACAGAACGGCGCCCTGAAACGCTGGGCGGTCATAGACCGCCCCTACAAAGCAGGCGGGGCCTGGCCCTGATCACAGTCGAGGCGCCCCCTGCCTTCGGAAAGCATCGCTCTCGACGATTCCCAGGATGATCGAAGACAACTTGTAGTTGTCTTTAGCAGCTCCTCGAACAATGGAGCGAACCTGAGGCATATCGAAATATTCCAGCTGGCGATTGACGGCGTACATCAGCATTCTCTCCGTCACCGTCTCGGCGAACACCTCCGGACGCGCGACCAGTTGCTCCCGGAGTTCCACGGCGCCGTTGATCGCAACTCCCGTCGGCAGCACCGTGCTGGCGTCAATCGCCGTCTTCGCCTCGTTGTCCACCGTCCGCCATTGCCCGATCGCGTCGAAATTCTCCAGAGCCAGACCGGTCGGATCGATCACACCGTGGCACATCCGGCAGCTCGCCTTGTCCCGATGTTGCTCCAGTCTCGCCCGGACTGTCTTGGGCGCCTCGCCCGCTTTTTGTGAAAGGTCGGTCGCGGTATCGGGTGGAGGAGGCGTCGGCGGAGTCCCCATCAGTTTGTCGAGCACCCATGCTCCACGCAACACCGGAGACGTGCGGTCGCCATACGAAGTCCGCAGCAGCACGGCGCCTTTGCCAAGCAATCCGAAGCGTTGCCTGTCGGTCAGCGTCACTTTACGGAACTGCCCGCCCGTAATCCCGGAGATCCCGTAGTGGCGCGCCAGACGGTCATTCAGGAATGTATAGTCGGCGGTCAGGAGCTCGATAACGCTTCGGTCCTCCGCGAAGAGGCTGCCGATGAACTCTTCGACTTCTGTCGAAAAATCGCGCCGCAGTTTCTCGTCGAATGCGGGAAACAGCTTCGGGTCGGGGACGACCTGATCCAGGGTCGTGAGATTCAGCCACTTCATGGCGAAACTGGTGACCAGGCTGGAGGCCCTGGGATCGGCAAGCATGCGTCTCACCTGTTTTTCCATGGCTCCCGGACGAGTCAATCCATTCGTCGAGGCGAGCGTCAGCAGTTCCTCATCCGGACCGGTGTTCCACAGGAAGAAGGACAGCCGGGAAGCGAGTTCCAGGTCTGTCAGAGCGAACTCCGTGTCGGGCGTGGCGGTCGCCGCTTCTTTATTTAAAACTGCGCCATTTAAAACTGCGCCCGGTCGGGCTTGCGCCTCGCGGGGGCCGCGAATGCTGCGATAGAGAAACTGCGGGCTGACCAGCACCGCGGCCACGAGTTGCTCGATTCCCTGATCGAAAGTTCCGCCGGCGCTGCGTTCCGCTTCGTAAAACGGCAGGAGCCGGTTCATGTCCTCTGTCGTGACCGGACGGCGGAATGCCCGTCGCGCCAAATTCTCCGCGATTTGTCGGGCGCAGGCCGGTTCACCCGTGGTTTTAGCATCGCAGACGAAGATCAGGGCGCGGCTGGGAGTCGTCGAGACCCCGGTGGGGTCGAACGGTCCGGCAACGGCGACGCCGTCCAGAATATGGGGCCGCCAGTCGGTGGGGGCGGCGCTGCCAGTCAATCCACCGTAGGGTTGCAGCTTCTCGAGGTTTTCGCTCGTCTCCACATGGGGGCGGTCCACGAAAGCGACGACAACGTCGCGTGTCCCCGCTTTTACCTGAACGGGAATCTTTGAGAAACGATCCATGATCTCTTCGCGGCCGGTTCCAGCCATGCGATCGGCGAGAGATAGATCCGCCGCGCCGCCGATGTTTTTGCGAAACACGATACGGCCATCAACCAGGATGACCACCGTGTTCTCCCGGACCAGGGCATTGCTGTACGGTCCCACCGCAAGGTTACTCAAGGTGATGCGGTACTCGCCGTCGGCCGGAAAACTGTGTTTGAATTTGATGCCGCCCCACGTGCCTGGAGGTGGAGGGTCGTCAGGATTCTGGTTGGCCTCGATCGAGTACTTCACACTGGAAACGCGAGGATTCGGATTGCCGACGGCAAGCCGGGCAATTTGCCGCGCCGCGGTCACGTACTGTTCGAGGAACGCGGGTGAGACGCTCAAGGCGTCCGCGATATTGTCGAAGCCCTCCACCTGGATGTCCTGCGGCAGAACATCCTTCGGGTTCACATCCACGCCCACCAGAGCTTTCACCGACGCGGCGTATTCGGTGCGGTTCAGACGCTGGATCGGCACATAACCGGCCTTTGGCTCTTTGGAGTGCGGGTCGCCGGCTGCGGAATCCAGCGCGTTCTCCATCCAGGCGACAAACGAATCGACATCGTTCTTCGGCGGCTGAGGACTGCCCGGGGGAGGCATCTGATGCCCCCGCAGCTTGCGCAGCGCCTTCTCCCAGATTTGCGCGTCACTCCCCGGAGATTGGAGGCTCATACGATCCAACAACTCGCCGTCCAACGCCAGGCCACCCGTCTTCACCCGCGTGTTGTGGCACGTGACACAGTAGGTGTTCAACATCGCGCGATGTTGGTCCGCCTGCGCCACGGCGCTGCTTTGCATGACCGCCGCCGGACCGATCAGAACCAGCAGAGCGATCACGGAAATGAACTGCTTCATATGATTGCAACCTATTGCTCGATCAACGATTGCAGGGTACGCCCATTATCGGTAACGCGCCCATTTTTATCACAAAAGCCGGCCCCTGACGCGGAAACTCGAAAGCGTTGAATGGACTCTTGTCGCCGCCAGTTCACCCGCCGGAGTCATACGCGGCGGATGGGCCAAAGACGCCTTGAAGGCCGGCGATGAAGT
>DASUFH010000416.1:0-11759 GCA_036274645.1 Terriglobia bacterium
ATGCGGCGGCGAGGCGCGCCGGATCCATGTCAGGGGTACAAGAACGAATACGTCAATGCCTGGACCGGCGCCCGGCCCATGTTTACGATCGCCGCATTTTTGCAGTTGCTGCCAAAAGGCTTCAACGGGGCCACGTATCGATCGACGGACGCGACGGTTTACTGCTGCGCCGAAGGCGGAGGGAAGAGCCGCGTGGGAGAGAGCCTGTTCGAGTGGGGCGAGCGCGATATCTTCGTGGTTCCGTCCTGGGCGCCCGTAGCGCACTCCGTGGCCGTCGACACCGTCTTGTTCAGTTTTTCGGACCGGCCCGCGCAGGAGGCCCTGGGACTATGGCGGGAGCGGGCCGATTGAGCAGGCGCCGGTGAAATCGAGGGAAATTAGGGCAGAGAGGAAATTTCGCCTTGGCGAAATTTCTCTCTGTCCCTGATTCCACCGGCAGAATGCAACAAATCTCGACTGAATTTTCTTTCTCGTGAGTCCCGATTGACCTGACGCTCGCCGCTCTTCTAAAATTGCACGTCCCTGCGAGGCACGTGTTGGCGTCATTTATTTTGAACCAACACTTATTTGATCGGGGGCCCGCGTTTCTGCGTGGTGTGTGGTCCTGGCCTTCGGGTTTTCAGGTTCCCCTAAAGCGCGAATAGGGTTCCCACCTGTGTAAACAGGTTCAAATGAGTGGAGCCACACGGCCGAGCGGGGCGCCAGAACGTTTTTCCCTTTAGAAAAGTGAACATCCTCTTTATTGGCGACACCGTGGGACGTCCGGGTTGCGCGGTTGTGCGCGATCATTTGAAGGACCTGCAGCGGGAGTACGCTGTTGATCTGACGATCCTCAATTGCGAAAACGCGGCGGGTGGTCTCGGCGTGACCCCGAAGATCGCCGACGAGTTCTTCGATCTTGGCGTTGACGTGCTGACCTCCGGAAACCACATCTGGGACAAGCGGGAGATCTTTCCCTATCTGAACCAGAAGGCCAGGATTCTCCGTCCCGCCAACTATCCGCCCGACAATCCCGGCCACGGCAGCGTCGTGGTCAAACTGGGCAACGGCGAGGAAGCCGCTGTGCTCAATCTTCAGGGGCGGGTGTTCATGCCGGCGACTGACGATCCATTTCGCGTGGCGGATCAGGAGCTCGCCAGACTGCCGTCGCATGTCCGGACGATCTTCGTGGACATGCACGCTGAGGCGACCTCGGAAAAACTGGCGATGGCGTGGTACCTCGACGGACGCGTTTCGGCCGTGGTCGGCACACATACGCACATCCCGACCGCCGACGAAACGATCCTGCCCAATGGCACGGCTTACCAGACCGACGCCGGAATGACGGGCCCCTTCTATTCGGTGATTGGCGTGGTCAAGGAGGATGCCATTCACCGGTTCCTGACCCAGATGCCGCACAAACTCGATACGGCGTCGCAGGGGGCGCGGTTGAACGGCGCGTTCATCCAGGTGGATTCCGCCACGGGAAAAGCGATCCGCATCGAGCGGGTCTGCCGTTCCTGATATCCAACGGGTTCCCTGGGAAACTAAACTGAAGGAGGCGAGAACCTCCGGGAATTAGGCTTTAGGAGCTATGTTCGACAATCTCTCTGAAAAACTGCAGCGTGTCTTCAAGAATCTGAAGGGCGAAGGCCGGCTGACCCCGGAGCATCTCGACGATGCTCTCAAGGAAATCCGGATGGCCCTGCTCGAGGCCGACGTGAATTTCAAAGTGGTCAAGAAATTCACGGATCGCGTGCGCGAGAAGGGCATGGGGCAGGAAGTGATGCAGAGCCTGAGCCCGGGCCAGCAGGTGGTGAAAATCGTTCACGACGAACTGGTCGAGATTCTGGGCGGGGAAAACGTCAAGGTGAGTTTCTCCGCTCAGCCGCCTTCAGCCATCATGCTTGTTGGTTTGCAGGGGGCGGGAAAGACGACGTCTTCGGGAAAGCTGGCGAAGTGGCTGGTCAAGACCGGACATCGTCCGATGCTGGTTTCAGTCGACGTCTACCGGCCGGCGGCGCGGGAGCAGTTGAAGGTGATTGCCCGGGAGATCAACGTCAAGTTGTGGGAAGGCCAGCCCGCCGATACTCCTTTGACGTTGTGCCGGGACGCGCTTAAAGAGGCTCGCAACACCGGCTATGACGTGCTGGTGATTGACACGGCGGGCCGTCTGCACATCGACGACGCCCTGATGCGGGAACTCGGTGAAATCCGGGAGCAGATCAACCCTCAGGAGATCCTGTTCGTCGCCGACGCCATGCTCGGCCAGGACGCCGTCAAGAGCGCGCAGCAGTTCCATGAACGCCTGGGTTTCAACGGCTTCATCCTGACAAAAATGGACGGCGATGCGCGGGGCGGCGCGGCGCTGTCGATTCGGGAAGTGACGGGCCAGCCTGTGAAGTTCGTCGGCGTTGGCGAAAAATACGACGCCCTGGAGCCGTTTCATCCGGGCCGTCTGGCCTCGAGAATCCTCGGCATGGGCGACGTGTTGTCACTCATTGAAAAGGCCGTCGAGGTTGTCGATCAGAAAAAGGCGCTGGAACTGCAGGAAAAGATTCGCAAGGACAGCTTCAGCCTCGAAGATTTTCGCGATCAGCTGAAGCAGATCCGGAAGATGGGGTCGTTCGAGCAGATTCTCGGGATGTTGCCAAGCGTTGGTCCTTTCAAGGACATGAAAAAGGAACAGGTGGACGAGAAGGAGCTCGTCCGGGTCGAAGCCATCATCAATTCGATGACGCCCAGGGAGCGCCGGAATCAGAACATCATCAACGGCAGCCGAAAAAAGCGCATCGCCCGGGGGAGCGGCACGAGTGTTCAGGAAGTGAACCAGTTGCTCAAACAGTATCTGCAAATGCAGAAGATGATGAAGACCATGAAGAACGCGGGCTTTTTCGGCCGAATGAAAGGCATGAAACTGCCGCGAATGCCGTTCTGAGGGGGACTCGTCGAGACGAAACAGGATGGTTGGGTCTCGGGAACCGGGGAAGAAGGCGATAGGGACAGACCGGATCGGCGCCAGATCGTTGACAAATTCAGGGGTAGTTGCCAGTCCGGTGTCTGGTTTTTCTGTTTTTTGGGGCGGAACAGATGGGGCCGCGCTGCGCATCCCTTGATTTCCCCCCGGTTGGTTGATAATTCGTTTATAATTCACCGGTTTGTCTGTTGAAGAAGGAGGCAACCGTCTTGGTAGCAATGCGGCTGACCCGGATCGGGTCAAAAAAACGTCCGTACTATCGGATCGTGGTCGTCGATAAGCGGCGAGCGCGGAACGGCCGGTTCTTGGAAATCTTGGGGCAATACAATCCGCTGGCGAATCCCGCGCAGGTCGAGATCGACGCTGAACGGGCCCAGTACTGGTTGTCCAAGGGCGCATCCCCATCGGAGACTGTGCGTAGTCTTCTGCGGAAGAAGGAGATTACTCGCTAGCGCGGCAAGAGACCTGTCAACAAAGGTCTTTTCTACCCCGCTGGCGAGGCTTCATACTAGCTTCACGGCTCTTAGTTCGTGTTGAAGTTCGCAGAGCGTACGTCACGTATGGAGGTAGCCATGAAAGAGCTGATCGAACAGATTGCGAAAGCCTTGGTCGACAATCCTGAAGAAGTTGTCGTTCGACCGATTGAGGGAGAACAGACCACTGTTCTGGAGTTGAGGGTAGCGCCGAGCGATCTTGGAAAAGTGATCGGCAAACAGGGACGTACTGCCCGGTCCATCCGGACGATTTTGAGCGCGGCGGGCATGAAACTTAAGAAACGCTTCACCTTGGAGATTCTGGAGTAGCCGTCTTATCGAAGTGACCAGCCGGTCGATTCGGGTTGCGAAAATAACGAAGCCTCAGGGTCTGACCGGTCTGGTTCGAATTGAACTGACGCTGGAGGACGATGGGGCGTTTTTCCCAGGCCAGCAGGTGGAGCTGGCGAGTGGGACCGCCCGTCGCCCGGGCGAAATTGAATGGTTTCGCCGGCAGAGTGGCCGTCCGGTTCTGAAGTTGCGCGGCGTCGACGACCGATCCGCCGCCGAGGCGATTGTCGGGTCGGAGCTGTGGATCGCTTCCGACCTGCTTCCCGAACCTGCCGAAGGATCGTATTACACGTTCGATCTTAAGGGGTGTGACGTTTTCACGACCGCGAGCCTGCGTCTCGGGACCGTGGTGGATGTTTGGGATTCCGGGGGCAGCGGGCTTCTGCGGATCGATTACGAGGGCAGGGAACTGCTCGTCCCGTTCGCTCGGGAATTCCTGAAACGGGTCGACATCGCGGCGCGGCGCATTGAGGTGGAGCTGCCCGAAGGGCTCCTGGAGTTGAATCGTCCGGGATGACGCCGCCGGCGACATCCGGCCCGGAATCCGGGGGCCGGACAGGTTGGAACTGGCATGAAAATGGGCTGGCCCGGCGGGCAAGATGATCCGTTTTGATCTGATTACGATCTTTCCGGACTTCTTTCGGGGCCCCTTTGACTGCGGCGTCATCGGACGCGCGCGGGTGTCCGGGGCGCTGGATGTGCGGATTCATGATCTGCGCCAGTTCACAACCGACCGCCACCGGACCGTGGACGACCGGCCGTTCGGCGGAGGTGAGGGCATGGTGCTCAAGCCCGAGCCGATCTTTAAGGCCGTGGAGAGTGTTCGGGGGGCCGGGGCCGAGGTTGTGGTCCTGAGCGCCGCGGGTCGGAAGTTCGATCAGGCCGAAGCGCTCCGACTGTCGCGGGCTGAGCAGGTTGTTCTGATCTGTGGACGGTACGAGGGCATCGATGAACGGGTGGTCGACCATCTCGCGACGGTCGAACTCTCGATCGGTGACTTTGTCTTGTCGGGAGGCGAGATCGCGGCAGCTGTGATCGTCGACGCGGTTTCCCGATATGTGCCCGGCGTGGTCGGCAAGGAAGAGTCGGTGCTGCGGGAGTCGTTTTCGGATCCGGAAGGACTCGAGCAACGGGTGGAACATCCGCAGTACACGCGCCCGGCGGACTTTCGAGGGTTGCGCGCGCCGGACGTGCTGATTTCCGGCGATCACGAAGCGGTTCGCCGCTGGCGCGCCCAGGCCGCGCGGGACAAGACTGCCCGCAACCGGCCGGACCTGTTGGGAAGCGATCAGTCGTGATCCTGGCCGCGCGGAGAAGATCCGCGCCGGAGGGACGCGAGGGTGAAGCGAGTCGAAGGTGATGAGGGCGCCGAAAGGCGTCCGAAGTATCCAATTGGAAGGTGAGTGATGAACGTTTTAGACATGGTTGAGAAACAGCAACTGCGCGAGGACACGGTGTCCTTCAAGCCGGGAGATACAGTCAAGGTTCACGTCAGGATCAGGGAAGGCGACAAGGAACGAATTCAGGTCTTTGAAGGCGTCTGCATCGCGATGAAACACAGTGGCGTGCGCGAAACGTTCACCGTGCGCAAGATCTCCTTCGGTCACGGAGTGGAGCGCATCTTCCCCCGGCATTCACGCGTGATTGAAAAGATCGAACGCGTGCGCTCGGGCCGGGTCCGGCGCGCGAAGCTGTACTACATCAGGGATCTGCGCGGTAAGGCGGCCCGCATTCGCGAGATCAAGGAAACCAAAGGGGCCAGAGAAGCGAAGGCTCTGTAGAGTTAGATGCTGGACGATCAGGAAGCTCCGTTCGGCTTCGTTGTCTTCTGCCTGGTGATTGGAGTCTTCCTGATCGCGATTCCCTGGCATGCCCTCTGGGGAACGAACTTCCTGCTGGGCTATTCCCCGGTTCTGAAGCGCGTGGCGCTGAACAAGTTCGTTCGCGGCGCTGTCTCGGGTCTGGGAGTCATTGACGTGGCGCTCGGGCTTGCCGCGTTTGCGCGTTTGCTCCGTCCGGTCCGCAGCGTTACAACCGCATCCATTAATTCGCCTTCCGGTAATTCGCCTTCCGGCAACCCGTCTTCCAGCAACCCGCCTTCCGGCGAACCGCCTGCCGGCCCGTCGGAATGATCCGCTGCTATGTGACGCGCCGCGCGTCCGGCGATATCGAAGCCGGCATTGCTCGCGCCATTTCCGAAGGTGTCGACTTCATCCAGATTCGTGAGAAGGATCTTTCCGCCCGCGAGCTGCTCGAACTGGCCGTTCGCGCTCGCAGTCGGGCGGAGGGTTCGCGCGCCAGGGTACTCGTCAATGGACGGCTCGATATTGCCCTCGCCGCCGATCTCGACGGTGTCCATCTTCCCGCCAATGGCTTGCCGCCCCCACGCGTTCGTCCGTTCGTTCGTACGCTGGGCGTCTCCACCCACAGCGTTGAAGAAGCCATCGCCGCGCAGCAGGCGGGCGCCGACTTTGTGTTCTTTGGGCCCATCTTCGAGACCCCGGGCAAGTCTCCGGTCGGCATTTCCGCGTTGCGCGCAGTCACCGCCGTGGTCCGTATTCCGGTCCTGGCAATCGGTGGAATCACCATTGCAAATACTCCAGAGGTTCTTGCCGCGGGCGCCGCAGGCATCGCCGCAATCCGGTTGTTCCAGGGCGTCTGAGGGGCGACACGAGCACATTCGAAAACAGCCTTGAAGAGCTGTTCTCTGTTGTGCCAGAATCCGCGCAAGAAAAATAGAAAGCGGACAGAAAAACAGTTTTGGTTTCTGGGCCAAAGGAGGACCTGTTCATGCTTGGTAAGAGGATGAACTCGATTGCATTGTCTCTTGGGGTTCTTGTCGCATTTGGGGTGTATGGTCTTGCGCAAGACAGCGACGCCATCATCAGCACCGTCGCGGGGACGGGCACGCCGGGGTTCAGCGGGGATGGTGGTCCCGCGACATCTGCGGAGTTGCAGAGCCCCAGCAGTCTGGCCATGGATGCGGCCGGTGACCTGTTCATTACCGATTCGCGGAACGGACGGGTGCGTAAGATCACACCCGATGGAACGATCGAATCGGTGAACGTGGGAATGTTGGGCGCTTCGGACATGATCGCTCTGGATCCCTCCGGAGCAGGGTTCTTTGTCACGAGCGTGAGTACCCATTCCGTGCGCAAGGTAAGCGCGAGCGGGGACAGCACAACGGTTGCCGGTACTGGCGCCAGCGGTTATTCCGGTGATGGAGGCCCCGCCACCGCCGCAAAGCTGAACACCCCGTTCGGTCTCGTATCGGACGCCACAGGCAACCTGTATATCGCGGATGCGTTCAATCATCGCATCCGGAAGGTGACTCCGGGAGGCATGATCTCGACGATCGCCGGAACGGGTAAGCCCGGGTTCGGCGGAGACGGCGGGAAAGCGGTATCCGCGCAGTTGAACATGCCGGCAAGCCTGGTCATCGACGGCTCAGGGAACCTCTATTTTTCTGACATCGGAAACAACTGCGTGCGGAAAATCTCCACCGAGGGGATGATCTCCACCGTGGCTGGAACCGGCAAGCCGGGCTTCAGCGGAGATGGATTAAAGGCGAACAAAGGCCAGTTGAATAATCCCGGGCCTCTCGCCCTCAGCAAGGATGGCAGCCTGTTCATTTCCGATGTGCTGAATCATCGCGTCCGCAAAGTCGATTCCGCGGGCATCATCACCACGGTGGTGGGTAACGGCAACAGCGGTTCCGGTGGGGACGGCGGCGCCGCCCTGGCCGCGCAACTGGCCATTCCCTCCGGGTTGGTGGTTGGGCCGGTCGGTAATCTCTTTGTCGCGGACGCCGAAGGGCACCGCGTGCGGAAGATCAGCTTCAAAGAGTAGCGCAACGGGAGCATTTTGGGTCCCGCCTCCGTGGGGCGGTCTATATGACCGCCCAGCGTTTCAGAGTGAGTTTCTATGAAATCAAGAGATTCCACCCCGAAACGTCGGACGGTCATAGACCGCCTCTACAAGGGGGGGCGCGGACCAGCATGCCTCTGTTGTGAAAAGCTGACCAGGCGGCAGATTCGAAACGACAGTCTCCCGCGCTCGGCGAGCGAGAGGGCTTACCGCACTCCCGCGTAAGCCGCCCGCGCGCTGAATACCGCCAGGACATACGCCTTGGTCTCGGTAAACCCGATGTCGGAAACGAACAGTTCCACTTCGTCATCGGGCGACTTCATCTTCCAGCGCCGAACATTTTCGGGACCGCCGTTATACGCCGCCAGAGCCAGTTCCGGCGCCTTGAAATCTGTCATTAATTCCGCCCAATAACGCGCTCCGAGTGGAATGCTGACGGCCGGATCGTAGAGGAGGTCCATCGATGCCAGCGGGCTGTTGGCGGCGCTGGCGACGGCATTGGCGGTTTCCGGGATGAACTGCATCAGGCCGCGCGCGGAAGCGCCGGATTTGGCCTGCGGATCGTATTTGCTTTCCTGCCAGATGATCGAGTGGAGCCACTGCGGATCCACCCGGGCTTCGGAAGCCGCCTGGCAGACCCTGGATCGAAATCCGGCCGGATAGGTGAACGCGAGCGATTGCGGATCGGCCTGGGGCAGACGGCCGCCAAGCCGAATGGTCTGGTTGAAGCGTTCGGCGAGATACGCCAGGGATGCCGAGATCTTCAGGTCAGACTGCGGGTTCAGTTCGGTCCACAACGCGGCGTCGTCCCATAACCGCAGAAAGATCAGTTCCGTCAGCGCGCCGGCCGGCGGGCCGGGCTCGGTTCGCGCCGGGCGCGCGAGTTGCATGACGTCGCGTTCCGCCCGTTCCGCTGCCGCATCGCCCCCGTCGCAGAACGCCGGATCCGGCGCCAGCGCGGATGCGGCCGGGGTGAGGCGCTGCATCGCCTTCTGGCCGTAGTAGCTTCGCGGGTTGGCGCTCAATTCTTTGTAGATGGCCTGTGCCTGGGCGGTGAGGTTTCCACGTTCCAGCGAAAGCGCCTCGAAGTATCGCGCTTCCTCTTTGGTCGTGGCGCCCGGACCGCTCGAGAGGCGGGATCTGGCGAGCTGGCGGAAAAGGGCGGTGGCGTCACCGTATCTCTTGTTCAGCAGGAGAATCTTTGCCCTGGCGAACTGGAGAACCTGGCGGCCGAGCGTCGAAAGGTTTTGCGCCAGCGCCCGGTCGATCAGCGACAGGGCTTTTGCGTTCTCGCCCTGGACGCGATAGACGTCCACGAGATTGCGGGTCGCGCCTTCCTGGCGGGCCGGTCCGCCGTAGCGATTGATGTAGGTTTCATAGGCTTTGCCGGCATTCTTGAAATCGTTCATGCGCCAGTAGCAGTTTGCCGTCTGGTACTCGGCGTCGCGCTGCCAGCTGGTATTGGGAAAATCCTTCGCAATCGCGGCAAATTCCTCGATGGCGGCGGGGCACTGATCGCTCAACACGAACGCTCGCGCGATCTGATAGCGGCTTTCGGCCGGTTTCGCGGCGGCGGCAATCCGGTACAGGCGGGAGGCGGCGTCGAACTCGCGGTTGGTAAAGAATGTTTCTGCGAGATCGAACGCCTCTTCGGGTTTCGGACTGGCCGCCACCGCGTCGAGGATCTGGGCCGCCTTCAGGCTGACGTCATCTCCTCCGCGTTCTCTCAGCAGTTTCCAGAGCGCCGGTTCGTCGTCGAGGATTTCGGCCCGCTTGAGCCGCGCTTCCCGCAGCGTCAGACTCTGATAAATGCCCACCGCGAGATCGCTGGGGCCTAACGCGGCAATTTCCATCTTGAGTCCGGATGGAAAATTCGGAGGCAGTTCCGCCATCAGTTCACGGACCGCGGCGTTGTCCCCCGCGCGCGCCGCCAGCCGCGCTTCCCGCCAGGCGGCCAGCGGACGGAGAGGATTGTCCCGGGAGACCGCGGCGAACTGTTTTCGCGCCTCATCCCATTCGTTGCGGTCTTCCGCCAGCCGGCCGCGCAGGTAGTGGAGATTGTTGGCGGCAAACAGTTCTGGATTGTCGGCCGCCGCCCGGTCGAGCGCCGAGGCTGCCGCGTCCGCGTCACCGGCGCGAACGCTTTCGAAGGCGCGATCGATTTCGGACCAGAACGCCCCTCCGCCGAAGGCGGGCGGAAACCACAACAGCGCCAGAAATGCCACGAGGACCCGCATGAGGTCCAGTGTATGATGGTGGTCCTTATGAGCGCTACATTCATCAATGGCACCCAAATCGCAGAAACGATCAAAAGCGAAGTCGTCGCAGACGTTGCGGAACTGAAGCAGAAGGGAATTAATCCCGGTCTCGCGGTGGTTCTGGTGGGCGATGACGCCGCATCTTCCGCCTACGTCAACATGAAGGCGCGGACGTGCGAGCAGTTGGGCATCGTGAGTCGCAAGATTGTCCTGCCGTCGTCGATCGATACCGACACGCTGGTCAGCGAAGTCCGTAAACTCAACGAAGACGACACGATCGATGGCATCCTCATTCAGCTTCCTCTTCCGAAACATGTGTCGAAGCACGCCGTGCTCGAAAGCGTCAGCCCGGCCAAAGACGTCGACGGCTTCCATTCGAGCAATCTGGGAAGTCTCCTGCTCGGCCAGGAAACGCTGACCGCCTGCACGCCGTCCGGGGTGATGGAACTGCTGCGGCGTTCCAATGTGCAGATCGAAGGCGCCCGGGCCGTCGTGCTCGGCCGCAGCGATGATGTCGGCAAGCCGCAGGCGGCCCTGTTGCTGCACGCCAACGCCACGGTGACGATCTGTCATTCCAAAACGAAGGACATTGCGGCGATTACGCGCGAAGCCGATATCGTTGTGGCCGCCATCGGCCGGGCGGCCATGGTGACGAGTGATTACATCAAACCGGGCGCCGTCGTTATCGACGTCGGCACCAACAAGGTTTCCGATCGCGCGACCGTCGAACGGCTGTTCGGAGGATCGGATGCGGCCCGCTGGAGAGAGTTCGAAAAGCGCGGCTACGTCTGGGTCGGTGACGTCGATGAGCGCGCCGTAAAAGAAGTGGCGTCCATGCTCAGCCCCGTTCCGGGTGGCGTCGGGCCGATGACCATCGCGATGCTGATGAAGAACACCGTCAAGGCGGCCCGGCGTCGGCGGAACATGTAATGCTGAAGGTCGGTTTGACCGGCGGTATCGGAGCAGGAAAGACCACCGCCGCGAAAATGTTTGCCGAGCTTGGCTGTCACGTCATCGACGCGGACTCCATCACGCGCGATCTGTTCAAGCCGGGACACCCCGTTCGCACGCTCGTGGCGGCTGCCTTCGGGCCGGCCGTCGTGGCGTCAGACGGCAGCATCGATCGCAAGGTTCTGGGGGAGCTGGTGTTCAGGGACGAAGGCCTCCGCCAGAAGCTCAACGGCATTGTTCATCCGGCGATCCTGCAGCGTCAGAAAGCGTTCCTGGACGTGGCCTCGGGCGTCGATCCCGACGGGATCGGCATGGTCGAGGCGGCGCTCATGGTTGAAGCCGGAACCTACAAAAACTACGACAAACTCGTCGTCGTCATCACGTCTCCTGAAATCCAGCGCCAGCGGCTGCGGGAGCGGACCAACCTGACGGGGGACGAGATCGAGGCGCGCATCGGCGCCCAGTTGCCCATGCCGGAAAAAGCCAAATTCGCCGATTACATCATCGACAATTCCGGAACTCTCGAAGACATGCGGCGGCAGGTCGAAACGATCTACTACGAATTGCGCGGCCTCGAGCTGGCCATGGGCGGCGACTCCGACAAGCGGGACTGAACGCATGGAAAACAACCAGATCGCCGAAGCCGTTATCTACTATGTCGTGTTCCTGTTTTCCACCACGCTGCACGAAGCCGCCCACGCCTGGGTGGCCATGCTCGGCGGCGATCTGACGGCGTACCACGGCGGCCAGGTTTCACTCGATCCGCGCCCGCACATCCGGCGCGAGCCGTTCGGAATGGTCATTCTTCCCGTGATCAGCCTGCTCGCGTCAGGATGGCCCTTCGGCTTTGCCAGCACACCGTACGATCCCTATTGGGCCCGCAGTCACCCGAAGCGCAGCGCG
>DASUFH010000417.1:0-5000 GCA_036274645.1 Terriglobia bacterium
GGCCTCTCGGACATCGCGCTCTATTACATCGGCGGCATCATCAAGCACGCGCGGGCGATCAACGCCTTCACGAATCCGGGCACGAACAGCTACAAGCGCCTCGTGCCGGGCTTCGAGGCGCCGGTCATGCTCGCCTACAGCGCGCGGAATCGCTCCGCCTCGATCCGGATCCCCTGGGTCTCGAACCCGAAGGGACGCCGCATCGAGGTGCGCTTCCCCGACCCGACCGCGAACCCGTATCTCGCGTTCTCGGCGATGCTGATGGCGGGTCTCGACGGCGTGCAGAACAAGATCCATCCCGGCGATCCGATGGACAAGAACCTGTACGACCTCGAGCCCGAAGAGGCGAAGGACATTCCACATCCGTGCGCGTCGCTGGACGAGGCGCTTGCGAACCTCGACAAGGATCGCGCGTTCCTGACCAAGGGCGGCGTCTTTACCGACGACATGATCGACGCGTACATCGAACTCAAGATGGAAGAAGTCACGCGCTACCGCATGACGACCCATCCGGTCGAGTTCGACATGTACTACAGCCTCTAGTCCGATCCGTTCCTATACAAAGGGCGGCCGCCATGGCCGCCCTTTTGCCTTCTCCCAATCAATCACACTATGCGCCGCACCAAGATTGTCGCCACCATTGGCCCCGCCTCCGACACGGAGGAGGCGATCGGCAAGCTCATTTCCGCCGGCATGAACGTCGCGCGGATCAACTTCTCCCACGGCACGCCGGAATACGCGCGCAGCCTGATCCGCCGCCTCAAGAAGGTCCGTGAGCGGATGGGGCGGCCGGTGGCCATCCTGCAGGACCTGCAGGGTCCCAAGATCCGCGTCGGAGGGATTGCGGGCGGCGCCGTGTCGCTGGCCGCCGGCCAGCAATACATTCTCACGACCACGCCGATCGAAGGCGACGGGGGCAGAGTCGGAGTGTCGTTGAAATCCCTGCCGGAAGCGCTGTCCCGCGGGCATTCGATTCTCCTCGCCGATGGCGCAATCGAATTGCAGGTGGAGCGCGTCAATCCGCCGGATATCTATTGCCGGGTCGTTGTCGGCGGGATACTCGGGTCGCACAAGGGGATCAATCTGCCGGGATCCAAATTGCAGGTCGACTCGCTGACGCGCAAAGACCGTCAGGACGTGAAACTGGGTCTCGAGGAGGGCGTCGACGCCATCGCGCTGAGCTTCGTCCGCACGGCCAAAGATATCGACGTGATCCGGCGCGTGGTGACGCGCCACGGAGTCCATGTCCCCATCGTGGCCAAGATCGAACAACATGAAGCCATGCTGGACATCGACAAGATCGTGGCCGCGTCCGACGCCATCATGGTGGCGCGCGGGGATCTTGGCGTGGAGATCGATCTGGAGCGCGTGCCGCTGGTGCAGAAGGAAATCATCCGCAAGTGCAACGCCGTGGGAAAGCCGGTGATCACCGCCACGCAGATGCTGGTCCGCATGGTCGACAATCCCCGGCCGACGCGCGCGGAGGCGGCAGACGTTGCCAACGCCGTTCTGGATGGAACCGACGCGGTGATGCTGTCGGAGGAAACGGCGGTGGGGCACTATCCGGTGGAGTCGGTGCGGATCATGGACCGCATTGTCCGGATGGCCGAAACGAACCTCGACGTCGCCAAATTCGAGCAGATTCCCGAGGTCAAGACCGTGGGAGACTCGATCAGCCGTTCAAGCTACTACATTGCGAAAGAGATTGGCGCCGCCGCCATTCTCACCACGACGTGGTCGGGCAGCACGGCCAACCGCGTCGCGCGGTTCCGGCCGAAACAGCCGATCCTGGCGGCGACGCCGAACACCAACACGTTCCACTTCCTGTCGCTGGCCTGGGGCGTGACTCCGGTTACCGTGTCCGCATCCGAAACGGCCGACGATCTGATCGTTTCCGCCATTGCCGCGGCGCGCGAAGCCGGACACGTCCATCGCGGGCAGCAGGTTGTGGTCACCGGCGGGATTCCACTGTACGTCGCCGGGAACACGAATTTCATCAAGGTCGAGACGGTCCGCTAGGGGGCCTTCGGGCGCTCCCCGTTGTCCGTTGTGCGCTGGCTGTTGTCCGCTGTGTAATGTACCTGGCTAAACTGCCCAATGACTCATTGGCCTGCTGGTCATTCCCCAGCGCACAACAGCCAGCGCACAGCGGACAACTGGGGACGGGGCGTCCCCGCCTCATTCCGATTCATTCACAGCTTCTATGACCGCCCGGCGTTTCGGAGTGGATTCTTGTGAAACCAGGGGTTCCACTCTGTAACGTCGGGCGGTCATTGACCGCCCCTATAAGCAGACGGGGCCCAGGAATCGCGCTTACTTCAACGAGACGGCAATGTATCGCGTCCGCCCTTCGTGATTCACGAGGAGCAGCGCGACATTCGTCGTTCCGGACTTGATGGCGCCGTTCAGTTGTTCGACCGTCGCAACCGTTTGGTGATTCGCCTCCACGATGACATCTCCGGCTTCCAGGCCCGCACGCGCCGCCGCGGAACCGGACTCCACATTACGAACGGCCACGCCCTTCGTATCTCGTGAAATTCCGAACTGCCGGGAGAATTCCGGCGTCACCGGCTCCAGCGCGACGCCATCGAGCGCGCTTTCCGCCCGCGGCGCTCCGCCGGCCGTGGCGCGCCGGGTTTCGTTGCGTTCCGCCGGCTGCTCGGCCAGCGTGACCGGATACAGACGCTCAGCGCCATCGCGCAGGACAGTCAGTTTGACGCTGCGGCCCGGAGGCATTTCCCCGATCATCAACTGGAGCGCGCGGGAATCTTCCACCGCACGATCATCCACTTTCGTCACGATATCGCCGGACTTCAGACCGGCCCGTTCAGCGGGACTGTCGGCCGACACATCCGAAATCAGAGCGCCTTCGGCTTTCGACGTCTTGAACGCCTTCGCCAGATCCGGCGTGACCGGCTGGATCATCACGCCCAGATAGGCGCGGGAGACCTTGCCGTTGTGGATGATCTGGTCCGAGATGTTGTGGACCATCCGCGCCGGAATCGCGAAACCAATGCCCTGGTTTCCGCCCGACCGGCTGAGAATTGCCGTGCTGATTCCGATCAGTCGTCCTTCCGCGTCCACCAGCGCCCCGCCGGAGTTCCCCGGATTAATGGCCGCATCGGTCTGGATGAAGTCTTCGTAGGCTTCAATTCCCAATCCGCCGCGCCCGGTGGCGCTCACAATACCCATGGTCACGGTCTGGCCGACACCAAACGGATTGCCGACCGCCAGAACCACGTCGCCGACTTCAACCGCTTCGTTTTCCGGCAGCGACAACGCCGGCAGACCGGTCTGATCGATCTTCAGAACTGCGAGATCCGTCTTGCTGTCCGCGCCGATCACGCGCGCGGTATATTCGCGCCGGTCGTTCAGCGATACCTTGACGTCGGACGCGCCATCGATCACATGGTTGTTCGTCACAATGTATCCGTCGCTCGAGATGATCACTCCCGATCCCAGGCTGCGTTCTTCACGCTCCCGCGGAGCCGGGGCCTGGTTTTTGAACGTATCGCCGAAAAACCTCTGGAAAAGGGGATCGTCACTGAACGGCGCCAGACTGCTCACTTCGTTCTTGACGCTACGCGAAGAAAAAACACTGACCACCGACGGCGCGACCTTCTTGACGGCCGACGCGAATGTGGTCGATGAGGCTTTGCCGGCGGCATTGTCGCTTGGTTTCGCCGCATGGGTTTCGCTGCCCGCGGCAACAATCGAATGATTTCCCAGTGATGAAATGACGGCGCCTCCGATGACCATCGAAACTACAACGGTCAGAACCATCGGCCAGCGGGGACGCCGTACCAGACCTGCAGACATAGTTATCCTCCTTATGGATTTGAAAAAATGGAATGAAATTTGGTTGCAGACTTTGCGCGCGGGGCCGGCGCCCATGCTCCGGCGCCCCGCGCGATGAAACGTGTGTTACGCGGCTTTGATTTCAATTCGCTTTGACCGCGCCTGCTCCGCCTTGGGCAAAGTGACACGGAGCACTCCGTCTTTGTAGCTCGCCTTGATCTGGTCGGTCTGGACCGGTGTCGCCAGGGCGAACGTTCGCGTGAATCCGCCAAACATCCGTTCGACACGGTGGACGTTTTCCTTTTCCATGTCCCGCTCGAAATGCCGCTCACCGCGAATGGTCAGGACGTTGTTCTCGACGCGAATGTCGACGTCCTTCGGGTCGACGCCCGGAAGATCCGCAGTCACGACCAGTTCGTTATCGGTTTCATGGATGTCGGCGGCCGGAAACCAGTTCCGCACGCCCTCCGTCAGGCCAAGGCCGCCGCTCGTGTCGAAAAACTGGTTCAGGTGGTCTCTCAGCAGGCTCATCTCGTTAAAAGGGGTCCAACGAACGAGGTTCATAGCTCGTACCTCCTAATTTATTTAGAGTGTCTTTTATTTATTCTAAATCTCGCTGTGTCCCACATATCAATGGGCAATTTGACCCGGATCACACCGAAAAGTTAGAAGAAATATTAAAAACCAGTGTTTTTATATGTCTTTTGATGGTATCTTGCGCGCACGATGACGAACAAAGAGGAGATCCTGGCTCTGATCAGCAGTCATCCCGAGGGACTGGACGACGATGACATCGCGGAGATGACCGGCATCCAGCCACGCCAGCAGGTGCAGCAGTTGTGCAACCAGCTGGCGGACTCCAGGCGGATTCGTCGTCAATCGGTGGAGAAGGCGGGCAAGCGCCGCAAGATTCATAACTTTCCTGCGGCGTCGGCGGGAAATTCGCACCCTCCGGCGCCGGAGTCTTTACCGGAGACCTGGCGCCGCCGTCTCGCGGCGCTGGTTGCCGCGACCGGCCGCACTGAAGGGGACCTGCTGGAGGAATCTCTTCGACTGCTGGCGATGAAAGTTTTGCGGGAACATGACGAGCCCGGACGCGAATCGACCCGGCGGGAGCTCGAGCCGTGATCAGGTTCCCCCGTCTGCTTTGTAGGGGCGGTCTATGACCGCCCGGCGTTTCGGAATGGATTCTTATGAAACCA
>DASUFH010000418.1:0-2398 GCA_036274645.1 Terriglobia bacterium
GTTGACGTCGCGCACGGTTGTCTTTTCGCGGGTGATAATGAGTTTTCGGAGATTGCGCAGAGTCGCCGCGTGACTGCGAAAGAACTGAATGAGGGCGTGCGCGTCCTCCAGAGAACCGGAATAAACGACCATCGAGGAGAAACTTTACCCCATGCCAAATCTTGAAGGGAAGACTGCCATTGTAACCGGAAGCAGCCGAGGCATTGGCCGCGCCATTGCCCAACGGCTGGCCGCTGACGGCGCTCGAGTCGTGTTGTGCGCCCGGACCTCACCGGCGCTTGACGAAGCAGTGCGCGCAATAACTGCGGCTTCGGGTAAGGCTGCGGCGATTGCACTCGATTTGCGCGATGCGGATTCGGCGTCGCGTCTCGTGGATTTCGCGGTCAGAACATTCGGAGGCCTCGACATTCTTGTGAATAACGCGGGCGCCACGCGCCGTGGCGCTTTCGTCAAGTTGACCGACGAAGACTGGTCCGACAGTTTCGCCCTGAAGTTTTTTGGTGCCGTCCGTGTGACACGGGCGTCGTGGCCACATTTGCAGAAGAGCGCGGGATCCGTGATGTTCATCTCCGGGGCAGGCGGGCGTACGCCGGGCGCCGAGTTCGCTGCGGGCGGCGCGGTTAACGCCGGGCTTCTGTCGCTGACCAAGGCTCTTGCAGAAGCGGGTATACGGGACGGTATACAGGTGAATGCCGTGAATCCCGGAACAGTGCGTACCGATCGTTTGAAAATTCGGCTGGAGGCCACGATGAAGGAGCAGGCAATCGGCCTTGCCGATGCAGAGCGCCGCTTCGTCGAGGGATCAGGGGTGACGCGAATCGGCGAACCGGAGGACATTGCCGCTCTGGTTGCATTCGTCGTTGGACCCGAGGGCCGCTTCCTCCAGGGAAGCCTGATCGATATGGATGGAGGCGCGACGAAAACCGTATAATTCAAGGCATGGCTCGAGGGTGGGAGAGTAAGTCCGTCGAAGACCAGATCCAGGAGCGGGAAAGCGCGTCAGCGGAAACTCGTCCCAGGCTCACACCAGAACAACTCCAGCTTCAGACCCGTCGCGAAGGACTGCAGATGATCCGGACCCGTACATTAATGTCGCTTCAGTCCGCGTGTGATTCGCGTTATCGCGCACATCTGGAACGCGTTCTTGCCGATGTTGACGCTCAATTACTTGCTCTTGGTGCTGGTGCAAACAGCCAGGGCTAACAACCCCTTTTGATTTCAAACGTCCCATAGTAAAGTCCCAAGCCAGATTCTCTAAATGAAACAAGTAGACTTCCAGGAGGAAACAAGCGAATGAAATTGATGCGTGTGGTAATGGTTCTAGCAATGATCGTCGCGGTCGCCGTTGGTATGGCCGCGCAGGCGCCTCCCGCAGGTGGCGGCGGCCAGCGAGGCCCCGGTGCCGGCGGACCTCCGGGTGGTGGCGCGCCAGGCGGAGCTCCGGGTGGCGCTCGCCAGGGCGGTGGCGGTCGCGGTCAACGTGGACCTGCATTCACGGTAACCAGCAATGCCTGGCCGGATGGCGGCGAGGTTCCCATGAAGTTCGCGGGCCGCGGTGAGAACAAATCCCCGGCATTCGAATTCGCGTGGTTTCAGGGCACGGAAAAGGCGGAGCAACCGGCGACCGTTCAAAGTTTTGCCGTCGTTTTCCACGATATTGAGAACTCGACGAACCGCGGTACAGCCGATACGCTGCACTGGAGTTTCTACAATATCCCCGGAACCGCGAAGGGGCTGCCGGAAGGCCTGCCCGCTGGCGTCCAGCCCGATGGGTCACGTCCTGGCCCCGGCATTCGTGGCGGAGAAAACGGCTCGTACTTTGGGCCAGGCGCGGGACCCGGTCCATTCCATCATTACGTGTTTGAGTTCTATGCTCTCGACACGAAGCTGGATCTTCCTGCCACTGCAACCCGAGAGCAGTTGATGATGGCAATGGAAGGTCACGTGGTCGGCAAGGCCGCGTACGTCGGCCGTTTCCACGGTCAATAAAAGAAACGTTAGCGAGGAAACACTATGAAGACAGTGCGATTGTTATTAGCAGTGGCGCTCATCGTCATGGTTGTTGGTAGCGTCATGGTGGCACAGGGTCCTCCAGCCGGTGGCGGCCAGGGCGCTGGCGCCGGTGCGGGTGGCGGACGTGGCCCGGGTGGTGGCGGTGCCGGAGGTGGCGGTGGGCAGAGACGCGGAGGCGGCGGCGGAGGTATTCCAATGCCGATGGTGGTCACTGCGCCATGGGCTGACGGCGGCGACATACCCGCCAAGTATGCCGGCCAGATGGGTGTGTCACCGGCCCTGTCCTGGACAGGCGCACCGATGACGGCCCAGAGCTTTCTGCTGGTCTTCCATGACATGGATGTGGCTCCTCAGCGTGGAGCGGATGATGTCCTGCACTTCATCA
>DASUFH010000419.1:0-10693 GCA_036274645.1 Terriglobia bacterium
CCGGTTTCGCCGTCGACTACCGCGAGTATTCGAAGGGGCATTCCATCGACTTCGCGCGGGAGATGCCCGAGATTCGCGCCTGGCTTAGATCGCGACTACCCTCGCGTTGACGCGGTGTGAGTTGCCGGAACCGGAAAAGCCACACTCGGCCAAACGACCTATACTGAAACCACCTCTTCGAGTTCAGTAACCGAGTTTCTTATCCACGATGTTGGCAAGCGGCTGGCCCTGCCGGAACCGATCGAGATTCTCGAAGAAGCAATCGAACGCCGGACGGAGAAAGCCATGCACGCGATCGGCGGTATGGGGCGAAAGAAGTACCTGCGGCATTTTCCAGAACGGATGCCCCGGCGGCAGAGGCTCCGTTTCGAACACGTCAAGGGCCGCTCCGCGGATGGCGCCGGATTCGAGCGCGCCGATCAGCGATTTCTCATCCACGACCGGTCCGCGGCCGACATTGATAAACACGGCGTTCGACTTCATCGCGGCGATCTCCTGCGCTCCGATGATTCCCCGCGTAGACGTGGTCAGAGGCGTCGCCGCCACGATGTAGTCGCTGGCCGCCATCATCCCCGCCAGTTCTTCCGGCCGATACGTCTGGTCCACGAACGGGTCTCCCTCAAGCGGTTCGGAACGGCGGCGCATCGCCACGATACGCACACCGAACGGCTTTACGCGCTCGGCTACTGCCCGCCCGATCGATCCATAGCCGACAATACCAAGCGTCTGCCCCTCGAGCATCGTGCCGATTACGGGCTTCCACACCCCTTCCTCCTGCTGGCGGATCACGCGGCGCAGATCGAATGCGAAAAACAGCATCGCGCCAACCACCCAGTCCGCCAGCGGCCAGCGGAAGACTCCCCGACCGTTGGTCAGCACGGCCGGATGCGCGGCCAATTCCGGTCCCAGAATGCTTTCCACACCCGTCCACAACGAGTGGATCCATTGCGCCCGCCCCGCCTGCGTCAGCGTCGCGGCCAGAAGTTCCGGGTTGCCGTGAGCATAGAACACGATATCCGCCTCCGGCGCGACCTGTTTGAGGCGCGACGGCTCGTCGCTCACAATCACCCGGACATCTCCGGACAACCGCGACACCGCCGACTGAAAGGGCGCGTCGCGATCGGCCAGAAACGGCGCGGCAGGATCCGCGATAACCAGTATCAGTATCGACATGGCGTCCAACGATAGACGAAGTGGCGCCCGAATTCCAGCCGGCGGTGGTGTCCCCAGAGTGCGTGGGTGGACTCAGGACAACGCCCAGCCGGCAGGTTTCTTCTCTTTCCGATTGCGGCAACAGCCTGGAAGCATTTAAATACGCGGATGGCATCACGGGATCGCGTCGTTCGTTTCGAATCGTTTCGAGCAACATTCAAAAGCTGGCAAGAGCTTTTTGCGCAAGCCGCCGAGTTTGCGACCAGCGTGGGACCGGAGCGACTCATCTCCATCTCCCATTCCGCGGACCAGAACAATGGCGTCGTCACGGTCTGGTACTGGGGGAGTCCTTCAGGCGCTGAATTCAACCCTGAGCCCTATGAGCCCTGAGACCCGTTCGGTCGGACAGGACTCCGGCTCACGTATGACACCTGAGTTAGGATCTCGTCATGGAGTTGATGACCGCCAGCCAGGCGGAACAGGCGCCCTTTGAACGGCAGTACCGGCATTCGATTGCGATCGCCCTCGGCGGCTTTCTTGTCCTGGCGGCCATCACGGGCGCTCTGGCCTATGCGGCGTACACCGCCTGGTTTGCCGACTCTATCGGGATCAGCCTTTTTCTGCTCTGGCTCTCGATCTGGTCCGGACTGTTCACGCTGCTTCTGCTGAAGTTTCTCCGCCAGAGGCTGCGTCCATCGAACTGGCTTGTGCGTGTCCATCCCGATGGCCTCTCGATCAAATTCCGGTCCTACTTGAATGACCACTTCTATTCCGGCGATGAAGTTGTCATCCGCCTTTCTTACGCTGAATTCGACTTTGTGCGCGACAGCCGGATCCGGCAGGAAACGCCGGGCTTTGGACGGGGCGAAATCGAGTCCCGCTACCTGCGCTTCGCCGAGTTCAAACTGCGCAGCGACGAAGCGCTGCGGCAAATCGAACGGGAAACGGCAACGGAACGCGCGCGCCAGGCGCCGGCGGTGGGCCGGTGGATCCGGCGTCGCACAAAATTCGGAGACCATTCGGTTCAGGTACAAAACGGCTTCCTGCGCGTTCACTGGCGAGTACGGCCGCGCCTCGACGCGTTCCTTGGGGATATCGCGCCACGAATCGAGGTCCGTGATGCGGTTCGGGCGGCCGAGAATTTCACCACGCTGCGGAAGGCGCCAACGGCCCGGCAGCAGGAATTGCTGCTGAAAATCATGGCCTCTGGTGACCGCCTGGCCGCCATACGCCTGATCCGGCAGCTTTACGGTTACGACCTGACACAGGCAGTGACGTTTTACGATGAACTGTCGAAGCCAACGGCTCCTGAAACGATCGAACGGCGCCCTGAACGCTGAGGCTTCATTTGAACAGGCTGGACACCTGCGGCTTGACGACCTTCCCCATGGCGTTCCGCGGCAGCGCGGGCACGATCCTGAGCGCGCGCGGAACCTTGTACGGCGCCAGGCGGCTTCTTGCCCACTGCTGCAGCCCATCGAGCGAAAGGTCCGCGCCGGGACGCGCTTCGATTGCTGCGGCAACGCGTTCTCCCCACTCCTCGTCGTTCAAGCCAACCACCGCGCACTCCACGATGGCGGGATGCAGGCGAAGCGTTTCCTCGATTTCCAGGGCGGAGACTTTGAAGCCGCCGGTCTTGATGATGTCCACGCTTGTGCGTCCCAGCAGCCGGTAGGCGCCCCTCTCGAACACGGCCACGTCGCCGGTCCGGAACCATCCGTCTCGGAACGACCCCTGGGTTTCGTCAGACCGCCGCCAGTACTCCACGAATACGGAAGGACCGCGCACCTCAAGTTCTCCGGGCGCCCCTTCCGGCGTTGCGGCGCCGGACTCATCGACGAGGCGCACTTCGACATTCGGCAGTGGCTGACCGACAGAACCGGCCCGGCGCTCGCCATGAAGTGGATTCGACAGCGCCATACCGATTTCCGTCATGCCATAGCGCTCGAGCAGCGTATGCCCCGTCAATTCGCGCCATCGCTCCAGCGTCCGGACCGGCAGCGCCGCGGAACCCGACATCATGAGCCTCAGTCGGGCTGCGCCCTGAGACCAGGCCTGTTGCGTGGCGGCCGGCGCGGCCTCCCACGTCGCAATCAACCGGTGATAGATCGTCGGCACAGCTGTAAAAACCGTAATCTCTCCCGACGCCAGCCGCGCCCATACCGCCTCCGGATCGAATGACGGCAGGAATTCACAGATCGCGCCGGACGTGAGAGCCGAGCCAAGACCGTTGATGACGCCGTGGACATGATGCATGGGCAACGTGAGGAGCAGCCGGTCCGACGGCGACCACTGCCACGCCTCGACAAGCGAGGCAACCTGCGCGGCGATGTTCGCGTGCGACGACACCACGCCCTTGGGACGGCCGGTGGATCCGCTCGTGTAGATGATCATCGCGCGACGACCCGGATCGACCGGAAGGATACTCCCGGCCGCGCTCGCGCCGAGCGCGTCCCCCGTTTCGATGAAGCGCGCGCCCGCCGCGCGCGCAATCGGCTGGAGGATTCCCACGCAGGACGCGTCTCCGACAACCATCGCCGCCCCGGTGTCCCGCACAACGTATTCCAGTTCGGCCGGCGGATGCGACAACGCCAGAGGCGCCGCGACGCCACCGGCGCGCCAGACCCCACGCTGGATTGCGGCGTACCGGAACCCCGGCGCGACCATGAACGCGACACGGGCCTCTTCGAGATCGCCGGAAGCGCCATCAAGCAGCGAGCCGGCCACACAGGTTGAAGCGCTGTCCAACTGGTCGTACGAGTAGACACCGGAAGGATCGATGATGGCAGTGCGGGAAGTGGTCATCAGAAATCCTATACGGCTACCACCGATGGTACGCAGGGTGACCGGGCTTTACCGCCACGAATGTGCCGCGCAGGGTGGCGCACACCTTCCCCCCGGCGATGAGTTCCGACTCGATGGTCGCGCGATCGTCGCTCGACTCGGCCACCCGCGCCTTCAAGCTCACGGGCCCCGAGGTCGGCGCCGGGCGGAGCAGTTTGACGCTGAAATCCGCCGTCACCGTGCAGGGCGGCGTTTCGGCGCCGAGGCGACGCATGAGGTGCCAGGCGGCGGTCCAGTTGGAATGGCAATCGAGCAGCGCGCCGATGATGCCGCCGTTGAGGACGCCGGGAAACGCCTCGTACTCGGTGGCCGGTTGCCATTCGGCAACGACTTCCTCGCCCCGGACAAAACTCCGGATGTGCAGTCCGCCTGGATTCGCCGGACCGCAACCGAAGCAGGCGTTATGAGGCGCATATGTTTCCTGCAGACTCTTTTCGCTCGTCTCACCCATGGCCCGATTTTGCTCCACACCGCCTCGCGGCGACCAGTATTATTCGCGATGTGATGTCTCTGCCGCGAAGCCGTCCGGTTCGGTTCGTGATCGCCCTCTTCGGAACGATCCTTCTTGCCGCATGTGGGGCCGGGCCGTCCTCCGATCCGGACACCGTCACGATGGCCATCGACACCGGGCCCACCACCCTCGATCCCCGCGTTGGGACCGACGCGGCGTCCGAACGGCTGACCCAGCTGATGTTCAGTTCGCTGGTGAAAAAGAACGAACAGTCCGGACTGGAGCCCGATCTGGCCACCTCCTGGGAAACGCCCGACGCGACGACATACATTTTTCATTTGCGGAACGACGTGACTTTTCACGACGGCAGACCCCTGACCTCCGCAGATGTGGTCTATACGTTCCGCAGCGTGCTGGACGGATCGCTCTCGACGCCGAAGACCGGCATTTACGAACAGATGATCGCAAAAGTTGAAGCCGTCGACGCCACGACGGTGGTGTTCACGCTGAAGGAACCCTTCGGACCGTTTCTCTGGAACCTGGCGCGCGGCGCCATCGGCGTGGTTCCGGAAGGGGCCGGGCAGGATTTCCGGATTCGGCCGATCGGTTCGGGACCGTTCAGGTTTGTACGCTACGCGCAGGACGAGGAAGTGGTTCTCGAACGCAACGACCACTACTACGACCGCAAACCGTATATCAGGACGGCGCGCTTCAAGATCATCCCCGAAGCCATCGTCAGCGCTCTCGAACTGCGCAAGGGATCGGTGGATATTGCCGAAAATGTCCTGCCTCCCGACATGATCGAAGCGTTGCGGGAAGACAGCCGCCTCCATATTGTCGAATCGCCGGGAACCAACTACCAGTACATCGCGTTCAATCTCCGCGATCCGCTCTTCAGAGACCTCCGCGTCCGCCAGGCGTTCGCATACGCCATCGACCGGGAGGCGATCGTGAAATACCTCTGGCGGGGTCAGGCGCGTCTGGCCTCGGGCGTCATTCCGCCCAACAACTGGGCCTACGCGCCGGACGTCACGACCTATCCGTATGACCCGGAAAGGGCGCGCGCGCTGCTCGCCGAATCGGGGCACGCCGATCTCTCCTTCACCTATCGCACATCGACCGATGACGCGGGACGGCTGCTGGCGGCGGCGCTCGAACAACAGTTCCGCGAGGTCGGCGTTCGCATGAACATCCGGTCCAACGAGTTTGCAACGTTCTTTCAGGACGTGCGGCAGGGCAACTTCCAGATGTATTCGCTGCGCTGGGTGGGCGGAAACAACGATCCGGACATCTTCAATTACATCTTTCACTCGAAAATGACCCCGCCGAACGGCGCCAACCGCGGCTTTTTTGAGAACGCCGAAGTCGACCGGCTGATCGAAATCGCGCGACGCTACACCGACACGGCCCGGCGCCGCGACGCATACGCCGAAATTCAACGGATCGTCGCGCGCAACCTTCCGTACGTGAGCCTCTGGTACACCAACAACGTTTGTGTGTACAACCAGCGGATCACCGGCTTGAAGCTGTATCCTGCCGGGGACTACGACTTTCTCCTCGATATCCGTCTCGACCGGGACGCGGCGGGCCGCGCCAAGGTCCACGCAAACTGAATCCAGGCTAACCGTGCCGGATCTTGAGCGCCAGGACCGCGCCGGCCAGCGCCAGCGTGACGATATTGGAAAGAATGACTGGCCAGGAATAGATCAACACGCCATAGAGCAGCCACAGACCGACGCCGGCGCAGAGCAGCGCGTACATGACGAGACTGATGTCCCCGGTCCGGCGTAGCCGGAGTGTCTTGAGCACCTGGGGCAGAAAAGCCATTGTCGCCAGGGTTCCGGCGAGATAGCCGATCAACTCCCGATAGTCGTACAGGCGATCGAACATGAAAGACCTTTCATGGAACGGGTGATCTTGGACGCGTGCCTACTGGTGAATAAGTTTGTAGACGCCATAAAGCAACACTTCACGCAGGCTGAACCAGAAGCGCTGTGATGGGTCCGTCTCGATCAGGCTGGCCGGCGCGGGCGAGGTGTAGGCGGTAACGCCCTCATCCTCGAACACCTTTTTCACGCGAAACAGATGAAAGCCGTCGCTGACGACCAGCGCCGTCATCCAGTTTCGTTCCCGCATCAGCGTGGCCGCCGCGCGAACCGTCTCGGTGGTTCTGTCGCTTCCCTGCTGGGTGAGGATGTGGGACTCATCGACTCCCGCCTTGATCAGGTACAGCGTGCTGACGTGCGCTTCGGAAACGTCGGGATCGAGACCATAACCGCCGGTGGTGAGAATCCAGTCGGCGTAGCCTTCCTGGTAAAGCGCCAGGGCATGGTCCAGCCGCGCCTTGAGGACCGGCGAGGGCCGCCCGTTGTACTGAGCCGCGCCCATGACGACGATGGCATCGGCGGCGCGGGCCTCGTCGCGCTCCGCCGTGTCGCGGACCTGACGGTACACATACCAGCCGTAGCCGGCAAGGCCCAGCGTCGCGGCCAGCGCCAGCGCCACGCCCCATTTCATCAGCCTTTTGAGTGTCCCAGCAGCCATGCTCCTCCGGGGAATCAACCCAGGATCGAATCGCCTTCCGGAAGGGATTTACCCGGGGCCAACCGCGCCGCCGCAGGCGCGGTCCGGATGCCGGAAACCCGGATGCCTTCACGGTCGAATCGGGTTTTGATTCGACGCCGCAACTCCCGGCCGACCATCCACTGCTTGAGCGGCAGCGTCTTGATCGCCACTCGCACCGTCACAGAGTTTTCCCCAAAATCCTCCACGCCGAAGACCTCCATGCGTTCCAGCGTCTGGGGCCCGAAGATCGGATCGGCGGCAAATTCTTCGCCGGTCTCTGCCAGCACACCGATGGCGCGGTCGATATCTTGATCGTAGGATAACGGAAGATCGATCAGACAGCGGGACCATTCCTTCGTCATGTTGGACACGTGCTGAATGCCGCCGTTGGGAAAGACGTGCACGGCGCCCCGCGCGTCCCGCAGGACAATCGTCCGCAGATTGATGGCTTCCACCGAGCCGCTGGTTCCGTTGATGGACGCGACGTCTCCGACGCGGACCTGATTTTCCAGGATGAGAAAAAAACCGCCGATGACATCCCGGACGAGGTTCTGCGCGCCCAGACCGAGAGCGATACCGACGATTCCGGCGCCGGTGACGATCGGCATGATGTTGAGGCCGAACTCGCTCAGCGCCATGATCCCGCTGATGGCGACCACCATCACCCAGGCCACGTTGTTGAGGGCCCGCCCGAGCGTCCTCGCCCGCCGCGACGCTTCGTCCGCCGGCTGTCCTTCGTGGCCGGCCACGATCGACTCGAGCTTCGCGATCACGATCTGCGCGATACGGATGGCGAAGTAGGCGCCGAGAACGATCCCGGCAATCCGGGTCAGCCGCTGGCCTTCTTCCGTAAAATCGAGGGCCAGCACCTTAAGCGCCACGGCAATGCCCACCAGCAGCGTGACACCGGTAATCAATGCCTGAATCGGATGGATATATCGATCCATCGACGGATTCCGGCTCTTCCACAGGTCCGCCGCAATCGTCAGGATGCGCGATACCGCGCCGACAGCTACGGCGATGATCGCAATGCCTAATCCCTGCTGGAGCGCATGGATCGTGTCCCTCTGGAGCGGGAGGCCCGAACAGATCAGATACAGCGCCGCCAGGAACAGCAGCGGCGTCGACGACGATTCGATCGCGCGGACCAGGCGCGTTTCCTGTTCCGCGTTCGGACGCTTCCATCGCATGGCATAGCGATGAATCAGCGCCCGCGCCACAACTGCCCCCACCGCCGCCAGCAGGGGAAACCAGACCTGGCGCATCCCCTCAGAAAACCAGCTCGACCCTACCTGCACGATCGTGATCCCCTTTCAGCGGCCAACATTCTACGCTTGCCCTTCTAATCCGCGACGCCCACGACCGACGCTTGCCCTTCAAATCCGCGACGCCCACGACCCACGCTTGCCTTCCTGGTCCGTGGCGCCCACGACAATCCCGCGCCTAGCGCCGGATCGCGCCTTTGAGAAACGCATTGAGCGCCTCGAATGAAACGGGACCTTCCCGCAGGAGAACGGCCGGACTCGTGGTCATGTCCAGCAGGGTCGAACCGCCCCGCGCCGGCAACGAGCCGCCATCGACGAGCAGATCGAGCCAGCCCGCCAGCTGACTCTCCACTTCGCCGGCGGTCACCGCGGCGGGCAGTCCACTCCGGTTTGCGCTCGTGGCGGTCAGCGGCCGGTCCAGCCCATGGATCAGACGAAGCGCCATTGGCGCGTCCGGCCATCGCACGCCGACGGTTCCGGTACCGGCGGTAATAAGAGGCGAAACGCTTTCCAGGGCCGGCAGGACCAGAGTAAGAGGACCAGGCCAGAATTCTTCGGCCAGACGCCGGACCTCATCGGAAACGCGGGCGACCCGGCCGGCCATCTCGAGGGAATCGACGACCAGAAGAATGGGTTTGGTCTCGGGCCGGCCCTTGATGCGGAAGATTTCGCGAACAGCGGCGTCGTTGAACGGGTCCGCGCCCAGGCCGTACGCCGTATCCGTCGGATATCCGATCACGCCGCCGTTCCGCAAAAACGATAGAATCTGATCGAACTCCGGATCGCGTAGGTCCTGGGCGCTGAAAATTTGCATCAAAACAGGAAATTATCCGTGCCCACACTCACGTTAGGCAAGCACAACCCCCGTTTGTCGGACATTCGACGCGCAGTCCATGACGGAAGCCTCACCCCCGATGGTTTGCTGCCGGTTGAAGGAACCAGGCTGATCGAGGAAGCGATTCGCAGCGGTCTTGAAATTCCCGAAGCCTACTGCCGTCGAGGCGACACCGTGCCGGCGTTGCCGCCGGGTTGCTCGGTTTACGAGTTGGAGGAGTCGGGTTTTCGGAAAATCCAGAGTACGGAAACGTCACAGGGAGTTGTCGCCCTGGTTCATATCCCGCGCTTCCAGTTGAGCGCAATTACAGAAAGCGGCAAAGGGCCGATCGTGGTCCTGGCTGAACTGCAGGATCCCGGCAACGTCGGAACCATCCTCCGCGCAGCCGAATCTTTCGATGCGGCCGGATGTGTGGCCCTTGCCGGAACGGCGAGTCCGTACAATCCGAAATCGGTCCGCGCCAGCGCCGGCAGTGTTTTCCGTTTGCCCCACGTCTGGAACGTGGACGCCGACGAAACGATCGACGCATTCCGGAAGCGCGGATTCCGGGTTGTGGCAACCGGTCCGGCGGCGACCGCATCGATTACCACGTGGAACTGGCAGGAGCCCACCGCAGTGCTGATCGGCAACGAGGGCAGCGGGGTCCGTCCCGAAACGCTCCGCCGATGCGACGCCGCTTTGCGTATTCCGCACAACCCGCAGGTGGAATCGCTCAATTCGGCCGTGGCGGCCGCGCTCGTTCTTTACGAAGCCTACCGGCAACGAGGAGGCGCCGAGTGAGCGGATCACTGTTTGAACAGGGCCCGCCGGACCAACCGGCCGGACCCGCTCCTCTGGCGGAACGGATGCGTCCGCAAACCCTGGACGAAATCGTCGGCCAGCGGCATCTGCTGGACCAGGGAAAGCCGCTGCGGACGGCGATCGAGCGCGACCATCCGCCGTCGATGATCCTGTGGGGCCCGCCTGGAGTCGGCAAAACAACGCTCGCCCATGTGATCGCCAGAATCACCAAATCGGACTTCATTCCATTCAGCGCCGTGCTCTCCGGCGTCAAGGAAATCAAGGAAGTGATGGCCGCGGCCGAACTGGCCCGGCGGCGCGGCCGCCGAACGATCCTGTTCGTCGATGAAATTCATCGCTTCAACAAGGCCCAGCAAGACGCCTTCCTGCCCTACGTGGAGCGCGGAAGCGTGGTTCTGATCGGCGCCACCACCGAGAACCCCTCGTTTGAGGTCATCTCGGCGCTGCTGTCGCGCTGCCGGGTTTTTGTGCTGCGCGCCCTGACCGACGACGATATCCAGACGCTCCTTCGGCGCGCAGCCGAACGCGAAGGATTGTCCCTCGCTGTGGAGCCGCTCGAGGCCATGGCCTCCATTGCGAACGGGGACGCGCGAACCGCCCTCAATATTCTCGAACTGGCCGCTGAGGCCACACCGGCCGGCGAAAGTATTTCGAAAGAAACCGTCGAACAGGCGGCGCAACGCCAGCTGCTCTACGACAAGAGCGGCGAGGAGCATTTCAACATCATTTCGGCGTTACACAAGTCTCTTCGCAACTCGGATGCGGACGCCGCGCTCTACT
>DASUFH010000420.1:0-4161 GCA_036274645.1 Terriglobia bacterium
GGAATACCGTAGTGCCTGGCCAGCCGTTCGTTGACGAACGTGTAATTCGCGGTCAGCAGATCCACCAGGCTGCGGTCCTCGCGGATGATGCTGTCGAACAGCAGCTCCGTTTCACGCTTGAAGCCCTGGCGCAGTTCGTTATCCCAGTTCGGATAGTAGACGCCGTCGGGTGAAGTTGCCGGAAGGTTCCGCAGGTAGAACAACTGGTCGGCGAAGTTCGTGACCAGCGCCGAAGACCGGGGATCGTCCAGCATCCGCTTCACCTGCCGCCGGAGCACGGCCGGATCCCTCAGCTTGTTCTGAGCGGCCAGGTCAATCAGGATCTCATCCGGAATGCTGCTCCACAGGAAGAACGATAATCGGCTCGCGAGCTCGAGGTCGCTGATGCGGTACGGCTTTCCCGGAGCAACATTGGCCGGTTCTCTCTCCACACGCGCCAGAAACTGAGGACTGGTCAGCATCCGGCGCAACGCCAGTTCAATACCGTCTTCGAATGTTCCCGCCTTGCGGCCTTCCGCGTAGAAACTCATCAGTGTTTCGAGGTCCTGGGCTTCCAGAGGACGGCGGTAAGCGCGCGTAGCCAGCTTCGCCACAATCTCCCGCGCGCATGGCGTTTCCTGATCGGCCCTGGCCGGCCGGCAGACGAATATCTTGCGCAGGCTCGCGGAGTCTTCAGGACGGGCGGCGCCGAACGGGCCTTGAATGCGAAGCAGGCCAATGGCGGGGTAGTACTGCAACTGGGGAATGGTGTTGTTCTCGAGCGATTTCCGTTCGTATTGCTTGATCAGGTCCAGAGTGGGCCGGTAATTGGTGGCCAGGAACGTAACCCCGACTTTGTGCGAGCCGGCTTTCACCGGAACGGTAACGAGGATGGACCCATCGTCCTCCGCCGTCATGCCCACGCTCAATCCCACGCCGACGTAATCCAGCAAGTCGATGCGCTCGCCATCGACCAGAAACTCGATCTTCTCACCCGGGTTGTACCGGCCGAGACCGTAGTTCTGGATCTCGAACTTGTATTCGCCGTCGGCTGGAAAGTTGTGCGTCACCAGGATGCCGCCGCGGGTGCCGAGCGGCAGTCCCTCGATGTGCTGATTCTGCGATGAGTCCGCCGGCGGAACGTAGTTGGCAATGGTGGGCGACTTCCAATAGCCGACGGCCATACGCGCGATGCGGGTCGCCGCTGTGGTGTACGCCTCCAGCAGCGTCGGGGAAATGGTCAGCGAGCCCGCAACATTGTCGAAACCCCTGGCGGCGTCGTCCGACGGAAGCAGTGTGGCCGGATCGATTTCCAGATCGAGAAGGTCCCGGATCACGTTGGCGTATTCGGTCCGATTCAAACGATGCAGCACGATCGATCCCGGATCGGGATGCTCTTCCGCTTTGCGATCGATCTGCGCCTCGAGCCAGTCTCGCAAGCCCTCGTATTCGTCGAGCGCAGGCCGGCGCATTCCCGGCGGCGGCATGACGCCGGCGCGAAGCTTCCGGATGACTTTCTCCCAGAATTCGGGGTGATCCGCAACCGTGGCGAGATCCAGTTTCTCCAGAGAGAGGTTGGCTTTTCTGGCTTTGTCGTTGTGGCAGCCAACGCAGTACTGGTCCAGCATCGAGCGTCCGGACAACGCGTCCACGGCCCTTACCGGTGTGGACGGACGAGTTGTGGTCTGTCCATTGGCGGTCAGGAGCGCGAGGAAGGCCGCGGCGGCCATTAGAAGTTTTCTCTTCATCGTTCCGATATGAATTCCGGCGGCTGAGGCCGACTTATATCTTGAGGCGCAAGGGGCTCGCAAGCGGAATCTTCTGATAATCGATCGTCGATTGCGGTGTGATGATTCAAATACGAGTCGGTGATCGACGGTGAGTCGGTCTATTACCGTGTAAACGACACGTTGTACAGCGCCACGATCGGAAGATCCACGGTGGAAACTCCCAGGAAGATCCTTTCGGACGCACGCATTCCCCTGGCTCATTGGGCCTTTCTGCCCTCCTGTTCTCCCTTATCCGATGTGTAACGGACCTGGTTCACTACCATCGGACAACGGGCGGACGCCAAAACGCGCCGGCCCGTATGCCAACCCCGACGCCGTCATTTATGGTAAGGTTCCGCGGCGGAAAAAATGGAGGCCCCGACAGTGAAACGACAACCGGAAGCTTACGAAGACATCCCCGGAACGTGGGTGTTCGATGCGCAACGCGCGAGGATTGGCTATCGCCTTAACGAGTTCCTGTATTCGTTGATGAAGTCCGAAAACCGCAGGGAATTTCTCGCCGACGAGCGCCGTTATCTCCTGAAATTCGGCATGACCGAAGAGCAGCTCGAAGCGGTCATGAAGCGCAACTGGAACAAACTTCTGGAACTCGGCGGTGTTTCCTATGCGCTGGCGAAACTCGCGTTCACGGACGGAAAAACCTATCAGTTCATGGCGTCGCAAATGACGGGAATGGAAGAGAAGGAATACATCAACATGATGCTCGCCGGCGGACGCTCGCCGAACGGCTGGCGTTCGAAGAAAGAACGGGGGGAGAGCTGATGGCCAGGATCGTTGCAGGAGTTGGGACGTCTCACACACCGGCCATCGGCGCCGCGGTGGACAAGGGCATCACGGGCGAACCGTATTGGGCGCCGTTGTTCAAGGGCTATGAGCCGGCGAAGAAGTGGATTGCCGAATTGAAGCCCGATGTCGTGATCATGGTCTACAACGATCATGTGAACGCCTTCGACTTCAAAATCATCCCGACCTTCGGCCTGGGCTGCGCCGACGAATTCAAGATCGCTGACGAGGGCTGGGGCGCGCGTCCCGTGCCGTCCGTCAAAGGCTATCCGGAGCTGGCCTCGCACATGGTCCAGTCGCTGGTGCTGGATGAGTTCGACATGACCATCGTCAACGAGATGCAGGTCGACCACGGTCTGACCACGCCGATGTCACTGATGTTCGGGCAGCCCAAGGAGTGGCCCTGCCGCGTGATTCCACTGGCCGTCAATGTCATCCAGTATCCCGCCCCGACAGGCCACCGCTGTTTCATGCTGGGTAAGGCGATCAAGAAGGCCATCGACAGCTGGGAAGAGGACCTGAAGGTGGTGGTTTTCGGGACCGGAGGCATGTCGCATCAGATCCAGGGGCCACGCGCCGGGCTCGTCAATAAAGAGTTCGACAAAGCATTCCTCGACGGACTGTCGCAGGATCCCGAGCGACTGGCGCAGATTCCCCCGCTCGAATACCTGCGCGACGCGGGCGCCGAAGCCATCGAACTCGTGATGTGGCTGATCATGCGCGGCGCGCTCGGTGAACAGGTGAAAGAGGTCCACCGGTTTTATCATGTGCCGGCATCTTCAACCGCGGTAGGCAACATCATTCTCGAAAGCGTGGCGTAACGCCGCTTGCAGGGGCGGTACATGACCGCCCTGCCGCTCTGGGTCCGTCCCCCGGTTGTCCATTGTCCATGGACTGTTGTCGATTGTCCGATGAACTTCTTTCATTGTTCGTTGACGACTTGCCGGAGCGAACAATGAAAGAAGTACAGTTCACAATCGACAACAGTCCATGGACAATGGACAACCGGGGGAGGGACTGAAAGCGGCAGGCGGTCATAGACCTGACGATTACCCACACGTGACACCGGGAAGCAGAATGCGGACGGACATGCGGCATCCGGAAGGTTCTGGGCGGTCATAGACCGCCCCTACAAGCAGACGGGTTATTCCACGCGGCGGGGACGCCAGCGTCCCGAGACGAGCGCGCGCAATGACACCAAACTGATCACAATTTGCGACTGCATCCAGTAGGTGATCCATGGAATCAGTGGTGGCAGATACAGGTTAAAGAGTAGGACCGTCAGGTCGTCGATCCGCGTGAAATCGGCTCCGATGGCGACGACCACAATCACGACGCGCGCCACAAGCACCTGTCGGGGCGACGGGGCCAGGTCTGCCAGCGATTGTTTACTGAAGGCCTCCGGCTGCCGTCCATGGATCATGCCGAACCATTGCTTCCAGGCCCGTCGAAAGGCAAACGCGAAGGCCAGAAGCAGCACCAGAAAGATCGGCCCTTCCAGTAGCGCCACGAGCAGCCAGAATGCGCCGTAAAACGCTGCTTGCAAGGGCTTCGGTGGCGTCAGCGAAAGATGAATGGCCGTTTCGCTAACAGCGCGAACCATGACGGC
>DASUFH010000421.1:0-5389 GCA_036274645.1 Terriglobia bacterium
TATGTGGGCGGCGTTCCCCTGAATGGCGGCGACCTGAAGGTGGCGAGCGACAAGATGCGGGCCAAAGAAGTGGATATCCGGGTGGCGCTTCATTCCGGAAGCGGTCATGCCCGCATATGGACCTGCGATCTCACCGAAGGCTACATCCGCATCAACGCGGACTACACGACGTAGCGAAGGAACCGTGCGGCGGACTACACTACGTTGCGTACAAACCATGCGATTCCTCAAACCGGCCACTCTTGCCGTTCTCTTTTTTCTCTACTGCCAGTCCGGTTTCGGCCAGCAGCGGCCGCTGGCGGCGGAAGATCCCCAGGTCATTCCCAATGGCGCGCTGGACGTCCGGGTCGGGTTTGGGTGGGAAAAACGGGCGGTATACCCGATCTCCGGCATTGAGGGAAACCACGTCGCCGTCGTTCCGGCAGCGTTGAGTTTCGGGGTCGCCGATCGCGTCGAATTCCAGTTCGAAGGCGTGGTTCAGGACTACGTGAAAGACGCCGCCAACGTCTGGCGTCACGATGTCGGCGACCTGGCCGTTTCTTCGAAGGTGCTGCTCACCCGGGAGTCCGGAGCAATGCCGGCCTTTGCCTTCCGCACAACCATGATCCTTCCCAACGCCAATCAGGCCAGCGGGCTGGGCCTGAACACGCTGCGGTTCTTCAGTGCCCTGCTGGTCGGCAAGACCGCCGGCAGCGCCTACATCTACGGCGGGGCCGGACTCGGCATTCTGGAAGACGCCACTCACGTGGCTGCGCAACAGGATGTGCTGACCGGAAGTATCGGCGCGCGCATCGCGCTATCGCCTCGCGTCAGCGCGATCGCGGAGTTTGACGGGCTTCATAATCCACGCACACCGCCCAGCCCCGGCAGTGAAAGTCGCGGCGAGGCGCGCCTGGGAGTCCGTATCAAAGCGGGCGGCATGACCTGGAACGCGGCGGCGCTGGGGGGAGTCACCCGGGTCGACCCGCCGGTGGGATTCACAATGTCGGTGACACGCCGGTTCACCCTTCCCGGCAGCTAACGCCGCGCGATTCCGCTTCTTCATGCCTGCCGCTCCCCGGATCGTTTACGAAGACCCCGACATTCTGGTGGCCGACAAGCCGGCCGGCCTGCTGACCATGGGCACGGACAAAGAGAAGGCCCGGACACTCTATGCGGTCGTGCGCGCCTATGCGAACGGCAAGAGACCTTCGGAGAAGATCTTCATCGTCCACCGCCTGGACCGCGAAGCCTCCGGATTGGTGGTCTTCGCCAAAACTCCCGAAGCGAAAGAACGTCTTCAGGATCAATTCAAAGACCACAGCGCGGGACGCCGCTACGCGGCCGTCGTTGAAGGCCGTGTCACTCCGGATGAATTCACGATCCGGTCTTACCTCGCGGAAAACGCCGCACATCGCGTCTATTCCACACCGCAACCCGGACGGGGGAAGCTGGCCGTCACTCACGTTCGCGTCACCGGACGCTCCCGAACCGCCAGCCGTCTGGAGGTGAAGCTGGAAACGGGACGAAAACATCAGATCCGCGTTCAACTGGCGGACCGCGGTCATCCCATTGCCGGCGACAAGGCCTACGGCAGCCGGTCAAACCCCTTCGGCCGCCTCGCGTTGCACGGCGCAGCGCTGGATTTCCGGCACCCGCGGACCGGTGAACAGATGCGATTCAGTTCCCCGATTCCCCGCTCATTCGATCATCCCTTCTGAGCGGCGGCGCGGCGGCGCAGTTCCTCGGGAGATATATCTTCGATGTGCGTGGCGATGTGCCAGGAGTGCCCGAACGGATCGAGAATGCTCCCCATGCGATCGCCGTAGAACTTGTCCTGCACCGGCTGAACGATTGTGGCTCCGGCCGCAACCGCGCGCGCGACGACGTCATCGACATTCTCGACGTACAGCATCAGACCGACAGGGGTGCCCCCAAGAGACTGCGGGCCCCGGAAGTTCATCTCGGGAAACTCGTCGGCAATCATGATCCGAGCGTTGCCGATCTGCATTTCAGCATGGCCGATCCGGCCATCCGGCTGCGGGACGCGCATCAACTCCTGAGCGCCAAACGCTGTCTTGTAGAACTCGAGGGCCTGGACGGCGCCCCTGACGCTCAGATACGGGGTAATGGAATCGTATCCGTCCGGAATGGCTTTGACGGGCATGAGGTATCCTCCGGCAACGAATTCTACCGGGTGATGCGGTCAATGACCGCCTGATATATGAACTCGAGGATTCGGGGTCCCCGCCTGCCGGTTAGGGCGGTCTATGACCGCCCGACGCTTCGGGGGCGGAAACCTCTTGATTTCAAAGCAATTCACTCTGAAACGCCGGCGGTCACAGACCGCCCCTACAAGCAGGCGGGGACTTACCAGGGCGAGGAATGCGCGCCTCAATGCGTTACTCACGAGACGTAAACGGGAAATTCACTGGCCCGGGCTGACGTCAACAGAGACCGCCCTGCATCTACTCGTCGAAACTGGCCCAGACAAACGTGTGATCGGAAGCGCGAGGCCCGAGGCGCGGCTCGATGTCCACGCCGGCAGCGCGGCACTTTTCCGCAAGTGCTTTCGTGGCCAGAATGTGGTCGATGCGCCAGCCTTTGTTCTTCTCGACGGAACTCGGCCGCAGGTAATCCCAGAAAGTGAACTGCTGGACATCGGGATGGAGGAGACGGAACACGTCGACAAAGCCCCAGTTGACGGCCATCTTGTAGGCGTTCCGCGCGCTCTCGTGAAAACACACGTGCTTCAGATGTTTTTCGGGACTGTGGACATCGATGGGCTCCGGGGCGACGTTCATGTCGCCAGTCCAGACACCGAGGCCGTCCGGATCCAGGTGCGCGGAAAAATATCGACGCAGGCGATCAAACCAGCGGAGCTTGTAGTCGTACTGGGGGCTGTCCAGCTTGAAGCCGTTGGGAACGTAGGTATTGACGATCGTCACTCCGCGGGTCACCACTCGCAACAGCCGCGGCTCGTCGTTTTCCGGCAGGCCGTCATTGAACCCGTAGCTGACCTCTTCGGGCGTTTCGCGGGAAAGCACGGCGACACCGTTGTACGACTTCATGCCGCGGTAATGAACGTGGTATCCGCTCGAAGCGAGCGCCAGCAGCGGAAAGTCTTCGTCCTGGACCTTGGTCTCCTGAAGGCATAACACGTCGGGCGCAAATTTTTCGAGCCAGGCCAGAACCGTGTCGATACGAATCCGAATGGAATTGACGTTGTAAGTTGCGATCTTCATAAAGCCTTGACGTCGTATATGGCGATCTTCATAAAGCCTTGACGTCGTATGTGGCGATCTTCATAAAGCCTTGACGTCGTATGTGGCGATCTTCGTAAAGCCGTAAGGTTGTTGGGCGCCTATCTTCATAAAACTTTGACCGGCCAGACCGCCTCGACCTCGTCGCCGCGCACGGCGTAAATCCGGTCGTACAGGTTCACCGTGGGATCGCAGTGCGGCGCGAGAAACTCGACCCGGTCGCCCAGACGGACCGGTTGCGACGGGTTCTCCAGATGCAGGATGCCGTGTTCATCACCGGCCCACTGCCAGCGGACGCCGGTGAGACCGACGGGTTCGGGACCGAAGGGCCGGTCGGTGGCAAACGCCTTGTAGCCGCCGTCAACGGTCACCTGGCCGGGATGACTGTGGCTGATCACCGTCGTCGCCACTGTCATGGCGGGCTGAAAATCCACGCCGCCGATGCGGCGGTACGCGGCGTCCATCAGCGGATAGGAACCGGCCTGCATTTCGGTGAGTTCCGGAATGTCGATATCGATGTTCCACGTCCCGGTCGAACCGCCCGTGAGATAACGCGCGTCGATGCCTTCATCGAGAAGACGTCGCTGGACCGCCACGGCCAGGCCGATTGCGCGATGCGAATGCGCGCGGCGCGCCTCCCAACCTTCGGTGTGCGAACCGCTGACCGAATAGGCCTGAAGCCCGGCAAATTCGAGATTGGGCATGGCGGCGATCAAACGCGTCAGTTCGATCGCGCGATCGTCGCAGGGAATACCGGTCCGATGGTCGCCGATATCCAGATCCACCAGAACGCCGAGATTCACCCCGGCCGCCTCCATGGAATCCTGATAAAGGCGAACCTGATCCGGATGATCAACAACGACTCGAATCTCGCGCCCGGCGCGCCGCGCGCCCGCTACGCGTTCGGTTTTGCCGCGCGATGCGACGGGCGTGGTCAGCAATACGCCGATACCGGCGCTGGTCATCAACTCCATCTCCGCCATGGTCGCGACACACACGCCCGCCGCGCCCGCCTCCACCTGCCGGCGCGCAATCGCGGCGCATTTGTGCGCCTTGGCATGAGGACGCAGCTGTTTTCCGGCCAAAGAAACAGCCGATTGCATCTTCTGGATATTGGTTTCGAACCGGTCCAGATCCACCATCAGCGCCGGAGTCAACACATCGGATCTCTTCATAAGCGTCGCCGGGAGTATACGGGAACGCGCAACAGGAGGGCGGACATCCGATCATCGGGGATGGTCTCGTTTAGAGATTGTGCGGGTCCCCGGGATGGGTCTCGTCTGGAGACTGTTCTCGCCCTTGGATCGCCCTTGGATTGTCTTGACTAGTCCCATTGCCGCGACTAGCCTATCGGGCAGAAATCGCCGGTTGGCGCCATCCTTGTGACAAAAAGGAGATTAACACCGTGAAAGGTCGTTGGAAATTGGGTTGGACTCTGGCGGCTATTCTCGCCGCGTTCGTGGCCGCAGACGTCATTGCCGGACAGGGCCCGGCGCGAGGCGGCGGCGCTGGCGCCCGGGGAGCAGCCCCCGGAAGAGGAGGCGCCCCAGGTGGAGCTCAGGGCCGCGGTGGCGGAGCCGCCCGTGGTGGACGAGGCGCGCCGGCGGAACCCGCGGGACCCACGCCCCGGCTGCCGAACGGCAAGCCGGACCTGAGCGGGCACTGGGCAAATCCTTATACCTCAAACATGGCGACGGGAAGAAATGTGCTGGATCCCGTAACCAGACAGCCGTTGACGTGGGAACGCCAGGGCGAATCCTTTCCCGACGCGCCGCATGGGGGAATCAACGGCGCCAAAGCGTTTGATCTTCCCTATACCGAGTGGGGACTCAAGCAATGGCTGGCCTACGACCCCGTCAAGAACGGTGACTATGCCGGAAGCTGCATGCCTTTCGGCTTGTCGCGCAGCATCAACTCTCCGCACGGCCTGCAGATGACCCAGAACAATGACTCGCTGGCGATCATGTTCGAACAGAACACCTGGTTTCACTGGATACCGACGAACGGCATGAAGTGGCCGGAGGATCTGTCGCGGTCGTGGAACGGTGTTTCCGTCGGACACTGGGATGGGGACATGCTCGTGGTTGAAACCACCGGATTCAACGGCTACACCAGACTGGACACGGCCGGACACCCGCACAGCAAGG
>DASUFH010000422.1:0-6268 GCA_036274645.1 Terriglobia bacterium
CAACGCCCGGGTAACGGATCTGACCCAGCAGTCGGCGGCTGAAGAGCGCGCGGTCGACGAACTCCGCAAGCGCCAGTTCGAGACCGTTGGCGCCGAAGCCCGCATCCACAACGAAATCACGGGCCGGGAAGAAATGATCCGCCGGCTGGACGCGGAAAGCGTTCGCCTGGAGCGGGAACTGGCCGAAGCGCGTGAAGCGGCGGCGCGCCTGGAGGAACAGCTTGCCGTGCTCGGGGCGGAGCAGGCCGGCCACGAAGCCGACATGAACTCCACCCGGCAGAGCCTGGAAGAGACCGAGCGCAAACTCCAGATGTTGAAGACGGAACATGCCGAAGCCGTCCGGGCGGCGGCGGCGGCGAAAAGCAGGGAAGAAGCGCTTCGCGACCGCCTGAACACGATGGGGGAACTGGCCGTAAGACGCGCCTACAGCACCGAGGCGGCGCAGCGCTTCTTCGAGCATGTCCGCAAGCTGGACTGGTCCGGCGTCGGCATCCTTGCGGACTTTGTCGACGTGGAGCCGGAATACGAAGCGCTGGTCGAAGACTTTCTGCGGTTCGAACTCCAGTACGTTGTGGTCGAAGATCTCCGGCAGGCCGAAGAGTCGCTGGCCATCGTCCGGGAAGTGACGAAGGGCCGCCTCGAGTGTTTTGTGCTGGGAAGCGGCGTCGACGCGTCCGGTAATCCGGAGCCGCCGGCGGCGATCGATGGCGCGATTCCGCTGGTGTCGGTTCTTCGTCTCAACGATCGTGTGCGGTGTTTTGCCGGCGCGATCCGCGACGCGTACATCGTTGATGGCCTGGAGATGGCGTGGCGGCTGGCCCGTCAGTATCCGAATCTCCGTTTTGTGGCGCGCAGCGGCGAGGTGGCGCGCGGACCGGTCATCGGATGGGGCGAGCACGAAGGGCACGGACCGCTCGCGTTACGACGGGAGATCCGCGAACTCGATCGCTCGATCGATCGGGCCGCGCGCGAAACCGAATCGCGTGAGGCCGACGTTGTCCGGCTGGAAAGCCTGGTGAATGAAACCGCGGAGACGGTTTTCCGGCTGCGTGCGGAACTCCAGGAAATGGAGAAGGGGCTCCTGACCTATCAGCATCGCCGGCAGTCCTTCGATGTCGATCTGGGCCGCGCGCGTCAGCGTGCGGCTGTCGCCGAATCGGAGTCCGGCCGGCGCGCGCAGGAGCGCGCGGAGATCGAGCAGGCGTTGATTCAGGCGCGGCTGCAACTGGAGAACATCGCGTCGTCGAAAGCGGCCATCGAAGATGAAATCCATACGCGCCGGCAGGCCGCGGAAAGCCTGCGGGCCGACGCCGAAACTGAACGGCGCGAGCTGGGACACATGCAATCGGAACTGGCGGTGATCGAAGAGCGCCGCGCGTCCACCGCGCGTGAAATTGCTCTGCTCAGTCAGCAGGCTGCCAGCCTGGGGACGCGCCGGGACCAGGCGGCGCAACAGATCCTGCTGGCCGCCCAGCAACAGGATCAGGCGCGCGCCTCCATCTCCAGCCTGGAAGAGTCGCGGGCCGCCCTGGCCGAGGAACGAACCGCGCTCGCCCGGGCCATCGATGAAACCAACGCCGCCCTGGACGCGTTGCGCGAATCGCTGGTCGGCGCGGAAAGCCGCTGGGACGAAAGCCGGGCCGCGCTCGATGGCTGGAAAGACCGCCACAACGCCCTCGAAATTGAACGCGCCCAGATTCATTCCGATCTCAAACACCTGGCGGCGGCCTGCGTGAGCGAACTCAACGACACGATCGAAGCCATCTGCATTCGCTACTTCGACACGTTACCGCTGGAACAGCTGGAGGAGCGCGAACGCGAGTGCCGCGAACTGCGCGAGCGGATGGACGCGTTCGGCGCCGTGAACATGATGGCCGTGGAAGAGCATCAGGAGGCCGAAGACCGGTTCCAGTTCCTCTCCACCCAGCGGCAGGACCTGCTCGACTCCATTCGGGATACGACGCTGGCGATCGATGAAATCGACACCGTGTGCCGCAAGCAGTTCAGGGAGGCTTATGAGGCCATCAATGCGGGATTCAAGGAGGCCTTCGTCACGCTGTTCGGCGGCGGTCATGGCGAGCTGCGGCTGATCGAGGACTCCACCGAAACGGCCGGCGGCGTGGAGATTGTGGCCCAGCCTCCCGGCAAGCGGCTGCAGAACGTGCTTCTGCTGTCGGGCGGCGAAAAGGCGCTGACCGCGCTGGCGCTGCTGATTGCGTTATTCCGGTTCAAGCCGAGTCCCTTCTGCGTGCTCGACGAAGTGGACGCGCCGCTGGACGAAGCCAACGTGGACCGCTTTGCCAATATGGTTCGCGAAATGAGCAAACAGACGCAGTTCATCGTGATCACGCACAGCAAGCGCACGATGGAGACGGCGTCAACGCTGTACGGCGTCACCATGGAAGAGCCGGGCATTTCGAAGATTGTTTCCGTGCGTCTGAATTGAGGATAGATATAGATAATTAGGTATGGCTATTCAACAAACCCACATCCCGGGCGTCAAGCTGCACGCGCGCGGAAAAGTTCGAGACATTTACGATCTGGGCGAACACTTTCTGATTGTGGCGACGGACCGCCTGTCGGCTTTCGACGTTGTGCTGCCGACCCCGATTCCCAACAAGGGCAAGGTGCTGAATCAGATGTCGGCTTTCTGGTTCGAACGCTTCAGGCACATTGCGCCGAATCACGTGGTTTCGACCCGCGTCGAGGACTACCCCGCGCCGCTCGGCCAGTTTCGCGATCAGTTGGAAGGCCGGTCGATGCTCGTGCGCAAAGCGACGGTCTTTCCCGTGGAATGTGTGGCTCGCGGTTACCTGGCGGGCTCCGGCCTGAAGGACTACAACCGGACCGGCAAGGTGTGTGGTGTGCCGCTGCCGCCGGGATTGAAAGAATCGGATCGATTGCCGGAACCGATCTTCACGCCATCCACGAAGGCGCAGACCGGCCACGACGAAAACATTTCCGAAGCGGAGGCCGCGCGAATCGTGGGCGAAGATAATCTCCGGCGCCTGAAAGAACTGACCCTGCGCATCTACAGCGAGGGCGTAGACTATGCGCTCGAGCGCGGGATCATCATTTGCGATACGAAATTCGAGTTCGGCGTGATCGACGGCGAGATCGCCATCGTGGACGAAGTCCTCACACCGGACTCGTCGCGCTTCTGGCCGGCCAGCGAGTACGCTCCGGGCCGCGCCCAGCCTTCATTCGACAAACAGTTTGTCCGCGACTACCTGGAGCGGATTGGATGGAACAAGAAGCCTCCCGCCCCGGAACTTCCCGAGGACGTCGCCGCGGCGACCAGCGAGAAGTATGTTGAAGCGTTGCGGATTCTGACCGGGCGGGGTATCGAGTAACAGCAACCAGGGAGCACAGGCGATCGTGGCGATATCGAACTTCAACGCGCTGGACTGGCTGGTCGCCGCCATCATTGTCTTCTCGATCGTGACCAGCGCGATCCGGGGATTTGTCCGTGAGGTGATGCGTCTGGTGACCCTCGCGCTGGCGATCGTGCTGGCCATCTGGCTGTATCGTCCGCTGTCGGTCTTCTTCATCGACATGGCGCGGACACAAAATCTTGCTCTACTTTTCGCATTCTCTGCCGTATTCTTGGGGACGCTTCTAGCCGGTTGGATCATCACGTGGGCAATTTCCCGGTTCAAGAAAGTTGCCAGACTCGAGTGGGCTGACCGATTGCTGGGAGCAGCTTTTGGATTGGTTCGTGGCTGGATGCTGGGGGCGGTTATTTTTCTGGGACTGACGTCATTCGACATTCAGAGTGAACGCGTACGCGGCTCCGAGCTTGCGCCGTTTCTGTTGCCGGGCGCCCGGGTTATTGCTGCTCTAGCCCCTGCGGAAATGCAGGCACGATTCCTCGTGGGGTACCACACAATCCAACGATGGTGGGATGAGCAACACTAATCCATTTTTCGCGCGCTTAAAGGACTCCCCCGGTGAAAGAGAAGCTCGAAACCCTCGTGGCGGAAATGATCGATAAACGTATTTTTTTTGAAGAAGCGGTTGCTGAGTTTGAGAAAAGATTCATTCAAACCGCTCTGGCCAGAAGTCGCGGGAACAAGACCCGGGCAGCGGAAGCGCTGGGTCTTCACCGCAACACGCTCTCCCGCAAGATTGCGCAATACAGTTTGAACGGACGCAGGTAGGCAGAAGTCTGGGCGGGCCTCCGACTCGCAGCGTCGGATCGGAGGCCGGTCCTGAATCCCGTTCAGCGCCTGGTCCCCGGCTCCGGTCCCTTCTTGTCCAGAATAATCATTAAAACAAGGACTGCGACGACCAGTCCGGCCCCAATCAGTACGGCGAGTGTGAAGTTATCCATAAGCGTCCCATTATAAGCGGGACGAGACCGCCGAAAAAATGTGAAAAGAACATGTAAGCTTGTGAAAAAACAAGCTTGTCAGGACCTACGTCCCGCCTTACACTGCGCTGATGCAAACTGAAGGCAAACAGATCGTGCTCTCCGCTCCGCTGACCGAAATGATCGACCACGCTGGCTACTTCATACAAATGGGCATGGCATCGATGCCGGTTTGGCTGCAGTTCATCTTTGATAAGAAATATCCCGGATGGAACTCTGTTAAACACTTTCCCGACGGATCGGCGCAGTTCGCGCCGGCCGGTCTGCGCGTGCTGGAAAAGGTGCTCGCGCGCGAATTCGGTAAAGACGACGTGGTGGTCTGTTATCCGGAGGATCTCGAACGTTTCGTCGGTCCAAGAACGCGCGCTGTCGCCGTCTCCACCCACAATCCAGTGGGTGTGACATTTGCTTCGGGCGTTTACGCGTCGATTTTCGGCACGTCAAAGGAAACCATCAACGCGCACCATGCGCGCCTGCTGTTCAACAAGATATCGGCCAGCCCGTACCGGTCCGGTTTCAAGCTGATCGTGGGCGGCTCCGGCGGCTGGCAGATCCTGAAGTCGGAAGTCGGGCAGTCGTTCGGCATCGACTGCGTCGTTGATGGACGCAGCGAATCCACTGAAACGATCGCGTTGTTCAAGCGCGCCCTGGCCGGTGAGGATCTGCCGCTGGAGATCACCGTTTCGCATCCGCCTCTCGCGGAGGCGATCCTTGTGCCCGACAAGCCGACCACATTCGGCGTCGTCGAGATGACCACCGGGTGCGGCCGCCGCTGCCAGTTCTGCATGCCGGACCTGAATCCGCAGCTGGCGGTACCCAAGGACACGATGATGTCGGCGGTTGCGGCCAACGTGGCGAACGGCAACGAACAGATCTCGCTGGCGACTGAAGACATGTTCATCTGGGGCCAGGTGCATACGAACACGCCCTTCTTCTTTCCCAACCGGGAAGCGCTGCTCGATCTCTACAGCAGCGTCGTGAACTATCCCGGGGTGAAGCACCACGTGCTCAGCCACTGCACGATCGCGCCGGCCGTTGTCGACCCGATTCTCATTCAGAGACTCTCCGAACTCATGCTCGACAAGAGTCCGATCCATCTGCACACGCTCAGTTCCCATCCGAAAAAGAAGGCGCTTGTGCCTCTGATCGGCCTGGAAACCGGCTCGGTTCGCATGGCGCGGGAAGTGATGCCGAGCAAGGGCGTGCCGTTTTCCATCGACGACTGGCCGAGCGTCGTGCTGCGCGGTCTGGAGATTCTCAACAAGAACAACTGGTTCCCGATGCTCACACTGATGGTGGGCAACCCCGGCGAGACAGACGATGACGTGAAGGCGACGCTCGATCTGCTGCATGAGATGGAATGCCGGAACCTGTTCGGGTTCATGGTGCCGTCCGTGTTCACGCCGCTCGTAGGGACACGCATGGAACACGGCAACGGCGTGCGGCAGACCCGACAGCTGACACCGCTGCAGTGGCAGCTCATCATGCGGTGCTGGAAGCTGAACCTGCGTCCAGGTCTTTACAGCTGGTGGGGACCGGCGGCCTGGCGCATCGGCGCCGTCGGTTTGTGGCTGGCGCGCCTGCGGCGCATGAACGGACCGAACTTCACCTACCCGCTCCTCAACTTTGCCGGCGCGCTGCCCGAATCCTGGATGTACAAGGCGGGCAAGCTCTATGAGCCAAAACGGATCGAACTCAAGACACGCGCCGACCTGCTCGCGTCGATTCGGCCCGGCCACTGGAAGTACCTGCGAGCCGACTGTGGCGATCTGCCCGAGGCCATGCGTCAGGAACCCGTGACGGTCTGATCTGCTCCCCATTGTAGGGGCGGTCTCCCAAGGAACTAGATCAATAACCGCTTTGTTTTCAACAAAGCGGTTATTGATTTAGTTTTTG
>DASUFH010000423.1:0-21933 GCA_036274645.1 Terriglobia bacterium
GACGGCTTCACCGAGAATATTGATCCCGCCGTACCTGGCATCGGACACGTAGGCTCCGCCCTGTCTAGAAACGGTCAGGCGATAGCGGGCCGGGGCAACATCCCGAAGGACAAACGCCCCGGAATCGGACAACATTTGCGCATTCACACTGCTGACCGGAAGGTTGTCGGCCGGGGTAAGGCTGATCCGCATCGACTGGGCGCGAAAATTTTCAGGCGCCTGACTTTCCGTGTAGATCTGCCCGACCACGTCGACGCCCTGGCGCAGATCCAGCGCCAGATTATCGACGTTTCCGCCACCCACGTCCAGACGCATGTTGGTGGAGACGGTCGCGCCGCCAACGCGGCCGGACGCGTACAGATAGTAGGACCCGGGAATTACATCCCGAATCTGAAAGGATCCATCGCGATTGGTCGTGGCGCGGGCCTGCTGTCCGGCGCCCCCGACCGGATTCGCGCCGCCGCGACCGGAGCCACCGGTAGCGCCACGACCGGCGCCGTTGACTGCGCCGCCCGCGCCGGGCGCGCCGCCGCGACCACCCCGTCCGGGTCCCTGTGCGGCCGCGAAGTCGTTGCCACGCCCACCGCCACCGCGACCACCTCCAGTGGTTGCGCCGCCACGGGCACCGCCGCTTCCTGTCGCGCCACCCCGGCCGCCCCCGCTGCCCGCATTCGTGCTGAAACCGATCGGCAGCAGGATGATCTGCGCGCTGACGGCGGTATTGTTGGCGCCGCCGCCATTTGCGTTTCCTCGGGTGTTTCCACCACGGCCGCCGCGGCCGGCGTTGGCCTGCGACGAATCCGCGCCGCGTCCCGTCTGGCCATTCGTCTGGCCGCGAGCGCCATTGCCGGACGACGTCGCGCCTCTGGTCCCCGACTGGCCGCCCCGCGCGCTCTGCGCGCCTCCCGCGGTGGTCGAGCCTCCGCGAGTCTGCCCCCGTCCACCGGTCCCTCCACCGGTGGCGCCCCCAATTCCACCGCTCCGCGATCCGGCGCCGCCGCGCTGCGTGGTCTGACTTAACTGCGTGGGAAGTTCCGTTCTCGGCGCGATCGCGGCGGGAACCGTGACCTTTCCACTGACGGTGACGGTCGTTATTGGCCGCATGATGATGTCGATGCCGCGCACATCCGATCCACCGGGAACGCTCACCGCCACCGCCTGGGCGGGATCCACGCTGCCCGGATAAAACGACGGCACATACACGAACGATGGCGGCTCCGGTTCGGCCTGAGCTTCTCCGCGTCCGCGGTTGTTTCCGCGGCCGGTCGTATTTCCGCGACCGGTATTCCCGCCGCGATTGCCGCGCCCGCGCGCAACGCTCACCGGTTCCGCGGTCGAAGGCCCGATCTCCGCCTGCGCGGCGGTCGGGCGCGCCAGCACAAAGTACTCACCGGGGTTCAGATAAGGAACCCGATACTCGCCGATATCATTGGTCTGGGCCGTCTTGCCGGCAACGAGAGCGCGCTGACCGTTCCGGTACTCCGTCGAGTACACCTGCACCTGCGCGCCGCTGAGGGGATAGCCATCCTGATCGCTGACTGTGCCGGCGACCACGCCGCCGGTCACCAGTTGAAAGTCCACCGTGACGTAGCCACCCGGGGTGACGGTAACCGGAGTTCCTGGACCGTCAAAAACCTGCTGACCATATTCCTGGGTCAGAAAACCATCCGCGGACGCCGAAACCCGATACTCGCCGGGCTCGATGTTGGTGAAGGAATACTGGCCGGTGTTGTCGGTCTGCGCTGTTCTGGTCGCGTTTCCACCCCCGCCACCGCCACCGCGCCCGCCACCACCACGTCCGCCCCCCCCGTCAATTGCCCCACTTGCCGTAGTTCCACGCGCGCCGCCGCCACCGGTCGTCCCGCGGGCGCCTCCAGTGGCAGTCCCACGTCCTGTGGTGGTCCCTCCGGCCCCGCCAATGACTCCGGGGCCGCCGGTCGTTGTTGAAGCGCCGCCACGACCCGTCGGCAGCGTATTGGGTGTCTGAGTCCCGAAACTGTCGAGCGATTGCGGGTTGTTGACGCCTCCGGCGCCGGCGCCACTCCCCCGGTTTCCCTGGTTAACGCGGCGAAGGGTAATGGAAGCGCGCTTCACCGCGACACCGGCGCCGGCCTGAATCACATTGCCGGTGACGGTTCCACGATCGAGCGAAGTCGTGGTGATCCGGGAAGAGGAAATTCCACGTTGCGACGGAGTCCCTCCCCGCGACGACTGCGGCGTTCCGCGCTGCGGAGCGCCGGCCAACACGATGGGAATGAACAGGGTCGCAGCGACGAAGATGGATTTCCCGCTGATAGTCATTACCCGATTTCCTTAAGTTCATTAGGGTAACGACAGGGGAAAAGGGCGTTGTTAAAAGATGTAAACGCCCTCGCCAAAACCCAGCGGATAACTACAAAACAATCCTTTTACAACCAGCTATTTACGCCGGATGAAAGCCGGAATATCCAACTCGCTTTCCGGCCCCATGGAGATCGGCGCGCGCCCGCCGGCCGCAGCGCCCGCCGCAGCGGCCATGACGGGCTCGGGCCGCCGCTCGAAACCGGTCGCGATGACCGTTATCTTGACTTCATCTTTCATGTTCTCGTCCAGCACAGCGCCAAAAATAATGTTGGCTTCGGGGTCGGCGGCATCGTGGATGAGTTCCGACGCTTCACTGATCTCGTGCAGGAGGAGATCGCGTCCTCCGGTAATGTTGATCAACACCCCGCGCGCTCCCTGAATCGAACCGTCCTCCAGCAGGCGGCTCGAAATGGCTTTCTTGGCCGCTTCCACCGCGCGGTTCTCGCCGGCGGCGGCGCCGGTACCCATCAGCGCCATTCCCATTCCCTGCATCACGGTCTTGACATCCGCAAAATCGAGGTTGATGAGGCCCGGCACGATAATGAGATCCGAAATGCCCTGAACGGCCTGACGCAGGATGTCGTCGGCAATGCGAAACGCGTCGAACAGACTGGTTCCGCGCTCCAGTGTCGCCAGCAACCGCTCGTTGGGAATCGTGATGACGGTATCCACAGCGCCTTTCAACTCGGCCAGACCGCGCTCGGCCTGCGCCAGGCGCCGCTTGCCTTCGAACGCAAACGGCTTGGTCACCACCGCCACAGTCAATGCGTCGAGCTCGGCCGCGAGACTGGCCAGGATCGGCGCGGCGCCGGTTCCCGTTCCGCCGCCAAGCCCGGTGGTGACGAAAACCATGTCTGCGCCCTCGAGCGACTCAATGAGTTTCTCGGTGTCTTCCAGCGCCGCCTGCCGGCCGATTTCGGGATTGGCGCCGGCGCCGAGACCTTTGGTCAGCTTGGCGCCGATCTGAATCTTGACCGGGGCCTTCGACTGCTTCAGCGCCTGCACGTCGGTGTTGGCGACAAGGAATTCGACACCGTCGAGTCCCGCATCGATCATGCGGTTGACAGCGTTGGAGCCGCCCCCTCCAACACCGATCACCTTGATACAGGCGCCCAGCCGTATGCCCTCATCAAACAGGAACCGGATTGCCGTTTCGGGGCTTGGAGCCCCATTGGATCTTCTGTCAGCCATTACGCCTCCCCTTAAATAAATGTCCGGAGCTTTGCCACGAGTTTCTTGAATCCCGTTTCCGTCTGTTCACGGAAGTCCCGCAATTTGTTCCGCCGCTCCCCGTAAAGAACCAGCCCCGCGACCGTGGCGAACTCCGGTCCATGCAGCTCGGAAATACGGGATTCGCGGATGAACGCCGGATTTGTTCCCAGCCGAACGGGCAAATCCAGAATGTGTTCGGCCAGCTCCGGCAGTCCTCGAAGCAGCGCTCCACCGCCGGTCAACACCGCCCCCGCGCCGGCCTGACGCTCGTATCCGGCGCTGCGAAGTTCGTTGCGGACGAGGAACATGATTTCCTCGGCGCGGGGCTGCAGGATGTCGGCGAGCACCTGTTCACCAATGGGCCGGGGCTGCCGAGACCCGACTCCCGCAACCTCGAAGACGTTGTCCGGGCTTCCCATCGACGAAACCGCGCAGCCATGTTCGCGCTTGATGCGCTCCGCTTCGGGCAGGCCGGTGCGGAGGCCGACCGCAATGTCGTTGGTAAAATGTTCGCTGCCGAGCGGCAATACGACGGAGTGACGGATAGCCCCACGGTGGTAAACGGCCACGCTCGTCGTGCTCCCGCCGATATCCACCAGCACCACGCCGAGTTCACGTTCGTCGTCGCCCAGAACCGCCTCACCGGCGGCAATCGGATCGAGCACCGTATCGCCGACCAGCAACCCGCTGCGATTCACGGCGGTAACGATGTTTTCGGCGGCCGTGCGGGAACTGGTCACGATATGCGTGTTGACTTCCAGCCGCGCGCCCCGCATTCCGAGCGGATCCGTGATCCCGTTCTGATCATCGACCGTGAACTCCTGCGGCAGGATATGAACGATCACCCGGTCCGGCGCGAGCGCCACGGCGCGGGCAATCTCCGTCGCCCGCCCGATGTCCGCCGCGCCAATCTCCCGTACGGTCGGGGGAACGGCGGTTGCGCCGCTGGAGTTGAAGCTCTTGATGTGCGGACCGGAAAGGCCGACGTAGACCTGTTCGACGTCGCAGCCCGCCATGGCTTCCGCCGCGGCCACGCTCTTCTTGATGGACTCGACGGTCGCATCCAGGTGCACCACGACGCCACGCTTCAATCCCTTCGATTCGGCGACACCGAGCCCGATGGGTTCCAGACCGGTGTCGCCGGCCAGAGCGATCAGCGTTGAGACCTTCGTCGAACCGATATCGAGGCCTACAATGCGTTTCTTTTCTCGCTGCGCCATTTCACCTTTCCACTCGAACCATCGCCATCCGCTGTCATCCGGATCACCACCTGATCGCGAAATCGCAAATCCACCATTGCCGCTTCCGGATACTGCCGCCGGATCTCGGCCTTGAGGCGCTGATAGCGGACCCAGCGGGCGCGAAAGTCCTCGCTGCCCAGATTCACCAGCATGGGATCGTTGTTGGCGACCACATACACGTTGCCCCCGTTCTCCGCGATGCGAACCTCCGATAGTCCGACCGCGCCCAGTTCCGACAGGGTTCTCATGTAGGTCTCGGCCCGGCCGCGGTTCCCCTCGGGATCGTCGAGGCGCATTCCATCGAGAACGGGAAAACTGAAGTCCTCGTCCGCTTCCGGAGCTTCCAGGAGCACGCCCTCGATGTCGAACCGGCGCGTCTCGCCGTTTACCCGGGCCAGACCGACCGGTTCGCGTTCCACGATCTTGATGGTGATCTGATCGGGCAGTATCCGCTCGACCAGCGCGTGCCGGACCCAGCGCAACTCCTCGATGCGAGCGCGCACACCGTCCAGGTCCACGGCGAAAACGTTCATGCCCATCTCGAAGCCGTCGCCTCCGGCGGCGGCCAGCACCTGGGTTTCGGTCACATGTTTCAGTCCCTGGGGCACCAGCCTGCGGACTTCAAATCGGGATGATGTTCGCAGGTACCGGACGGTGGCGTAAGACGTCCAACCGAGGGCGACGATGACGACCGCGCCGGCGAAAAACCGCAGGGACAGAAGAATTTTCGCTTTCATACGGCCTCCAGATTTGCGGCGCTCAGCATGTCGGCCAGCCGGGTCACACTGCCGGCGCCCATGACCACGATGGCGTCACCGGCCCGGGCGTGCGTCGCAAGATAAGAGATAATCGATTCGTTATCGGGGAAGTAGCGGGCGTCCCGGCCCAGGCTCCGCATCCGCTCAACGAGAGCCGGCGTCGACACGCCTTCGATCGGGGCCTCCCCCGCCGGGTAAATATCCAGCAGGATGGCGGTATCCGCCAGGTCGAAGGCCCGGGCAAAATCTTCGAACAGGTGAAATGTGCGGGTGAACCGGTGCGGCTGGAAGACGGCGAAGATCCGCTGGAACTCCCCGGACCTCGCCGCCGCGAGCGTCGCCTGGATTTCCGTGGGATGATGCGCATAGTCGTCGATCACCGTCACGGAGTCGCGCCGCTTGATCTGAAAACGCCGCTCCACCCCTTCGAACCCTTCCAGCGCCGCGGCAATCACGTCCGGCTCCACGCCGATATCGCGCGTGGCGGCGAACGCGGCGGCCGCGTTCAACACGTTGTGCGCGCCCGGCACCTTCAGACGCAACGGCTGCGCGCGACCTCCTTCAAACCGGAGGGTGAAGGACGATCCGAGTTTTTCGAGGACGCTGCCTTCAATCGAGACGTCCGCGCCGGCCTGGGCTCCGTAGGTGACCATTCGCCGTTTGACCCGGGGGATCAGGGTCTGCACGGCCGGATCGTCAAGACACAACACGGCGGATCCATAAAACGGAACTTTGTTGACGAACGACAGGAACGCGGACTGGATCTCGTCCAGGTCGCTGTAGTAATCGAGGTGATCGGGCTCGATGTTCGTCACGACGGCAATCGTCGGCGACAACATCAGGAACGAACCGTCGCTCTCATCCGCCTCCAGCACGATCGTGTCCCCTTTTCCCAGTCTCGCGTTGCTTCCGATGGTGTTCAGCCGCCCGCCCACCACGATCGTGGGATCGCGGCCATCCCGGTCCAGCACGGTCGCCACCATCGACGTCGTGGTGGTCTTGCCATGAGTTCCCGCCACGCAAATGCTGTATTTCAGGCGCGCCAGTTCCGCGAGCATCTCCGCCCGCGCGATGACGGGAATCTTTCGCGCCTTCGCTTCGGTGATCTCGGGATTGTCGGGACGCACGGCGGACGATTTCACAACCACATGCGCGCCCTCAATATTCTCCGCGGCGTGCTCCTGGAACACCCGAGCCCCAAGACGCTCCAGCGCGGCGGTAATCGCAGTCGGACGCGGATCGGATCCTGAAACCCGGTAGCCGAGATTGAGCAGGACCTCGGCAATCCCACTCATGCCGATACCTCCGATACCGACGAAGTGCACATGCTGGATTCGCTTAAACATGATCCGTGGTCACTCTTGTGTCCGTGTGTCCAAACCGGCTGAAAACATCTGCTGGATTCGCTCAACCATGATCCGTCGCTATTGACGCCCTCCGCGCAGGGCTATTGCCTGCTCCGCCAGATCGGCGATCCGGGACTCGGCGTCCAGCACGGCCAGCCGGCGCGCGCTTCGTTCCATCGCCACCAGCCGGTCGTGGTCGGAAAGCAATTCACGCACAACGCGGGCGAATCGCTCTCCGGTCAGTTCGGCGTTTTCGATCATGACGGCGGCCCCTTCCGACTCCATGCCGCGCGCGTTGGCGCGCTGGTGATCGTCCGCTGCAAACGGCAGCGGCACGAGAATGGCGGCGCGGCCGGACGCCTTGATTTCCGAGATCGTGGTCATGCCCGCGCGCGATACGATCAGGTCCGCCGCCGCATAGTGCTCGTAGATGTTGTCGAGAAACGCGCGCGCGTCCGCGTCAAATCCCGCCTCGCTGTAGGCGCGGCGCGCGTCTTCGAGCTGGCGGGCGCCGGTCTGGTGCGTAAAACAGATTTTGTCCTTCCAGTCGGCGAGCCACGGGAGGCTTTCCACCACCGCGTTGTTGATCGCCTGCGCGCCCTGACTGCCGCCAAAAACCAGCACCCGGTAAGGCGGCCGGTGTTCCTTCGGCCCGATGGCTTTGAACTGCGGACGGATGGGATTTCCCGTGACGCGCGCCTTCGCGCCGAACCGCGCAACCGTCCGCGGATCGGTGACGGCAACGAAGTCCATCCACCGACCCAGCGTGCGGTTGGCGAGTCCGGGAATCGCGTTCTGCTCCATGATCATGCGGGGGAACCCGCTGATGATTGCCGCGCCCATCATAGGAAACGACGCATAACCTCCCACTCCGATCACAATCGACGGCTGAAACTCCTTCAGAATCCGGCGCGCCTCGAAGAGGCTTTTCACCGCGGCAACAATATTCCGCGCGGCTTTCTTCCAGCTCACACGGTTGATGCCGCCGACCGGAAGCAGGCGCAACGGAAAACCCTCGGCCGGCACGACCTTCGCTTCGATTCCCTGCTCCGCTCCCACAAACAGAACCTCGCACCCGGGATGACGCCGCTGAAGCTCCCGCGCCACCGCAATCCCGGGAAACAAATGACCGCCGGTTCCGCCGCCCGCGATGATGGCTTTCATGAATCCCAGATCAGGTCACTCCTGCCCGAGATTGTTGCGATACATTCAGCAAAATACCGACCGCCGCCAGCATGACGATGAACGAGCTGCCGCCATAGCTGAGAAACGGCAGTGGAATCCCCTTCGTCGGCAGGAGACTCAGGACCACGCTCATATTGATGAACGCCTGCAGACCGATGGTCAGCGTGATCCCCAGCGCCAGATAGAACCCAAACGAATCCGGAGCGCTCCGCGAGGCGCGCACTCCGCGCCACACGAAGGCCGCGAACAACCCGAGCACCGCGACGGCGCCGATCAGGCCAAGTTCCTCGCCGATCACCGCGTAGATGAAATCCGTGTGCGCCGCGGGAAGGTAAAACAGTTTCTGTTTGCCCTCCATGAACCCGAGACCGCTAATCCCGCCGGTTCCCACCGAAATGAGCGACTGCCAGGGCTGAAATCCAATGCCTTGCGGGTCGGCATGCGGATCGAGGAACACAAGAATGCGCGCCCGGCGCCAGGGCACGCGCAGCACAAAAAAGTAGAAGGCCGGGGCCGCCAGCAGGATGGCGCCCAGGAACCAGCGAAGCGCCAGGCCGGCGACGAACAACAGCGACGCCATCACGAGCATCATGGATACGGCGGTTCCGAGATCCGGTTCCAGCAGGATCAATCCGGCGATCAGGCCCGCCATGGCCAATGCCGGTATCAGCGTTCCGACTTCATTGACGGTATCCTGCCGCTTCTCGAGCAGGTACGCAAAAAAGAGGACCAGCGCGAGCTTTGCCATCTCCGATGGTTGAAAGGAAAATCCGGGCAGCGGAATCCATCGCTGGACGTTGGCGCTGGGAGGCAGAAAGAACACCAGGACGAGCAGGGAAATGACGATCGACAGTCCCGAGAAGACGACCAGCGGCGATCGATAGTAGTGATAGTCGACTTTCATCGCCACGAGCATCGTTGCCAGGCCGATCACCGACGCCAGCAACTGCTTGAACGCGAACATGTACGGATCGTTGTACCGTTCTTTCGCGACGGTGACGGACGAACTGAAGACCATCGCGACACCCAGCGCGACCAGAACCAGCGTGATCAGAAACAGCGTTCTGTCAGGTCGAAGTTTCTTCGGCATCGTCCGCTACCGGCTACCTTTCCGCGCCTCCTCGACGGCGTCCTTGAAGACGCGGCCGCGGTGCTCGTAGTTGTCAAACATGTCGAAACTGGCGCAGGCCGGCGCGAGCAGAATGACGTCGCCGGCTTCGGCGGCGGCCAGGCCCTGGCGAACCGCGTCGGCCATCGACGCCACGCGCGTCTGCGGGAAACGGGAGGCCAGCGCCGCTGCAATCACGTCCGCGGCCGCGCCGATCAGCAACACCCGTTTGACGCGTCCGCTCATCGCCTCAGCCAGCGGCTCATAAGACGCGCCTTTGTCCTTGCCTCCGAGAATCACGATCAGGTTGCTCGAAAACGACTCCACCGCCTTGACGGCCGCGTCGACGTTGGTGGCCTTCGAGTCGTTGAAGAAATCGACTCCACGAATCGTCGCCACATACTCCAACCGGTGCTCCACGGCGCGAAACGCGCGCACCGCCCCGGCCATCGTTTCGGCGGGAATCCCGTACCCGGCCACGGTCGCGAGAGCCGCCAGCGTGTTTTCCACGTTGTGCCGGCCGCGCAGGGGCACATCCTCCACCGGCATCACCTTCACTCCATCGAGGTAGATCGACCCACCATCCAGGCACGCGCCCTTCTCGACACGCGCATGAGTCGAAAACGGACGCGTTTCGGCCCGGATGGAGACCGGCGGCGGGAAGACCTGCGGATCGTCCCGATTGATCGCAGCGAAGTCGCCGCCGTCCTGATTCATGAAGATTCTGAACTTCGACGCCCGATACGCCTCGAAGCTGGAGTAGCGATCCAGGTGATCCGGAGTGATGTTCAAGAGGGCCGCGGAACGCGGATGAAAGCGGTCGATCGTGTCGAGTTGAAAGCTGCTGACTTCGATGACGTTGACGGTCTCCTCCGTGGACGTTTCAGTCAACTCGGCCAGCGCAACGCCGATGTTGCCGCCCACCTGGACAGGGCGGCCCGAAGCTTTCAGAATCGCGCCCACCAGCGCCGTCGTGGTCGTTTTGCCGTTGGATCCCGTAATGGCGACGATATCGCCCCGCAGATCGCGCGCCGCCAGTTCGATCTCACCGATGATCGGGACACCCTTTTCGCGGGCCATCTTCAGCGGCGGCAAATCCAGTGGCACACCCGGACTCACCACAATCTCGTCCGCGGACAGAAACCGGTCCGGCGAGTGCCCTCCGGTTTCGTAGGGAATGCCCATCGCGTCCAGTTCGGCCGCCGGCGGATTTCCGCTGTCGGTGACAAACACGGCGGCGCCTTTCCGCGCCAGCAACCGGGCTGCGGCGATTCCGCTTCTCGCCATCCCTACGACCAGTGTCATCGCAGTTTTAACGTGGAAAGACTGAAGAGCGCGAAAATCAGGGCGGCAATCCAGAAACGGATGATGATTTTCGACTCCTTCCAGCCCTTCAATTCAAAATGGTGATGAATGGGCGACATCAGAAAGACGCGCCGGCCCCACAGCTTGAACGCCGCCACCTGGATCATGACGGAGAGCGCTTCGATGACGAAGACTCCACCGACGAAGATCAACAGCAGTTCCTGCTTAATGATGATGGCGACCGTGCCGATGGCGCCGCCCAGCGCCAGAGACCCGACATCGCCCATGAATACTTCGGCCGGGTGAGCGTTGTACCAGAGAAACCCGAGGCTGGCGCCCACCATCGATCCACAGAAAATGGTGACCTCGCTGACGCCGGCAATATGCTGGATATCCAGGTAATCGGAAAGCGTCGCGTGTCCCGTCAGATAGGTCAGCGCGGTCAACGCCGCCGACGCGATCAACGTGCAGCCGATCGCCAGGCCGTCCAGCCCGTCGGTCAGATTGACGGCGTTGGAAGAACCGACAATCACCAGGGTCACGAACAACAGAAACGGAAGGTATCCGAGAATTCCCCAGGGCCCGGCGACCACCAGATCCGGCGTGAAATTCTTGAAGAACGGCACCGTCAGGCGGGTTGAATACAGCAGGCGCTCCGCCCCGCCCTCCCGGACCATGATCGTGTGGAGGTAGAGCAGCGTCAGTCCCGTCAGCAGCCCGACGAGCGCCTGCAGGGCAATCTTCCTGCGTCCGGTCAGTCCGAGATTCCGCTTCTTGCGAACCTTCAGATAGTCATCGGCAAATCCGATGGCGCCGTAGGCGAGAGTCGACAACAGGGCAACCCACACGAAGGGATTGCGCAGGTTCGCCCAGAGCAGCGTCGGAATCACGATGGATAACACGATCAGAACGCCGCCCATCGTCGGCGTACCGGCCTTGGTCTGATGCGACTTCGGACCTTCCTCGCGAATGTGCTGCCCAATCTGGAATTCCCGCAGACGCCGGATGAGCCATGGCCCCACGAGCAGGCTCATGACAAGGGCCGTCAGGCTGGCGTAGGCGGTTCGAAACGTAATGTACTGGAAAACGTTGAGGGCCTTCAGCGGACTCCAGTACTTGTTGAAGCCGTCGTAAAGGAACTCGTAAAGGATGTGATACAGCATCTACGGCTCCATGCTCCGGAATCGAGCGCGCAGAACGTTCAATGCCAGCTCGAGTTTCACTCCCCGGGACGCCTTGAACAGAATGACGTCCCCGGGGCGCGCGATACGTTCCAGCGCTTCGCCGGCGGCGGTGGCGTCGGCAAAGAACCGGAGTCCTTCAGGGTCCGCTCCCGCGGCGCGCGCCCCTTCAAGAATCTCAGCGGCGTGGCCCTGCACACCGAGAATCATCGCGATGTCCGCCCGCTCCGCCTCGCGGCCACACGCGCGGTGCATTTCGGCGGACTCGGGTCCCAGTTCGAGCATTTCACCGGCCACCAGGATCTTTCGTTTGAAACCGTCCAGCCGGCCGAGGAACCGGATCATTTCGGTCAGCGCTTTCGGATTCGAGTTGTAGGAATCGTCGATCGCCGCAATGCCCTCCTGAAAACGGACGACCCTCCCGCGCATTTTTTCCGGCTTCATTTCGCCGATGGCCTCGCGGACGCGTTCCCAGTCCACGCCGCGAGTCACACCGACGGCAACAGCCGCCACAGCGTTGGTCACGTTGTGCCGGCCAAGCAGCGGCAGAACCATATCCATTTCCCGGCGGTTGTGCCGGACGCGGAATGCGGTTCCTTCCAGGCCGAGATCCTGCACGTTCACCGCGCGGAAGGCGGCCACCGACTTGACGCCATAGGTCACGATCGGCCCGTCGAAGCGCCGCGCCATCGCGCGCACCCGCGAGTCGTCGTTGTTGAGATAAGCCCGTTTGGGCGATACAAGCCCCTGTAGCAACTCCGCCTTGGCTTCCGCGATCTCGTCCACCGACTTGAAGAACTCCAGATGCACGGGATTGACGTTGGTGATCACCCCGTCATTGGGCCACGCGATCGAAGCCAACCGGGCGATCTCGCCCCGCGCGGACATGCCCATCTCGATCACCCCGATATCCTGGTCGCGCTCGGCGCGAAGCAGGCAGAGGGGAAGGCCGTATTCGTTGTTCAGATTGCCCACCGAACGCAGCACCTTGAATTTCCGGGCGAGCACGGACGCGATCATTTCCTTGGTGGTTGTCTTTCCTGCGCTTCCGGTAATCCCCACGATCGGCTTGCCCCATTGTTGCCGGACATGTCGCGCCAGCGTCTGCAGCGACTCCACCGTTGACCGGACGCGGATAACTGCCGCTTCGGGCGGGGCCGTTCCGGTCCATCCCGACTCCACAACCACTCCTGCCGCCTGTTTCTCCAGCGCCTGGCTCGCGAAATCATGGCCATCGAAATGCGGCCCGCGGATAGCGAAGAACAGGTCGCCGGGACCGAGCGTGCGCGAGTCGATGGAATAACCGCGCGCCATGGCTCCGCCGGCGCCCTGCAGTTCGCCTCCCACGGCTTTAGCGATTTCGTTTAGCAACAAGTTCATCGAGTAGTTCCCGCGCAACAGCCCGGTCGTCAAATTCGAATGTCCGGCTTCCAATGGTCTGCTGGGTCTCGTGACCCTTTCCCGCCAGCAGTACGGTGTCGCCGGCCCTCGCCATGCAAAGGGCGTGGTCGATCGCCTCCCGGCGGTCGGGAATCTCCACATATCGTTCGCCGGGCCGCGCGCCGGCGCGCTCAAGGCCCGGACGAATCTCGGCCATGATGTCGGCGATATCTTCGCTTCGGGGATTGTCGGCCGTAACGACAGCGAAGTCGGCCAGACGCGCCGCTGCTTCTCCCATCAATGGGCGCTTGGTCCGGTCCCGATCGCCGCCACAACCAAACACCACGATCAACCGGCCCGGAGTCAGTTCGCGCGCCGAGCGCAACGCTTTCTCGAGCGCGTCGTCGGTATGCGCATAATCGACGATCACCCGGAAATCCTGCCCGGCGGAAACGGCCTCAAACCGGCCCGGCACCTGCCGCATGTTTTCCACTCCGGAACGAATGGCCTCCAGAGAAAGCCCCAGTCCCAGTCCCACCCCGATCGCGGCTCCGATGTTGTACAGGTTTGGCCGGCCGGACATGGCCGACCGCAAATCCAGGGCGCCGGCGGGCGTATCGAAGACCGCCTCAACACCGTCGGAGCCAAATCGATATTCGCCGGCGCGCACATCCGCCGCGGGATCGAACCCGTAAGAGATGACCCGCGCAGGTTCAATGGCCGCGAGTTCCGCAAAATGCGGATCGTCGCGGTTCAACACGGACACGCGCGGCGGATGGCCATCCAGACCGGTAAACAGCTTCTTCTTTTCCAGAAAGTACGACCGCATATCTCCGTGCAGATCCAGATGATCCCGACTCAGGTTCGTGAAAACCGCCAGATCGAAACGCAGCGCCGCCACCCGTTGGAGCGCGATGGCGTGAGACGACACTTCCATGACCGCATACGGACAGCCGGCGTCGGCCACACGGCCGAGCAGCGCCTGCAGATCGGAGGCCTCCGGAGTGGTTCGGTCCGCGGAATATCGAAAGCCCGGCCCGCGATACTCAATGGTTCCGAACACCGCAGCCGCGCTGCCGGCCGCGTTCAGGATTGCCTCCACCAGGTAAGTGGTTGTCGTCTTTCCGTTGGTGCCGGTGACGCCGACCAGGCGCAGCCGCTCGGACGGATTCCCATAAAACCGGCTCGCGATCGTCGCCAGAGCCGCGCGTTCATCGGAAACCTGAATCCAGGGTATCGATACCTCCGCCGGCCGCGGCGTCGCCGATACGACGGCCGACGCGCCTGACGCGATGGCGCGGCCGACAAACTGATTCCCGTCCTGGCGCATGCCCCGAATGGCGACGAACAGAAATCCCGGCTCGACTTTCCGCGAGTCGCAGGCGATCCCCCGGATTGCAGTGTCGTGGCTTTCACCCTCAGGGGCTACTCCCAGACCGGACACCAAACCACCAAGAGTCATCACCCACCCCGAATTGTCTTCCGCACGAATCCGGCGGACGCCTTGTTCCTGCAGGGGAGAAGGAGTTCTAAGCTGCCTTGCTTGTTCCTCAAAAATCGAGCTGTGCGGCCGAACCGTAAAACGCCTGTCCCGACTAAATCCACGCTGCCCCTGGCCGCGCGCGGCGCGGCCGAAATCGCCAGGTTACGGCGTCAGGGACAACAACACCTCAACTGTGGCCCCCGCGTTGACGCGGACGCCGGCGGGCGGATTCTGGGCCACAATCCGTCCGGATCCCTTTGACCTCAACGTAATGCCCAGCTTCAACGCCTGCTCCGTCGCCGGACGGAGAAACTTCCCCTGAAAGTCCGGCACGACGACGTTCCCCGCCGGATTCTCCTCGGGCGCGGGCGCGTCGCCGAACGAAGCCCGGACCAGGGACCAGTCCTTCGCCTGCGGAGCAATACTTTCCGGAGGCGTCGCACGATCCGGCGCAACCGTGTAACGGGGCGCGTATTCAGGAACATCGGGAGGGACGGACCTGTAACGAAGAACCTGTTCGACAACCCGCTTGAAAATGGGCGCGGCCACATCCCCGCCGTGATAAGCGCCCCGGGGTTCGTCCACAACGACAATCAACGCAATCGAAGGATTCGATACCGGCGCATAGCCGGCAAAGGAAGCGACGAACTTGGTCGTGGAATATCTGCCACTCTCGTCAATCTTCTGGGCGGTCCCCGTCTTTCCCGCCGCCCGATAGCCTTCAGGTTTGGACGCTTTGGCGGTTCCGTCGGTTACCACGACCTCGAGCATTTCCTGAAGATCGTTCGTCGTCGCTTCCGATAACACCCGCTGGCCGATCGGCTCGTTCCGCACCAGCACGCCATCGCGGGGATGCTCAACCTTCGACACCACATAGGGACGGTAAAGAATCCCGCCATTGGCCACCGCGGAAACCATGCTCAGAATCTGCAGCGGGGTCACCCCGATTTCCTGACCCATGGACACAGCGCCGATGGAGATCTTCGACCACCGCTCCGGGGGCCGGACCAGTCCACGCTCCTCTCCTGGCAGGTCCACTCCGGTCAATCGCCCGAAACCCAGCCGCTCGATATAGGAAGAAAGGCGATCGTCACCCAGTCGCATGCCGAGTTTGATGGCCCCGACGTCGGAGGAGTACTGCATGACCTCCTTGACGCTGAGGACACCAAACGGCTTGTGGTCGCGGATCTTGTGCTTGGCAATGATGATCGACCCATTCAGACAATCGATCAGCTCTTCCGGCGTGGTCAGCTTCTCCTCGATCGCAGCGCCCAGCGTCAGAATCTTGAACGTCGAGCCGGGTTCATACACCTGGCTGACCGCGCGATTGATGCGGCTGTCCGGTTTCGACCGCTGAATATCGTTTGGATTGAACGAGGGATAGTTCGCCATGCCCAGAATTTCTCCCGTCCTCGGATTCTGGGCAACCATCGAGATATGCGCCGCTTTCGTCGTGGCGGCAGCCTGCTGCAGCTCGCGTTCGAGAATGAACTGAATGTGCTCGTCGACAGTCAGCGTGAGATCGGCGCCCGCGGTCGGCTCCTGCTCCACCCGGCTGAAGACCCGTGGACGCGCGTCCACGAGCATGACCACCTTACCGGGCTCGCCTCGAAGAACCTTGTCGTACCGGTATTCGATGCCGGCCAGGCCATTGTCATCGATGTTGACATAGCCGAGCAACTGCGCGGCCAGCTGGCCGCCGGGATAGGAACGGCGGTCCTCTTCCTGAAAATGGATTCCAGGCAGCTTCAGGCGCTCGATTTCGGCGCGCATCGAAGGGTCGATCTTGCGCTGGACCCAGGCAAAGTAGCTGGAACTGGAGAGCTTCTCCTGAAGCTTACCGGGAGACTGCTTTGTAATTCGGGCAAGAGCGGCTGCAACGCGCCCGGGATCCTGAATCTCCCGCGGAACCGCGAAGACCGAATCCACCTTGATGGTGGTCGCCAGGACCTTGCCGGTCCGGTCGGAGATCACGCCACGAGGAGGCGTGATATCCAGCGAACGCTGCTGCTGGCGGGCCGCCTCCTCGCGAAAGTTCGCCGATTCAACGACCTGCAGATAGTACAACCGGCCGGCAATCACCAGGACCCACGTGGCCAGAATGCCGGCAAGCGTCCAGACTCGCGTCAGTCGGGCATTGGCGCTCATTGGCTGGCCGCCAGTTCCGGGGACGGCTCCACCTCTTCCGGGCCAGACGGCGCCACAACCCGAACCTGCCCGGGAGCGGGAACCACCATGCCTCTCTCACGGGAGAGCCGGTCGATCCGCTCGCTGCTGCGCAGGAACTGATGTTCGCTTCTCAGTTTCTCGCGGTCTTTGAGCAGCTGCTTCTGTGTCTTGCTTGCGGCTTCGACACGATAGCCCAGATCGCGGTGTTGATAGTGCTGCCAGCCATAGGCGAGCGCGCCCAACACCATCAGGATGACCAGGATAGTGATGATCAGAAACTCCCGGCGCTGGCCAGCATCGGCTTCCTGCACCAGATTCAGATTGTTCAGACGTTTGTCAAAATGAATCTCAATTGGCTTGCTGGACATTAGTCTTCTCCCATGCGCGCAGTTTCGCGCTGCGCGCCCGCGGGTTCCGGCGGCTTTCTTCCTCGCTCGCCGTCACCACTTTCTTCGTCAACACCCGGCCATGCGGCGCTGAGCGAAATCGGTTCTTCACGATGCGATCTTCCAGCGAATGAAATGCAATCACCACAAGCCGGCCGCCCGGGGCCAAAACCGTCATCGCCCCGTCCAGAAGGCCTTCCAGGCTCCCCAGTTCGTCGTTAACGAAGATACGCAGCGCCTGAAAGCTGCGCGTCGCCGGATGAATCTGCCCATACCGGGGCGAGCCCGTCACACTCGTGATCGCCCGCACGAGATCCCCCGTGCTGGTCAGCGGACGCGCGCGCACAATGGCCCGCGCGATAGGCCGCGACCGGCGCTCTTCGCCAAAGCGGTACAGGATGTCGGCAATGTCCCGCTCACTCGATCGATTGACGACCTCGGCGGCAGTCAGCTCCTGCGTTCGGTCCATACGCATGTCCAATGGCCCCTCACGCATAAACGAAAACCCCCGCTCCGGCTCGTCCAGCATCGGCGAAGACACGCCGATGTCGGCCAGCACCCCGTTGCAGTCCAGAAATCCCGCCGCGGCTGCTGCCGGCAGGATGTCCCGAAAGTTCGCCTGGATCAGCGTCACCCGGTCTCCAAACGACTCCAGCTCGCCGGAAGCCCGCTTCAGAGCCTCGCCGTCCCGATCCAGCCCGAGCAACCGCCCATCCGGCGCGGTCTTCTCGAGAATCATTCGCGCGTGCCCGGCGCCACCCACCGTGGCGTCGATGAATCGCCCTCCCGGCTGCGGATCGAGAAACGTCGCCACTTCCCCCGACAGGACAGGAATGTGCCCCCGACTCAAGGCGTGAAACCCGGAGAATCATCGATTTCAGATCCCCAGTTTCGAGAGCGTCTCATTGTCCGCCTCGGTAAAGTCGCGTTCGTTCATCCGCTCGCGGAAACGCTCGTCATTCCAGACATCCAGATAGTTCAAACAACCCAGGACAGCGACTTCCCCAGTCATCCGGGCGGATTCGCGCAACATCGCGGGAATCAAAATCCTGCCCGATGAATCGATCGTAGTTAACTGACCGTAATAGTTCGTTCGGTCGAGGAACTTCTTTTTCGTGGGATTAAAGGAAGGTAACTGACTCAGGCGGTCTTCAATATCCTGCCAGACAGGAAGTGGGTAAATCAGAGCGGATTCACCCGTCAAACTGGTGACGTAGAAGTCGCTGAAGTCGCTGCCCCAGGTATCCTGGATCGCTGCGCGGAAGGCCGAAGGAATCTTGAGCCGGCCCTTGCCATCGATTGTCGCTGGAGAGTTGCCGCGCAGCGTGGACATATCCGTATGACCCTAAAAAACCTCAGAATTGAACTTTTGCCCACTTTGGGCCACCCGAGAGTACCGATCACCCACTTTAGTGTCAATAGCAAAACAGGAGAAATCGGCGCCAAAACACGCTTTTTCAGTACGAAAGCGGGATTTTCGATACCGCAAGGCCAGACAGGACAAATTCGGCCTCCAGGAACGAAACGGGGAGACCCGGACACTCCTGGGTTATGCTTACAGCCCTTATGAAGGCGGGAATCATCGGTCTGCCCGGAGTGGGCAAGACAACCATCTTTAATGTGCTGACCCACGGAAAGGCCGCAACCGGTCCGGCTGGACGAAAGCTGGAACCGAATGTCGGGATCGTCAAGGTACCGGACCCGAGGGTCGATTTCCTCGCGTCGAAGTTCGATCCCGACAAGACGACATACGCAACGGTGGAGTTTGTCGATGTGCAGGGGCTGGCGCGCGGCAAAGGGCAGGACATGGCGCTCGCGCCGCTCCGTACGGTCGACGTATTGATCCACGTCCTCCGAGCGTTCGAAGACGAAGCGTCGCCGCATCCGGAAGGATCGATCGATACGGAGCGCGACCGGCGAAATCTGGAATACGAATTCATGCTCGCCGACATTGCGTCGATTGAGAAACGGATGGAGCGGCTCGAGAAGGATTTGAAAAAGCTCAAGAACGCGGCCGGCGAAAAGGAACTCGCCTATCTCGTCCGGGCCAAGGCCTGGCTGGAAAGCGAGCGGCCGCTGCGCGAGATGGAAACAGCGGCTGACGAAAAGAAGCTGGTGAAGGGTTTTGCGTTTCTATCCGAGAAGCCGGTCATCTATGTCGAAAACATCGGCGAGGATCAACTGGAGCGATTGAAACGCTCCGGCGCCGAACCGAGTTTCGGACCGAATACCGAACGCGTGATGGTCTGCGGAAAGCTCGAAGCGGAAATGGCGGAACTGTCCGCGGAAGAACTGCGCAGTTTTCTGGCGGACTACGGATTGACCGAGTCGGGGGCGGAACGGTTGATCCGCGGAACCTATACGCTGCTTGGCCTGATCTCGTTTCTCACCGCCGGCAAGGAAGAGTGCCGGGCCTGGACAATCCCTCGCGGCGCAACGGCCCAGCGCGCGGCCGGCGTGATCCACACGGATCTGGAAAGTCATTTCATTCGCGCCGAAGTCTGCAGCTACGCGGACTTCGTCCAACACGGCAGTTTTCAGGCGCTGAAGGAAAAGGGCCTGCTGCGGCTTGAAGGCAAGGAATACATTGTCGCGGACGGCGACATCCTGACGATCCGGCACTCCGGCTGAATGGGCACACTATCCACCTCGTTTATCTTCGCGCTGGGCGCCTCGATGGCCAGCGTGATCGGCGGCGTCATGGTCACGCGCTACACCTGGGCCACGCGATCCCTGCGCTACTTCATTGCGCTTGGCGCCGGATTCATGCTGGGCACGGTGTTCATTGAAATGGCGCCGGTGAGCTTCCGGCAGACGACGGCAGCGCCGGCGCTGATTCTGCTGGGCTATCTGATTGTGCATTTCTTCGAACACGTGTTCGCCACCCATCTGCATTTCGGCGAGGAAACGCACCATCACGAGAAATCCCGTCCCGCGGTGGAATTCTCCGCGCTGGTCGGTCTTCTGGTGCACACGTTCTTCGACGGGGTTTCGATCGGCGCGGGCTTTCAGGTATCGCAGGGGCTCGGACTGCTGATCTTCCTCGCCGTCGTTCTGCACAAGATCCCCGACGGCTTCACGATTTCATCGATTTTTGTCAACGCGGGACATTCGGCGGGACAGGCGCAGGCGGCCGCCATCGCTCTGGGAGTATCGACGCTCGTGGGGGTACTGGCGGTAAACCTGGTGGGACGGGGACTGGAATACGCGTTGCCGATTTCCACCGGATCCACGCTCTACGTGGCGGCCACGGACCTCATGCCCGAGGCCAACCGCGAGAGCGGAGTCCGAATGGCGTTTATCGTTTTCGCCGGAATCGCGTTGTTCTTTCTGATGAAGACGCTGACCGGAGACGCATAGGTCAGCCTTCGTCGTCGTCGTCGGCCTTCATCCCGACAGTCACCGGACGCGCGGAGTTCGATTCCCGCTCCGCCGCTTCCTGGCACGAGATACACGACGTGGCCCACGGCACGGCCATGAGACGCTTTTCATTGATGTCCTCGCCGCAGCGAACGCACTCGCCGTATTCGCCGCGGTCCATCCGCTTGAGCGCCTCCTGAATCCCTTTCAGCCGCTGGAAATCGCTCTCGTGCAGGTTGTAAAGCAATTCCTTGTTATGACTGATCGTTGCCAGATCGCCTTCGTCCTCGGTGTTTTCCAGTTTGATTTCCTCTTCGGCCAGCCGATTCCGGTTTATTGAGCGAATCAGTTTCTGGTACTCCTCAACCAACCGCTGTTTGAACTTCTGTGTTTTCTTCTGGTCCATAACATCCTCCCTGGGAACCGTTCTTTGACGATCTATCCGCCACAAACGTTGAACTGAAATCGAACAGTCATTTTCCCTCGTTCGTTTGGGGCGGAGGATTATAGCACCATTCTCGGCGCGCCACGAACGTGTACTACAATGAGGCGCGATTGGAGGAAAAAATGTCTGACTCGGTAACGATTACATGCAGCCCCAACGGCCCACTCCGGATTGCGGGCAATTTCGTGATCAAAGACGGCGAAGGCCGCGAATTCGACCTTTCCGGAAGAACCATGATCTCCCTTTGCCGTTGTGGCCACTCGGGCAACAAGCCCTTCTGCGACGGAAGTCACGCAAGACAAGGCTTTCAGTCCGTCGTGGAGGCCCGAAAGCTGCCTCCGCCAGCCCCAAAACCCTGACAGGTTATTGTTCCAGCAAAGCGAGTTCCGAATCGAGGTGGGACAGGGCGCGCTCGAGCATGGCGCGCCGCTGAGGATGGCCGGCGGTCGCGAGCGCTTCGAGCGTACGCGCCCGCGCCAGCAGCAGTCCTTCGCGTTTCTGACGGCGTTCTTTTTCGGCCCGGGTCAGACCGGCCCGGGGCGCCGCCGATTTCCGGTTGGCCTGTTCTTCAATCTGGTCTGAAACGGACTTGCTTTCCCAGCCCCGCGCCATGGGAATCGATTATACGAGCAGGAAGACGGAAGGGGGACTGCCCCGAATTCGCGAGCCATTCACAAGATCCGGCGACAGCCCCGTCTGCCTGTAGGGGCGGTCTATGACCGCCCGACGTTTCGGAGTGGAAATCTCTTGCCCTGAAACGCTGGGCGGTCATAGCGGCTCACGCGATTGGTATCGCGACGCATCGCGACAAAAACTAGACCAATAATCGCTTTGTTGAAAACAAAGCGATTATTGGTCTAGTTCCTTGGGAGACCGCCCCTACAGGCAGACTCACCATGTCCCATATCTTTTTGCTGGACACGAGAATCGAGATTTCGTAGATTGCCGGCATGAGAGTTGGGGGCCAGAGAATCGACGAGCAGGTCATCGCGCGTATACAGATAATCGCCGACGAGAATGACGGTATGAAG
>DASUFH010000424.1:0-35596 GCA_036274645.1 Terriglobia bacterium
CTGCTCGATCAGCCCAAGGGGCCCGGCCTGATCTGGGTGTTCTGGCCCATTGACCGTGTGGTTCGCGTGAGCCTGAGAACGATCACGATGGACGTGCCGACCCAGGATGTGATCACGTCCGACAACGTTTCGGTAAAGGTCAACGCGGTCGTCTACTTTCGCGTCGTCGATCCCCGGCGGGCGATTGTCGAGGTCGAAAACTACCTGTACGCCACATCGCAGCTGGCGCAGACCACGCTGCGCTCGGTGCTTGGCGAGGTGCCCCTCGATGACCTGCTCAGCGAACGTGAGAAACTCAACCAGCGGCTACAGGACATACTGGATCAACATACCGATCCATGGGGCATTAAAGTGGGTCTGGTCGAGATCAAGGGCGTGGATCTGCCCGAAATCATGCAGCGCGCCATGGCTCGTCAGGCGGAAGCCGAGCGCGAAAAGCGCGCCAAGATCATTCACGCTCAGGGTGAATACGAAGCCGCGCAGCGTCTGGCCGACGCGGCGGAAACGATCGCCGCCCAACCTGTGGCGTTGCAGCTGAGATATCTGCAGACGCTGACTGAAATCGGTATGGAGAAGAACACGACCATCGTTTTCCCGCTGCCGATTGACATCCTGGAATACTTCGGGAAAATGAAAGGACAGTAAGCAATGGATGAGCAGACCTCGTGGCGGGGACATGGTTTTACCCTGTTCGTGTTCGTCGGGATCGCATTTCTGTGCGCGACGTTTTTCGTGCTGGGAATGCTGGTGGGCCGATCCCAGGGCCAGAAATATGCCGCCGCCGTGGCCGAAGCGGTCAAGCCCCCGGCCAAGGCGCCCGACAAGGTGGACTTCAGCTACGAAGCGCTGAAGAAAGATCCGGCGCCTTCCGCGACCGCTGAGGCCGCGACCGCGGAGCCCCTTCCGGAGCCGGAGGCGCGCGTTCCCGAAACGGAAGCGCCCGCCGTCGTCAATATCCAGGTGGAGGCGTTGCGGCAGCAGCGCTCGGCGGACAGGCTCGTTGGTGAACTGAAGAAGCTCGGATTCTCAGCGTTTGTCGTTCCGCCCGAAGCCGGTGAGAGCGGCGGTCTCTACCGCGTTCAGGTCGGTCCATTTGCGGACGCCGAAGCCGCCGAAGGTCCGCGCGAAAGGCTGCAGGCTCACGGATACCATCCCAACATCAAGAAATGAAGCTGTTCCATTGAAGTCCCTCCGGAATGTCGCCGGGTTCCTGACGCGGTGGTCCCTGATGTCGGGGGTAGTGTCGGGAACCCTGGTTGCGCTTTCTCTTCCCAAAGCCGACTGGTATCCACTGGCGTGGATCGCCCTTGTCCCACTCTTTGTCGTCCTGGCTTCTCCGATGCCCTTGCGGCGCGCGGCTCTGGCCGGGTATGCGGCCGGCCTGGCGTACTATGCGGGGACCTGCTACTGGATTACCGGGACCATGGTGACCTACGGAGGACTCGGCTCGCTGGCGGCATTCGGCGTGGCTGCGCTGTTTTGTCTCAGTCATGCCTTCTACTTCGCGCTTTTCGGTCTGGCCGTTGCGGCTCTTTGCCGTCGCTACGGCGCCCGCGCGCTCGCCGTCGCGCCGTCACTGTGGGTGGCCATGGAACTCGTCCGCGGCTACTTTCCGCTGGGCGGCTTTCCCTGGATGCTGTCGGGCTACGCCCTGGTTCCCTACGCCGGAATTCTGCAGATCGCGACCTGGACCGGGGTGTTCGGCCTGTCGTTCATCATTGCCGCAGTCAACGCCTCCCTGGCCTACATGCTGCTGAAGAACGATAGGCGATTCGCCATCGCGCCTGTCCTCGCCGTCTTGATTGCATGGCTGGCGCCGGCGCCGGCTGAATCGTCCTCCGGCGATGCGGTCGATGTCCGGCTGGTCCAGCCGGACATCGCTCTGAATCAGCGCTGGCAACCCCAGGAGTATGCCCGCCTGCTCGACCGTCTGATAAGCCTGTCCGTTGATTCCGCGCCCCGGGCGCCGGACGCAACCCATCTGATCGTATGGCCCGAAACTCCGGCGCCATTTGCGCTCGCCGACGATCCGGAATTCCGCCGTCTCGCCGAGCGCATCGCCGTGCAATCCGGCGGCTACTTCCTGCTGGGTTATCTCGACAGCATCGGCGAAGCGCCAAGCAACAGCGCGGCCCTGCTCGACCCGGCGGGACATGTGGTTTCCCGTTACGACAAGATCCGTCTCGTTCCCTTCGGCGAATACGTTCCCATGAAGGATCTGCTCTTCTTTGCCGGGAAGCTGGTCGAACAGGTCGGCGACTTTGCTCCCGGAAGCCGGTTGACCGTCAGCAACATCGGCAAGCACCGTCTGGCCACGGTCATCTGCTACGAAAGTATCTTTCCGGACTTTTCACGGAAGTTTGTGCGAGAAGGCGCGGAGTTGCTGGTGATCATCACGAATGATGAATGGTTCGGTTCCTCATCGGCGCCATTCCAGCATCTCCGCATGGGGGTTATGCGCGCGGTCGAGAATCGCCGATATGTGGTTCGCGTGGCGAACTCCGGAATCACGGCCATCATCGATCCCTACGGCCGCGTCGTCAGCCGCGCGCCGAGAGGAGAAATCGCCACGCTGGACGGGGTGGCGCGCTTCCGGTCCGAACTGACGTTTTATGCCCGCTACGGAGATGTCTTTGCCGTTGTCAATGTCGTGGCGGCGCTGCTGGTGGGTGTGGCGGCAGCAGTTTCGAGACGGGCCTGAATCGTCCGCCCTCTTCCCCTTCGGCTGTCATTTGACAGCCGAAGGGGAGAGACGTCCAGACGTCCGCCCCCTTTCAGGACTGATACCGAATCAGCGACGAGACGTTGTAGCGGTCCAGGCGATCTCGTCCATTCAGGAACTCCAGTTCGACCACAAACGTCATCCCGATCACGGTTCCACCGACCTTTTCGGCCAGCTGCGCGGTGGCCAGGCTGGTTCCCCCTGTGGCCAGCAGATCATCGGCAATGACGACCCGCGCTCCCTGGCTGATCGCGTCGTGGTGGATCTCCAGTGTGTCGGTTCCGTATTCCAGGTCGTACGTAATCCGTTCGGCGCGTCCGGGCAGCTTCTTCGGTTTCCGGACCGGAACGAAGCCGGCGCCCAGGTTGTATGCGAGCGCGGGCGCAAAGATGAAGCCCCGGGCTTCAATGCCGAGCACGTAATCGGGTTTCAGGGGAGCGATCTGTTCTGTCAGGCGGTCGATCACCGTACGGAAGCCGCCTCTGTCTCTCAGCAGGGTGGTAATGTCATAAAAAAGAATTCCGGGTTTGGGGAAGTCCGGAATTTCGCGAATCATTTTCTTCAGATCATCCATGGTTCAACCTTTCACGTGAAACGATGAGAACTGTTCGGTTATTGACGCGGTTTCTTCGATAACCCGGCTGACTTCGGCCATGCGGGGTCCACGCTTGAGGGCCTCGCGAAATTCCGCGAGCACACTCTCGGCCGCCTCCGCGTGGATCTCCACGTCGCCCGCCGGAAGATTACGGACCCAGCCGCGTATTCCCAGCCGAAGGGCGGTCTGCTGGGCGAAGTAGCGATACCCGACACCCTGAACGCGGCCGCTCACAATATAGCGACGGCCCGTCATGCCGCCAGGGGCAGTTTCGCGTTGTGCCATGCGGTCATGCCGCCGACGACATTGGAGATTCGGGTGAATCCGTTCCGTTCGAGGATGCTGGTGGCGATCGAGGAACGGAAGCCGCCGGCGCAGACCGTGGCGACCCGCGCATCCCGCGGGATGCCGCCGAGGCTGTCGACCAGATGTCCCAGGGGCGCGTGAGTCGCGTTGGGAATGTGGCCGCTGTTCCATTCGGGCGCCTTGCGCACATCGAGAGTGGCGTCGATCAAGCCGGATTCGATGCGATGCTGCAGCTCCTCGACCGAAATCTGTTCCACTGAAGCGAGGGGAAGCTTCGCCCGATCCCACTCCAGGATGCCTCCCGCCAGATAGCCGGAGACGTGATCCAGGCCGACCCGGGACAGGCGGACTCGCGCCTCCTCGGCGGCCGCTTCGCTTTCGGCGACGATCACCACGGGCGTTTCGAATCGGATCAGGCTGCCGGCCCACGAGGCGAATTGTCCACCGAGGCCGATGTTCAGCGATCCGGGGATGTGGGCGTTACCGTATTGCGCCGACGGTCTCGTATCGAGAATCAGGGCGCCGTCGTCGCGTAGCTGGCGGACCTCCTGAGCGCTGAGAGACCGAAGCTCCGGCATTTCCGCCATCAGGGCCGGACCTTCTCTGTTGATTTCCGCGTCGTGGCTGAAGTACGCCGGCGCTTCGGGCAGGTCCGTCGTCATCAGCTGGATGAATTCCTCCCGCGACATGGGCTGCAACGCGTAGTTGGACTCGCGCTCGCGTTCGATGGTGGAGCTGTTCTCGCTGGAAATGTTGCGACCGCACATCGAGCCCGCTCCATGCGCCGGAAAGACCATGACTTCCCCCGGCAGCTTGAGGAGTTTGTCGTGCAGTGAATCGTAGAGCATGCCCGCCAGTTCGGCGGCGGGCATTCGGGAACCGAGCAGGTCCGGCCGTCCCACATCGCCGATGAAGAGGGCATCGCCGGTCAGGACACCGTACGGAACCGAAGACGACGTTTCCGTATCGAACACCAGAACACTGACCGATTCGGGCGTGTGACCGGGCGTTTCCAGAAAGCGGAGGATGACAGTTCCAAACCGGATTTCGTCGCCTTCGCGGACGGGAGTGTATCCCGCGCCCGCGACGTCCCCCGCCTGGGCTCCAAAGTAGACCCGCGCTCCTGTTCTGGCCGCCAGCTCCCGGTGACCGGAAACGAAATCGGCGTGGGCGTGGGTTTCGATCACATGCCGAATCACGAAGCCCTGCTCCCGGGCCTCGTCGATATAGATGTCCACGTCCCGTCGCGGATCGACAACCGCGGCTTCGCCTTCCGATCCAATGAAGTAGGACGCCTGCGCAAGGCAACCGAGATAGAACTGGCGAAAATGCATGTGGTCTCCGGGGGCTACTGCGTGATTTCCAGCATTCGATTCAGCGCCAGGCGCGCGTCGGCGGCGATCCCGGCAGGCACCGTGATGCGATTCACGACGCGCCCCTGCTCGAGATTCTCCAGCGCCCAGAGCAGGTGGGGCGCGTCAATACGAAACATCGTGGCGCACAGGCAGCCGCAATCGTCCAGCGGGATGATGAAGCGGTCGGAATTCTCGTTCTTCAGCCGGTTGACCAGGTGAATTTCCGTTCCCACCGCCCACTCGGATCCGGCTGGAGCCGTGGTAACTCTCTTGATGATGTGTTCGGTGGAGCCGACATCGTCGGAAAGCTGGGTTACCTCCCACCGGCACTCCGGATGGGAGATGACCGTGATCCCCGGGTGTCTCGCCCGAACTTTGGCGACGTGCTCGGGCAGGAATCGCTGGTGGACCGAGCAGTGCCCTTTCCAGAGAACAAACCGCGCGGTCTTCAGGGTTTCCGGAGAGTTGTCGCCCAGTTCCTCGAAGGGATCCCAGACCGTCATCTCATCGAGCCGAAACCCCAGCTTGTACGCCGTGTTTCGCCCCAGGTGCTGGTCGGGCAGAAACAGAATCTTGTCGGATCTTTCGAGCGCCCAGCGCATGACGGCCGCCGCGTTGGACGACGTGCAGACGGCTCCCCCGTTCCGGCCGCAAAACGCTTTGATCGCCGCCGAGGAATTCATGTAGGTGATGGGCAGAATGCGCTCGGAGGTCACGCTCCGGAGGTCTTCCCAGCAGGATTCCACCTGATCGATTTCGGCCATGTCGGCCATGGAACATCCCGCGCTGAGATCGGGAAGGATGACCTGCTGATAATCGGCGCTGAGAATGTCGGCGCTCTCCGCCATGAAATGGACACCGCAGAAGACAATGTATTCGGCTTTCTTCTGTCCCGCGGCCCACTGGGCCAGCTTGAACGAGTCGCCGCGAAAGTCGGCAAACTTGATGACATCGTCGCGTTGATAGTGGTGTCCGAGGATAACCAGCCGGTCGCCAAGGCGGCGCCGCGTTTCAGCAATTCTGGATTCGGTTTCAGTGCCGGTCAGGCCTGCGAAGCGGTCCGGCAGGATCGTCTGCAGCATGGGGTCATGATACCACTTCCTTCGCGCGTAACTGCTTCTTGAACTTCTGATAACGGGCCCAGAGAACGCCGTTTTCGAGCCGGTGTTCAAGCGTGTCGAGGCCTCGCAGGGCAGGACCGTCCAGGAGCGCCCCATCCGGTCCGAAATGGCTGTGATGACAGAGGCAGACGAAGCCCGGCGCGTTGGCGTCCTTCTGGACGGCGCAGGCCTCGTGTGGACAGGCGGCCGAGAAAACCATGACGGCGCCGTCACCGTCCCGGCGCATCCAGATCTCCTTTTCGACGCTTCTCTCGAGCCAGCCCAGCCGTTCGGTAACCGTGACGGATCGCTGCTCGGGCGTGTCCACCGGCGCGGCATCCAGCGGGCCGAGGCTCGTCCACTCGTCGATCGAGCCTTTTGACGTGAATGCGGCCCGCAGGCCGGCCCACCCGCCGCCCAGGCCGGCCAGCGCCGCCAGAATCTTGAGAAACATCCGACGTCCAATCGATCGCAACCCCTTGTCCTTTCCGGGTTTTGACGCCCGAGTCGACCGTGTGAGTGTCCTTGACGACATTGTGGAATACAACGTACCATTCCTTCTCACTTTGTCGAAATTGCTAGGCCCTCGGCCTGGCCGGAGAGGATCGCGCCGATGGCCGACGAGTCCGTCGCTCAGGGAAAAAAATGGCCCTCCTATACGATGGTCGATCCGCGCATGCGGAAGATCTACTTTCAGTTCTACCAGGAGACATACCGGGCGTCCGCAATTGATCGCAAGACCAAGGAATTGATCGCGATTGCGGCGTCCCTGGCCAGCCGTTGCCACGGCTGTCTGGAAGGCCACATCAAGAAGGCCCTGAAATACGGCGCCACGAAGGAAGAACTCAGCGAAACGATTGCAATCACCATGGGGGTAGCCGCGGCGTCGATCGTGGATCTGACCGACATCGCTTCCGAAAGTCTGCGCATCCGGCTTTTCGAGCCGACCCGGTCCGCGGACGAGACGCGCGGCGCTTCGCCCGAGGAGTAAATTGTGAGGCCGATTCGACAGGCTTTCCCGGTATTTGCGCTTCTGCTGCTCGTGTCGGGCGTGCTGGCCGTTGCCGCTGCCCAGCGGGGCGGAGGCTTTCGCGACGTCATCCCCACCGGGTCCCGGGTCGAATACAAAACCCTGCACAGCAAACTGCTCAATCAGGATCTCGCCTACGGCCTCTACCTTCCCCCTTCGTACGCCAAAAGCGACAAGAAATATCCGGTGCTCTACTTTCTGCACGGCCTCAACGAAAACGAAAAGCGCTGGAGCACGCGAGGCGAAACCGATCTGCTGCTGGACCGCATGGTCGCTGAAGGCAAGATCGGCGAGTTCATCGTCGCGATTCCCAATGCGGCAAACAGCTTCTACACCAACGCCCGCGGCGGTCGTCAGGAGCCCTGGGAGGATTACATCGTTCAGGAATTCATTCCCGCCATCGAAAGCGCCAACCGGGTGATCGGCACGCGCGCCACGCGGGGAATCAGCGGCATTTCCATGGGTGGCTACGGATCACTGAAGATCGCAATGAAGCATCCGGAGATGTTTGGATCGGTTTCGGCCCACAGCGCCGCGCTTATCGTGGATCTGGATCACGCCGTCGCGCCGGCCCGGCAACTGGAACGGTTCCGGCCGCTCTTCGATCAGATCTTCGCGATCAATACCGATCTGACCTACTGGAATGCGAACAATCCGCTCGAGTTTGCGAAGGACACAACGAAACTCAAGAACCTGAAGATCTACGCCGATTGCGGAACCGAAGACGACTACGGCTTCTTCGACGGCCTGAAAGCGTTCGACCAGACGCTGACGAAGGCGTCGTATCCGCACGAAGCCCATCTCTACGCCGGCAACCACGGCTGGGACTTCGCGAAACAACACACCACCGAATCGCTTCTGTTCCACTGGAAGGCTTTCGACAGCAAGTAACTCGACCTCTCCCGCGCGTTGAGGATATTCTCGGCGCATGGAGTTTCCGTTCGAAACGGTCGGCTATGACCGTACCGATTTCCTTTCCGCCGTATTGCCGACCATTCCGCATGGTTCCGCGGTCTATAAGATCTTCGATACGCGCGACAAGGTGATCGTGCTCGACAAGACATCGGACCTGCGGCGCCGTCTGGAGCGGTTCTTCGGCGAACGTTCGGAACTCGTCCGGGATCTGGACCTGCGTCAGATCGCCGGAAGGATCTCTTACGTCTCGACCGCGTCGCCCTTCGAAACCGCCTACCTGCTGTATCGGCAGCGGCGCGAACTGTTTCCCCGGACCTATCGGAAGATGCGTTCGTTTCCGCTCTTCACGCTGATGAAGATCAACCTGCGGCAGCGATTTCCTCGAATCTACGCCGCCCGCCAGATCAAGGCGGGCGCGGAATACTTCGGTCCGTTCGTTTCCCGCGCGCAGTTTGCCACGATGAAGACGGCGCTCGAACGCGCGTTCAGGCTCCGGCCATGCCTGTACAACATCCGCGGCGGCGATCCACATCCCGATTGCATGTACTTTCAGATGCGCACGTGTTCGCGACCCTGCAACGACGACATCGACCGCGTTCACTATCTGGCGGACGTCCAGCGCGCCGTCGCCTTTGTTCAGGGACTCGCGGATCCCGGCGAGCGGGAACTGGTGGACACGATTGAGCGTCTGGCAGCCGAAACGCGCTTTGAGGAAGCGGATGCGGCTCGCCGGAAACTGGACAAGCTCCGGCGTATCCGTCAGGAGCATAAAGACACGTTCCGTTCGATCTGGGCCTTCAATTTCCTTGGCGTGTTGCCGGCCCGTACGACGGCGCGGCGGAGAATCGCGTTCATCCGGCAGGGGCACATTGCCGGCATTGAGGAGTACGAGACGGCGACTCTCCCGGAGACGCTCCCACCGGATCTGGCGCGCTACTACGAGGGGCCGATGCCGCCGGTGAACCGGGAATGGCAGTACGACGAGTTCTGTCTGGTTTCCGATTTCATGTTGAACCCGCTGGAGAGCCTGGACCTGGTGCCGGTGGACGCCGGCGCCAGCCTGGCGGATGAAGTGGCGCGCCGTATCGAAGCGCGCCGTAAGGTCAGGAAGTCTCGTTCATCGAGCGGGCCGTGAATTCCGCCAGATCGTCGTCGACGACCGTATAGCGGACCTGGATAGGCCGGCAACAGACCTCACAGTCTTCAATGTAGGTCTGTCGGCGGACCGACATGTCGAGCACTACCGAGATGCGCTCGCCGCAATAAGGACAGGAGAAGTGGTGTTCCATTTTTTGAAAAGGGTAGCCTGATTGTCTGCCTCCCCGCCCCACGGTTGTCCATTATTCATTGCCTGTTGCCGATTGTCCGCTGTACTTCTTTCATTGTTCGTTGGTCGGTTGTCCGAATGAACAATGAAAGAACTGCAAGTGACAATCGATAACAAGGCAATGAACAATGGACAATCGGGGGGACGGGGCCGGACAATCGACCGGTTCTAGCTCCGTCGATCCATCTTCCGAATCCCTCCAGGATCCGCCACGATCACGCGATTGGCCAGCCCGGCGAAAATACCGCAGTCGACCACGCCGGTCATGGCCTTCAGCTTCTGTTCCAGCGCCGCGGGCTGCGCGATCACGCCATGCATCCAGTCCAGCACCAGGTTGCCGTTGTCGGAGATAAACGGCTGCCCATCCTTTTCCCGCACGCGGGCTTCTCCACCCATCTTCTGCAACCGGTTCCGGACCACATCCACCGCAAACGGGACGATTTCCACCGGGATTGGCGCGCGGCTGCCCAGCCGCTCGACCAGTTTGGTGTCGTCAACCACGATCACCAGCCGGGCGGAGGCGCTGGCCACGAGCTTCTCGCGCACCAGCGCGCCGCCCAGTCCCTTGATCAACTCGAGGTTCGGCGACACCTCGTCCGCGCCATCCACGGTAATGTCAATTGCGGGATGGGCGGAAAAATCGGTGAGTGGCACACCGCATTCCTCGGCCAGCCGTCGCGATGCTTCGGATGTGGGAATGCCCGCGATGTCCAGTCCCTTCCGGACACGGGCGCCAAGCTCTCGAATAAAATGTGAGGCGGTCGAGCCCGTACCCAGCCCCACGATCATGCCGTTTCTGACTTCACCCAGCGCGGCAATGGCCGCTTCCCGTTTCAGCGCGTCCGACATATATGAACTCCTAATCCAGATATTCGACAACCCGGAGCAGGTCGTCTTCCTTTTGAACGTGCAAATGAAATCCACAGTGATCGAGCTGTTCCAGGTCCCGGACGGCGTCGGAGACAACCAGGGTCTGTTCCGCCCTTGCGCCCACGATCTCCAGCGCGGATTCCGCGTGGGCCCGCTTGCACAGGGGGCCCGACAGATCCGCGGAAACCCGGATTCGCACCTGGGGCCCTTTCTCGAGTTCATTGGCGTAGATCAGCAGCGGATCCCAGGAACAGTCGCGTTCGATCTTCCTGGCCAGATAGCTGAAGCCGGATGAAATGACAATGGACGGAATACGCCGGGAGACCAGGGCCTCAGCCACTGCCGGCACATGCCGGTTGATGGCGATTTCGTCGAGGTAGGCCTCGATTTCCTCCAGGTCGCGGCCGCTCCACAGGGCGGTGTCCCGCCGGCAGAATTCCGCGTAGCTGATGCTGCCGGCGAGCCACTGCTGGAGATAGGCGTGCGCCACGTTCTCCCAGACGCCCAGCCGTTCGTGGACATGACGCCAGGGGCTTGGCGTCCGGGTGAGCGTGCCATCCAGATCGAAAATGACCGCGGATACCATGGGCGCCTACCCCTTCTTGTGCACCAGATTCAGGAACTCGTTGCGGGTGTTCTGGTCGTCCTTGAAGGCGCCCAGCATCGAACTCGTTACAGCGACGGAATTCTGTTTTTCGACGCCACGCATGATCATGCAGAGATGTTGCGCCTCGATGACCACCGCCACGCCCTTCGGCCGGACCTTCTGATTGATCGTTTCGGCCACCTGCATGGTCAGTCGCTCCTGCACCTGGAGACGGCGGGCATACATGTCGACCAGCCGGGGGATCTTGCTCAAGCCGACGACCTTACCGTTGGGAATATAGGCGACGTGGCACTTTCCAAAAAACGGCAGCAGGTGATGCTCGCACAGGCTGAACACCTCGATATCCTTGACGATGACCATTTCATCGTACGCGACATCGAACAGCGCTCCGTTGAGCAGCTCGTCCGCGCTCTTGCCGTAGCCGCTCGTCAGATATCGCATGGACCGGTCCACGCGTTCGGGAGTGTTGGTCAAACCATCCCGAGTGGGGTCCTCCCCAAGTTTCTTTAGAATTGAACGGATCTCTTCAATCATTCAAGCCGCGTCCCTTTCGCCGCGACCGGCCATTTTACCATCGCCGAAAGTTGTGTTATTAAAGGCCCATGCCAATTTATGAGTACGCATGTAAGAAATGCGGCAAGACGATTGAAGTTATCCAGAAGTATTCAGACCCTGTGCTGAAGAAACACGCCGGTTGCGGCGGCGCTCTGACCAAGCTGATTTCAGCCTCCGGCTTCCAGTTCAAGGGAACCGGCTGGTACGTCACGGATTATGCCCGGAAGGGGCAGTCCTCGGGCGAGGGATCGAAGAGTTCGAGCGATTCCAGCAAAGATTCCTCCGGTTCAGGGGCATCGGCCGAGCCTGCGGCAAAGTCCAAACCCGCCAAATCCTCGGCCAAGGGCAGTGACGCGTAGCGCTTCTGCCAGGGCGAAATTTCTCCGGGCGGAGCAGATTTACACCCGCCTGGAGTCGGCCTACCCGGATGCCCGTTGCGCTTTGGATTTTGAAAACCCGCTTCAACTTCTGATCGCAACCATCCTTTCCGCCCAGAGCACCGACCGGACCGTCAATACGGTGACCCCCGCCCTCTTCAAGCGATATCGGACGGCGCGCGATTTTGCCGAGGCCGACCCGGCGGAGCTGGAACGGATGATCCATTCCACCGGTTTCTTTCGCAACAAGGCCAAAAGCGTTCAGGGCGCCTGCCGCATGATCGTCGAACGGTTTGGCGGGAAAGTCCCCGAGACCATGGAGGAGTTGCTCGAACTCCCCGGCGTGGCCCGCAAGACCGCCAATGTCGTCCTTGGCGTCGCCTTCGGCAAAGCCGAGGGGGTCGTGGTCGACACCCACGTTCAGCGGCTCTCGCGGCGCCTCGACTTTTCGCGCGAGACCCAGCCTCCGCGGATTGAAGAAGACCTCATGGGGCTGTTTCCGCGCGACCGCTGGATCGCGCTCGGCCACCTGCTGATCCATCATGGCCGCGCCTGCTGTCAGGCGCAGCGTCCGAAATGCCTCCAGTGTCCGGTCGAGGACCTGTGTTATTCGCCCGACAAGATCCTCGACGAACAGGCCCCAAAACGTCCTGCCAGGCAAAAGAGGAAGGCCTGAGCCATGCCGAGCGCTCTGGAAAGGGTCGTCGATGAGTTGGCCAAATACGAACACCCGTTCTTCGAGTTCAGCGCCGCGGAAAACGAGGGTGGAGTCGAGTTGCGGATCCGCTCCAGGATGCCGGATGTCCTCAGCCCGGTGTACCGCATCACTCTTTCCGAGCGCGACCTTTCCGGGTCGCAGTTTCCCTGGGTCTTTCAGAAGCTCCTCTACGACTGCCTGACCGACTACGTTGTCGAACTGTTCACGAAGTGCCCCATGACCTCCTGACGGGAGCCTGTAGGGGCGGTCTTTGGGAAGGCCTTCGATGCACGCGCGCCCTCTCCCAGCGCAGCTGGGAGAGGAGGGCCTGAGCGAAGCGAAGGCCAGGTGAGGGCAAACAATCAAGGGACAATCCCCTGATTGTTTGCCCTCACCTGTCGCTCGTCTTTTCTTTCTGCTTCGCCCTATCGGGCTCGCGCTCTGCGGCTCGCTCCCTCCTCTCCCGGCGGAGCCGGGAAAGGGCGGCGCCACTCCAGTCGGCTCCCATATTCACGCTTCGTTTGCGTCAATCTGCTGCAGCGAAGCAGATCGGAGACGTAAACGCGAATTCATTGCCTGAACTGAGCCCCAAATGTCTAATTCCCTCTCGCAGGCTTATCCCCATTGTTCGCGGCGTCGGCCCCGGCGCGCGTCGATCGTTTCTCCGACGGCCACCGTTCTCAGAAACGTCTCCCAGACATCGAACAACGCGAGGCTGTCTTCAATTTGAAAATCGAAGACCGCCAGAGCCTGCGTGCAGCCGGACCGGGCCAGGCACAGGCGGACGCCGGCGGTCTGCTTCCCCAGGCGGTTTGGAAAGCGCAGTTCAGTCCAGGCGAGTTCCAGCGGTGGACGGAAGACGCGCATCACCGTTCCTCTCTCGGCGCCGGGGCGGCGCCCGGCGTCGGCGAGTTCCGCGATCAGGTGGGGTAATGAGAGCGCTCGGGCTTCATGCGGGATTCGTCTCCAGGACAGGGCAAGCATGGTTCTCACCTGAGGCGGTCGGAGATCCGAAACGCACACACATTGGGATGTCGCTGCGAAGAACCAGTCCGCAGGACATTCAAATCGCACCGCTCCTCCATCGATGGCCAGCACTCGATTGCCGGGCGCGGCTCTCCAGCAGTTCGGATTCAGGGATGTGACGCGCATGTCCTTCGCCATGCAAGGGCCAACCCGGAGCGCATGAAAGCGAGAACATGAAGATAGTTATCCGGCTCGTCGAAATCCGCGGAAAGCCGGACATTCTTTGTCGCGGGTTCCGGCGCCATCATGGAAAAAATTCCGGAATGGACAAGCTTCCGGTCCGGATGCGTAATGGTCGCCGCGACCGGAATTCAGCGGGGATCCGATCCGGAAACTCATCGCGCGCCCCTGTTTTCGCGGGTTTTTTGAAAGTCACCCGGTATCGGCATGGCGTGTGGCATCGCCGGTTGACGAGCACATCGAGTATGGAATTCCACGTGCGAGAAGAGCCTCGATGAAACAACGAGCGACATCAATCTTGACGCAAATGCCTTTGCCGCCGGCGCAACGGGAGCCTTCAGTTCCAGCGCGGGCCGCCAGGCTGTTTCTCGATATTCCGGCCGCCGCAGGGCGGGCAGGACTTTCTCTCCGTCAATTCCGCAGGGCAATTGAGGCCGATCGTATTCCCGTCATCGAGATTGGCCGGAAGTTTTTTATCCTGAGTCGGGATTTTGAACGGTGGGAAATGGTTCGCCGATGCCGGTGAATTGCTAGAGGGATGAAGCGAATGTTCTGAACTTGCGCGCCGCAAACATGGAAATGTTCCCTGTCTGCAGCGCGCGGTTTGTATCCTTTCCTTTTCTCTTTTTCCGCCCAGACTCGGGCTGATCTACTTCTTGGCGCCCAGGACAGCGTCCTTGGCGGCTTTGGCCACGCGGAACTTGAGAACGGTCTTGGCCGGGATCTTGATTTCCTGTCCGGTCGCGGGGTTCCGGCCGATCCGCGCCTTTCTCTTCTGCTTCACCAGTTTTCCAACTCCGGGCAGCGTGAACTCACCCTTCTTGGCTTCGCGGTAAGCCAGCTCGGTATACAGCGCCAGGAAATCCTTGACCTGCTTTTTGCTGATAGAACTCTTGTTGGACAACTCGGTGATGATCTGTGTCTGGGTCATTTTCGCCATCAAATTTCTCCTTGTTCTTAACCGTCTTCACGAATGCGGTGCAGTGAGCCCCCCATAAATAAAGGGTGAAAACGATTCTGTCAAGCAGTGTCCTTGCCTGAAGGCCCATTTTTACTGCTTATTTGCGCTGTCTGGGATTTCAGGGGAAGACGCTGATGGAAATCCGGCCGTCGCCGGTGGCGGATCCGCGGTACATTCCGGCGGTGTTGAACGGCATGGCGATGGCGCCGCGCCGGTCGATCGCGATGAGTCCTCCGGAACCACCGATCGCGGCGAGTCTTCGAATGGCCGCCGCCGTGGCGCGGCCAAGCTTCATCCCGCCGTAACGCATCATGGACGAGACCTCGTGCGCGATCACGATGCGCATGATGTATTCGCCGTGTCCGGTGGCGGACACCGCGCACGTGGCGTTGTCCGCCCATACTCCGGATCCGATGATCGGGGAATCTCCGACCCTTCCCGGACGCTTGTTGGTCATGCCGCCCGTACTCGTGGCGGCCGCGAGGTTGCCATGCTGATCGAGCGCGACCGCGCCGACCGTGCCGTAAACGTTCTCCTCCTGCGCGCGCCGGAGCTGTTCGAGCCGTTCCGGGCTGTCGAAGTAGTGGTTCTCGACCATTTCCAGACCCTGTTCGCGCGCGAACGCTTCCGCCCCCGTGCCCACCAGCATGACGTGGGGTGTGTGATCCATGATCCGGCGCGCCAGCTCGATCGGGTTCCGGACGTGACCGATTGCGGCGACCGATCCGGCGCGAAGTGTCGCGCCGTCCATCAATGCGGCGTCGAGTTCGTGGCGGCCATCCGCGGTGTAGACCGAGCCTTTTCCCGCGTCGAACAGGCCGGAGTCTTCCAGGGACCGTACGGCCGCGACTACAACGTCCAGGCTGGCGCCGCCGTCCCGCAGCGATTCCCGGGCGATCGCCAACAATGCCTTCAGTTCATGCCGGCGCGCCGCTTCGTGTCTCCCGCCTCGCTTGATCGCTCCGGCGCCTCCGTGAATGGCAATCGCGATTGGTTTGCGCATCAACCGTAGTCTATGCGATGTCTTCCCGTCCGCGTCTGCTGTAGGGGCGGTCTATGACTGCCCGGCATTTCAGGGTGAGTTTTTGTTTAAACGTTGGGCAGTCATAGACCGCCCCCTACAAGCAGGCGGGGACAAATGTTTCTGTTGTGTAAAGCTGGCGAGGCGGGAAATGCGCACTTTGGTGAAGTTATACCGTTTTCCCTATCGAACCAGTTCCGCGATCCCCATCCGCCGCCGGATATCGTCCGTATTCCACCGTCGGATATCGCCGATGTTCCATCCGGTCAGATCCGCCAGCTGCTGCGCCTCACGCTCATACCGCGCCGGCAGTCCCTGCCGATAAGTCACCGCAGCCGCGCATGAATCCCCACCGTTCCAGGGATATCGCAGCACGTACCGTCCCTGATAGTTTTGCCGGTCCGCGGTCTGCTGGAACACCAGATCCTCCGGGAAATGCGCGTTGTCGTACCGGACGTGCAGGCGCGTCAGAAATACCTGCTGCCGTGGCGCCGCAAGCTGTCCACGCGGTCCTGCCGCCGGCGTATCGGCCAGCCAGAACACTCCCAGTTTTCGGAGTTCGTCCGGCGAGAGTGGATTCGCGGCGCACGGATCGCAGAACCCCATGTCCCACGCGTATTCGGTGAACACCGCGCGGTTTTCCGCTCGTTTGGCCTGTTCGGAAAACATGGCTTTGTAGAATTCTCCGAACCGCCCTCGTACAAAAGGTGGAATATCCATGCCGGTGGGCAGCTTTACCGTGCGGTAATTGGTCGTTTCGACCCGTCCCTGACGCGTGACGGTGTAGACGAGCAATTCCTGAGGACCGTCCGCATTGACCATGCCCAACCGGATCGGCAGCATGAATTTGGGAGAATCAAACTCCACCCGAATGGGACGGAGGCTGGTAAAACCCAGCCGTGACTGCTGCTCGAGGTTCACGCGGGCGACGAAGAATTTCATGTTTTGCATGATGTAGCTCGCCAGCACGTCGGCGGCGCCGCGAGGAATGCGATACCCGTTTTGCCGCAGCCAGGTTTCCAGTCCGGTGCTCTCCACGGCCGAGAGGATCAGGATGTCGTACTCGCCGACGGTGTATTGCGCTTCGATCTTCACCCCCAGCGAGTTTTCTGCCGCCGGCGCTGCTCCACCTCCGCGCCCGCCCCCGCCGCCGCCTCCAGCGGCGCCCGCGCCGCGTCCGCGCGGCGCCTGACACGGGTTGGGATCGAAATACTCCACCAGGCGCGGCGCCGAGTAGGCGTCCACGTGTTCGAGGAGATCGCGGTCGCTCACCTGGATCTGGTCCCGGCGCAGGACGCTCGGCACCGGCACAACCATGGCGAACTCCTTCGGTTCTCCTCTGAAGTCGTTCGACATCGTGAGAATGGTGCGATCGCCGTCGCGCACCAGGACAACCTGCGACGCCTGATTGAACAGCCGCGCGTCGACCTTAGCTACGTAAAAGCCGCAAAAGGCGACCAGAGCCTGGGCGGACCAGACCATGGCTGCGATTGCGAGTGAGATAAGCGCCCAGCGCTTCAGTCTCATTGGGTGTTCCTCCTTCATGTCCGAGATGATCTGGCGCGGCAGGCGAATGCCCGATATCCGGCCGGGACCAGTTGTATCGGGATCCGGGCAGGAGCCAGTCGATGACGGGGACGGTTATCGCTGCGAGGGCCAGCGCCCATAACAGGCCGTTGGTCCGAAACATCCGAAAAGTGATGTGCCACGCGCCCCATGCGACGAGCGCGGCGAAAATCATGCGGCCGGCGCGGGAATCCGGCGTGGTTCGGGGATCCGAGATCATGAAAAACGTGAACAGGAGCAGCGCGCCACTCTCCAGACGATGGATCGGGATCGTCATCGGCTCGTAGAGGTAGATGGACCGGCCGAAAACCAGAGCCATATACGCGACGATGAACGCAATCGTCACATCGCTGCGCGCGGCGCGGTTCACCACCACACCGCCCAGGCACGCCATCAGAAAACCGAAAAACGCAAAGTTCCCCCACTGACCCGGCGAAACCCACACCTCGCCGGTTGCCAGCATCATCGCGACGATGCCGAAGTTGGTGGGATTGAAGATGTGCTTGCCCCGGAAGCGGAGGATGAACTTGCTGGCGATCGTGACCACCGCCGCGACCACGACCCACTTCATGGAATTCGTGCGGAGCAGCAGGCACAGCGACAGGCCCGAAATCAGCGCGCTCCGCGGGTCGAATCGGGTTTTCCACAGAGTGGAACAGAGCGCCTGGGTCAGCAGGGCCGTTACCAGTGTGGCCGCCGCCCGCACGCCAGTGATGTCGAAATCGAGCGCGGCCAGGCCATAGACCAGGAGTCCGCCAAGAATGGCGATCTGATAATGGCGGGGATCTGCTGTCAGACGCCGGAAGGCGCTTCCGGTCGTTCCTCGAGTAGCCAAGACAACCTCCATGGAAACAATTGCGGATTTCCGCGCCGAATCGGTCGAAGGAATTTTCCTTTGAGCGGACCAGGGGACGGCATCCAGCAGGGGAGCAGGCTCTCGGCAGCCTGGTTTCAGATTCGAAGCCCGCGACACCGGCCAGGATTCCCGATTACTATCGTCGTTCAACGATCTCATCACGTTCGGAAAGGGGCTGTAATGAGCGACGACATTCTTAAACATCATCGGGTTCCCCATATTCCCGCCCTCCGCGTGGATCCGGGTCTTGCCGGCGCTCGTTTTCCTCAGGCCTGCTCCATGACGCAGTGTTCCGGAGCGTGCTGCCGCGACGGCGTCTGGGCGGATCCCATCGAACAGGACCGGATTCTTCAGCACGCCGAGACGATCCAGCGCGCCATGGACGATGCCCAGGAGAAGAACCCGGCCCGCTGGTTTGATCTGGAAGATCCCGACGATCCCGACTTTCCTTCCGGTCGCGCCGTGGGGACCACTACCGTGAATGGCGGCTGTGTGTTCCTGAACTCCGAGAAACGATGTGTGCTGCAGATCGTCGCCAACGAGGAAACGGGCGTTCTCAAGCCGTTCTACTGTTTTGCCTTTCCCATCACGATCGATAACGGCACGCTCTGTCTCGACGACGGAAGAGATGCCTGCTGCACCGCGAGCGCCGGCGGTTCCAGAACTGTTCTGGACCTGTGCCCCGACGAACTGACCCATGTTCTCGGGCAGGAGGGTCTGGATGAACTCCGAAAGAAACTGTTTCGACAGACGGAAGGGAAAAGCGGCGCCCGGTGACGGATGAATCGTTTTTACGCGTAATCTCCAGGCCGACTCCATGGCCGGCCCGCAACAGAGGCGCAATCTCTAAGGGCAGGTGTTTTGCAGGATCAGGATCGGGACGGACGGCGGCACGCCGAACCGAATGGGAATGATGCTGGTGCCGACTCCTGTCGCGACGTACATGTGCCGTGAGTCCTCCACGATCTGGCCGGCTGCGAATCGCTGGCCGTAGCGAGAGGGCACGACCGGACTGCCAAAGAACGGAATCCGGACCTGTCCGCCGTGGGTATGGCCGGCCAGTGTCAGGCTGACGCGTGACGGGACATCGGGAAAGATGTCCGGGTTGTGCGTCAACAGGATGACCGGCGCATCATCGAGGACCGATCCGAGGGCGGCCGTCAGGTTGTGTTTTTCGGTCCAGTAGTCTCCCACTCCCGCCACCCAGAGCGATCCCGCTTCATCGGTGATCTTCACGGCGCGATCGTCGAGGACGGTGATTGCGGCGTCCTGGAGCGCCTGTCGGACGCGGTCTGCGTCAAGCCACACATCATGGTTGCCCAACACCGCGAATGATCCGTTCCGGGAGTGGAGGCGCCCGAGTTCCTGAGCGATGGGTTCAGGCGCGACAAACGATCCGCCAAGGACTTCGTGGACGACCAGGTCTCCAAGAATGAAAACCACATCCGGGTTTGCGGCATTGACGCGATCGACCACCATCCGTAGTTTGGGTATTCCGTTGAAAGGCGAGCCTGTGTGCAGATCCGTGATCACGGCGGCCCGCAGTGGCGCCGTCCGGTTCAACGGAACCGCGACGCATTCCTCGACGACCCGCAGGCTGGATGGTTCCCACCAGAAGGCCCACCCGGCCATAAAGCCGGCCGGGAACACGAGGGCTGCCGCCACGCCAAAAAGTCGTTTCGAGAACCACGTCCTTGAGACTCGTTCCGTTGCGCTCTGGTTCCTTTTCACCGTGGGCATGGTACCCCGTTTCCAGCGGCCTGCATCGGCCGAGGAGCGAAAAAGGCGGCGAGGGCAAAACGTTCTCCGCTGTCGACGAGGTCTGTTAAGGTTCTCTGTGATTGATCGCTGGTTGAGAGGTTGTAATGAGCGACGACATTCAGAGACGCCATCAGATGCCGCACATCAAGGATCTCCGGGTGGACCCGGAGATCGCCAGGGCGCGGTTTCCCGCGTCCTGCTCCATGACGAAGTGCTCCGGCGTTTGCTGCCGCTACGGGGTCTGGATGGACCCCACCGAACAGGACCGCATTCTTCAGCACGTGGGTTTGATCCAGGGCGCCATGGAAGCCCACATGGAGAAAGATCCGGCCCTCTGGTTCGAGGATGAAAAGCCCGATGATCCCGACTTTCCCTCCGGCCGCGCGGTGGGCACAGCGGCTTCGGACACTGGATGCGTCTTCCTGAACACGGCGGGTCAATGCGTGCTGCAGATCGCCAGCACCGCGGAGACGGGCAGTCTCAAACCGTTCTACTGTTTTGCCTTTCCCATCACCGTCGACAACGGATTGCTCGGCCTGACGGAGGGAAAAGATCCCGCCTGCTGCATCGATAACGACGACGGCCCGCAGAACATTCTCGACGTCTGTGGCGGTGAACTGGCCTACGTTCTGGGTCCTGAGGGTCTCGAGGAGTTCCGCAGGAAATTCAAGCTCTGATCGTGCCCAGCCGAAATGGCCGCAGCGCCCCGCGACCCAGGAACCGTTCGATTCACTTTTCTAGCCATGGTTCAATGTCCCGTCGTCGCCGGGTGCTCCAAAAGGTTCCCAAGAAACTCCAATGTCCGGCCGTTCGCGAGTTTTGCGCAGTCCGGCTCCCAGGCTCCGCGTTGATCGCAGTTGAAGCCGTGATCTGCCGGATAAATGTAGACCGGCAGTGAAGGGTGCGCCTGGCTGAACGTTTTCACGGCCTCGATGGGGATGTTTTGGTCGCGTTCCCCAAAATGGAAAATCACGGGGCAGCGGGGCTGCTCGGCCACCATGCCGGGGATGCCGCCTCCGTAGTAGGCGACCGCGGCGCTGATCCCGTCGATACGGGCGGCGGAAAGCCAGGCCAGCCGCCCGCCGAAACAGAATCCTACGACGCCGACCTTTCCCACCGGGGAGGCGGCCGCGACTGCGGCGCCGATATCCAGCAGCGCTTGGCTGTGCTCGACCTTCTGCATTGTGGCAAATCCCCTGGTTCGGGTTTCAGGCGTGTACGCGTCCATCGCGAGGTTGCGTTCGACCCGATCGAAAAGCGCGGGCGCAATCGCAAGATAGCCTTCCGCCGCGTATCCGTCCGTCACCCGGCGGATGTGGTCGTTGACGCCCCAGATTTCCTGCAGGACCACGACTCCACCGCGAGGGGATCCTGAGGGTTCCGCGCGATAGGCTGAAAAAGTGTGGCCGTCGCTGGCCGTCAGTTCGATGATCTGTCCCATTCATTCCCCCGTTCTTTCGGGGAAATGATAGTCGAGCGGGGATCCTGGGGACAGCCTCCGAATTTAATGATGTTCGCTGTGGTCCGGCTCCGGCGCCGGTTCGGACTTTTTCATGCCGCCCATCATGTGCGACATCATTTCCGACATCGATTTCATCATCTCTTCATGCTCGGCCATCTTTGCGCGCATTCGCTCCAGAATCGCGGCATGTTCGGCCATGCGGGACTTCATCGTGGCCGGATCTTTCGCGTTCTGAAGCTCGGAGAGGGACTTCATCGCCTGCTGCATCAACTCCATCATCTCGTGATGTTCGGATTCCATCCGCTTCATCATGTCGGCCTCTTTAGGGGGTTCCTGACCGAGGGCATGGGCTGGCAGCCAGAGGGCGGCGCACAGGATAAGTTTGGAAATGGTAACTCTGCTTTTCATAGTGCCTCCATTCAGCAAGAAGAATTTGGTCGGCGGTAGGGTACCCGGCGAACATAAGGCATTCCCCCCGCCTCCCGGCTCTCCCTTCGCAGGGAAACAATGCCTTTCCCCAGCAAGGCTTGGCGGGGAAGCTTTCCGGCAGAATCCTTTTGCTTCATACGGCGTTCAGCGTTCGCATCATGTCGTGCTCCTCGTGTTCGAGGATGTGGCAGTGCCAGACATACTCGTCCGCGTTGATCCCGAAGCTTCCGGCCAGCCGTGGGCTTGAAGGAACCGGACTGCTCGTCACGACGGTTCCGTCGGACTTTTTCCAGGAAAATGTCCGGGCGGCCGGGGCGCCTTTCACGCCGGACGACTGTTCCGGCAGTTCAAACGGATTCTCAACCAGAACCGCCACCGTCGTGCACTCGCCCGGGTTCATCCGGACCGTTTCCTTCCATCCGCTCTCGTTGGGCGCGGGCGCGCGGCCCTGACCGGTAAACACCCGTTTGCCAGCTGAATTCACGCGGAAGAGTCTCCGCCGGAGCAGCATCACATTGAAGAGATGAAAGTGCATCGGGTGCGTATCGGCGGTGTTGTTGTAGATGTTCCAGATCTGGATCGTTCCGTAGGCGACATGTTCACCCGGACCCTCGAGATAGCCCAGTCCGGCCCCGCCGTTGCTGTCGGCGAGATTCCCGATGAGTTGCGCTAACCGTCCGAAGCGGTCGAAGGATTCGTTCAGCGTCAGATCCTGGGTGGCTTCCAGGTACTGGAACTGCGATCCGTTGAAATCGACGACGCTGCCGGGCGTCAGGTCGAGCTTGAACCCGCCGTTTTCGGTGTCCGGCGTTGTCGGTAGCACGGGAACGAGGGTTGTTCCAGCGGCCGGCATGGGAATCGGAAATCGGTCGCCCGCGCCGGCGACGCGTCGGAACTGCATGATCGTCCGGGAGTCGGGTCCATCCCAGGACTCCTTCCGACGATCCCGCCATCCCGCATCGAAGTCCCGTCCGCCGTCTGGGAACGGCGCGGCCGCGTCATTGTAGAGAATCACGTTCATGCCGACCGGGACCGCGGAGAAATCCACAATGAGGTCGGCGCGCTCCGCCGGACCCAGCAGCAGCGGCGTTGGCGGGATCCTGCCCTGAGACACGGTGTCGGCAAGCAGGACCGGCTGCGGCAGGAAGCCGCATTCGTTGCCGATCTGCCAGACGCGTACCGGCGCCCATATCGGCGCGCCCACATTGCGCGCGCGGGCCTCACCCCGAATGGTTCCCGGCGCCGCCGGATCCTCTACCGCAAAACTGAGATTGAGGAATCGCGAGTTGCACGCGTTCAGAACTCGGAACCGTTTCATTCCGTTGACTTCCTGAAATGGATACACGGTTCCGTTCACCAGCATCGTGTCGCCGAACATTTCGGCGACGGCGGACGGAGTCGGAAGCGGCTCACCGCCGTCCTCAAGGTCCCATATCGCGGGATCGTAAACGTATGGATACCAGAGATCCCCCTCGCCGGCTCCTCCCAGTACTGCGGGTCCGGCATATGAGGCGTATTCCGGATCCACAAAAGGATCGTAGAAAACCTTGTCCTGAATAACGAGAGCGTCGCCCGGAATCGGAAGTCCCATGGCCAACTCGATGTCGTCGATCAGGAAATATCCGCTCGCCAGTCCCGCATAGGCGTTGGTTCGCGTGATGCCCGACGCATGATCGTGAAACCACATGAACCGCGCCGACTGGTTGTTCGGATAGAAGTGGTCATTCGTCAACCCGCCCACCTCGTTCGGCAGCCATCCCGGGACCGGAACCGACGCTCCAGTCTGAGCGCCGAACGCCGCATTGGCAACCCACTGGAACGGGCCTCCATCGCTCGCCCACGGAACCCGGCCTCCATGAAGGTGAATCACGGCGCGATCCGCTCGCAATCCACCGGGCCCCTCGCTGACCGTCGTATCGAACGGAAGAATGTGCTGCTGCGGCAGGCTGCAGGTGAAACGGATACGAACCGGCCGGTTCTTGCGCGCCACGATCGCCCCGCCCAAATGCCGGTACGTTCCGCTGCCGGTCTGACGGTATCCATAGAGCCGTGTGCCATTGGGGAAACTGGGATGTAGAACGTCCCGGAATACACCCGCCTCGATCGAGTAGTAGTCGATTCCCGGATATGTCGTCGTGTCCGGACTCAATACCGGTATGTCCGGGCCAAAACGCCGGATAGGTTGAATGAATTTGTCGAGCCGACGGCTGGTCGCGTACGCATATCCCCGCTGTCTATTCGCCAGGAGCGCCAGGGTGCTCGCGCTGCCCAAGAGGAACTGTCTCCGGTTCATATGTGCTCTCCTTCCGCGAGGAGGATTCATTAGCACGTCGTGTGCCTCAGGCCGCGATGGACTATCATTCTTATTTTCAGTGTGTTGGATGGATGTGTGCGCCGGCTGTTGCTGGTATGCCTGCCTTGCTGGCGGGTGTCCTCATTCGGGCGGGGAACAAGCTGGAAAAGGTGTCATTAAAGTGGGGCGCCGGAACACAGACCTGGACAATCTGCCAAAGAAGAGGCGGGAATCGGGACAGGAACGGGGCGCGCGGTGGAACTCACCCGGAGCGCCGGACGATAGGGCGAAGCGGGAAAGAAGAGGTCCCTCATTGATTGCCTCCCCTGTCGCTCGCTCCAACCCCGCGTCGCGCGGACGAGGGCCCGCTGCTGCACAACTGCGCGGACCGCGCGGATCATCGTAGTTACGTCCTTTTCTTCCCTTTCAAGACTGAACGATATAATGAACAACCGTGGCAGAGATTCAGCGCCGGCAATCGATTCCCGTCAAAATCGGCAATGTCTGGGTGGGTGGAAGCCATCCGATTGTCGTCCAGTCGATGACCAATACCGATACGGCGGACGTCCGCTCCACGGTTGAGCAGACCGCGATGCTGGCCGCGGCCGGCTCCGAGATCGTCCGCGTCACCGTCAATACGCGCGAAGCGGCGGCGGCTGTCGGGGAGATCGCGCGGCGTCTCCGCGATCGCGGTGTGGATGTGCCGCTCGTCGGCGACTTTCACTACAACGGTCATATCCTGCTCCGCGATTATCCGGATTGCGCCGCAGCTCTAGACAAGTACCGGATCAACCCCGGCAACGTCGGCATGGGCAAACAGCATGATGACAACTTCCGGGCCATCATCGAGATCGCCAACGAGAACCGCAAACCCGTTCGAATTGGCGTCAACTGGGGTTCACTCGACCAATCTCTTGTCACCCGCCTGATGGACGAAAACGGCCGCAGCGCCCGTCCGAAAGACGCCCGCGAAATCGTTCTGGACGCCATGGTCCTGAGCGCCCTGGAGTCGGCCGAAATGGCGCGCTCTTACGGCATGTCCGGCGACCAGATCATTCTCAGCGCCAAGGTTTCCGGCGTTCAGGATCTGATCGATGTCTATCGCGCGCTCGCCGCGCAATCGCCCTACGCCCTGCATCTCGGATTGACCGAAGCCGGCATGGGACGCCGCGGCGTCATTTCGAGCGCCGCCGCCCTGTCCGTCCTTCTTCAGGAGGGGATCGGCGATACCATCCGCGTGAGTCTGACTCCCGCGCCTGGAGGCGATCGGGCCGAGGAAGTCCGAGCCTGCCAGGACATCCTGCAGAGTCTCGGCATCCGGAGCTTTTCGCCTCAGGTCACCGCGTGTCCGGGATGCGGGCGCACCACCAGCACCGTCTTTCAGGAGCTGGCCAGCGATATCCAGGCGCACCTGGCGTCCAAAATGGCGGCGTGGCGTATTTCGTATCCCGGCGTTGAGGAGCTGAAGGTTGCCGTGATGGGTTGCGTCGTCAATGGTCCCGGGGAATCCAAACACGCGCACGTCGGGATCTCGCTGCCCGGCACGGGCGAAGAGCCGAAGGCGCCCGTTTACGTGGATGGCCGCCTGATGACCACGCTGAAGGGACCGACGATCGTCGACGATTTCATCGGGATCCTCGACGAATACGTCGACGGCAAATATCGGGGAACATCATCGTGAACGCGCCACTCGAGGAGGCTCATGTCGGTAATCATCCCGCAGGCTGAAGATCTCAATCTCAATTCCATCGTTTCCAAGCAGTTCGACCGCGCGGCGCAATACGTGCAGATCCACCCGGCGCTGCTCAGCCAGATCAAGGCGTGCAACAACGTTTACTACTTTCAGTTTCCGGTGCGCTTCGGAGGCGGGCACTACGAAATCTTCGAGGGATGGCGCGCCGAACACAGTCAGCATTTCAAGCCGTGCAAGGGCGGAACCCGCTTCAGCGAGATGGTCAGCCGCGACGAGATCATGGCGCTGGCCGCGCTGATGACCTATAAGTGCGCCATCGTCGACCTGCCGTTCGGCGGGTCCAAAGGCGGTGTCCGTTTCAACCCCAACAAATACACGGCCGAACAGATCGAAAAGATCACCCGCCGTTACACCGCTGAACTCATCCGCAAAGAGTTCATCGGACCCGGCGAAAACGTCCCGGGTCCCGACGTCGGAACCGGCGAACGCGAAATGGCGTGGATGGCCGATACCTATGACGCTTTCTATTCCGGCGAGATCGACAACCTGGCCTGCGTCACCGGCAAGCCGATCTCCCAGGGAGGCATCGCCGGCCGTCGGGAGGCTACCGGGCGTGGCGTCCAGTACGGAATTCGGGAGGCATTTCACTATGGGGAAGACCTCAAGAAACTGGGGCTCTCCCCGGGCCTCGACGGCAAGACGGTGGCCATCCAGGGGTTCGGTAACGTGGGCTATCACGCGGCAAAATTCCTTTCCGAAGAAGACGGTTGCCGCATTGTCGCCATCGGCGAATGGGACGGCTCCGTCTACAACCCCAAAGGACTGAACATCGCTGAACTGGACGCGCATCGCAAACAGACCGGCTCCATCCGCGATTTCCCTGGCGCGACCACATCCGACGCGGGCGCCCTCTGGGAGACCCCTTGCGACATCCTGATTCCCGCTGCTCTCGAAAACCAGATTACGCTGGAGAACTGTCACCGGATTCGCGCCAGAGTCGTCGCGGAAGCAGCCAATGGGCCGACCACTCTCGGCGCCGAAGAGGTCCTTACCGCGCGCGGCGTCCTGATCATTCCCGACGTCTACCTGAACGCCGGCGGCGTGACCGTGTCGTACTTCGAGTGGAGCAAGAATCTGTCGCATATGCGGTTCGGACGGCTGCAAAAACACCTGGAGGAGATCCGGAACCAGACACTGGTGGGATCCATCGAACGCCTGATCGGACGCCAGATTCCCGAGAAGGACAAGCGCTTCCTCGTGCGCGGCCCCGACGAACTCGACCTCGTCAACTCCGGCCTGGAAGAAGCGATGGTCAACGCCTATCGCGAGATCCGCGAACTCCATCGCAATCGTCTGCCGGGCGAGAGCCTGCGCACCGCCGCCTTCGTCATTGCGATCGAACGCGTCGCGGCGACATACGAACAGCTGGGAATTTTTCCGTAGGCCGATATGTTTACCGGGATTATCGAAGAAGTCGGCGTCATCATCGATCTGGGCGATGCGCCAAACGGGTTTCGCCGGATGCGCGTTCGCGCGTCGCGCGTGGTCGACGGCATGAAGGCCGGCGCGAGCATCGCCGTCAATGGCGTCTGTCTCACCGCCATCCTGCACGACGCCGGCAGCTTTACAGCGGACCTCTCCGCCGAGACGCTCGCGCGGTCCAGTTTCGGCGAGATGCGTCCAGGCGCGCTCGTGAATCTCGAGCGCCCGATGCCGGCCAGCGGCCGCTTCGACGGACACATCGTTCAGGGCCATGTAGACGGCGTGGGCCGCATGCGGTCTTTTACCCGTGAGGCGGATAACTGGAATCTGCAGGTGGAATTTCCATCCGCCTTCGCCCGATACCTCGTCGAAAAAGGCTCCATTACCGTGGACGGTATCAGCCTCACCGTTGCGGGCCTGCAGGACGACGTGTTCGGCGTTGCCATCATTCCCCATACCTTCGACAACACCAACCTCAGGCAGGCCCGCGCCGGCGACGCCGTGAACCTGGAATTCGACGTCATCGCCAAATACGTCGAGCGGCTGATCGGAGCCAATTAACCAGCATTTGCGATCCCCGTCTGTGCAGGGGCGGTCTAGATCTAGACCGGCCCCTGGAGTTTAGACATTTTGGAAGGCCTTCGATGCACGCGCGCCCTCTCCCAGCGCAGCTGGGAGAGGAGGGCCTGAGCGAAGCGAAGGCCAGGTGAGGGCAAACAATCAAGGGACAATCCCCGGATTGTTTGCCGGCGCCTGTCACTCGTCTTTTCTTTCTGCTTCGCCCTATCGGGCTCGCGCTCTGCGGCTCGCTCCCCCCTCTCCCGGCGGAGCCGGGAGAGGGCGGCGCCACTCCAGTCGGCTCCCATACTCGCGCTTCGTTTGCGGCAATCTGCTGCAGCGAAGCTGCAGATCCGAGACGTAAACGCGAATTCGTTGCCTGAACTGAGCCCCAACCGCCCCTACAAGCAGAATGTTTCTGTTGTGTATCCTTTGTACGGCCCTACTGTTTGCGCGTTTCGATGTGCGATTCCCACTCGTCCAGGCTGCGAGGCCAGTCCTGCTTCAATAAACGCGACATGCCGCGATCGGCCAGCAGCCGGCCTTCTGTCTGGCAGGTGACGCAGTAATTGCATTCGTTTTCCGCATAGACGATGCGCTGAACCGGCGCCTGACACACCGGACACGGTCTTCCGAACCGTCCATGAACCGCCATCTCCGGACGGAATGCCGTCACCTTCGAAGGAAACTCGGCGCCGGTATCCCGTCGCAACCGGTCGATCCATTCATTCAGCGTTGTCTGGATGGCCGTATGCAGTCGCGAGATCTCGCCGTCGTTGAGTTTTGAAGTCAGCTTCAACGGTGAAAGCCGCGCGCGGTGCAGAATCTCGTCGGAATAGGCGTTTCCGATCCCGCTGAAGAGGTTCGGGTCGGTCAGCGCGCGTTTGACGGTGTGATTTTCGCCGGTAAGCGTCTTCTTGAAATCCTCCAGTGAGGCGTCGAGCGGTTCAAGCGCCCGCCGATCGAACGCGGCCAATGCCGCGCGTCCTTCAACCACACGTAGCGAAGCGCGCTTCTTCGAGCCGGCTTCGGTGAGCAGGAGCGTGCCGGAAGGGAAGTCGAATGCCACCAGGCCCAGCTTGCCGGGTATGCGGGCGTCGGGTTGTTTCCACTGGAAGCGTCCGGCAATCATCAGGTGGATGATCAGAAACAGGTCGTCTTCAAACGCGAAAACGATCTGTTTGCCCAGGCGAGTAATGTCGAGGACGTGGCGTCCTTCGAGGGAGCTGATTGGGGGATGGAACGACCGGACGACGAAGGGACTGGCGAGACGAATGCGGGTCAGGCGCTGTCCGGAGATGCGTGATTGCAGGGATTCAATGTAGACCTGGACGTCGGGTAGCTCAGGCATGGGTGTAGGTTATAGGCCTGATTGTTTGCCGGCTGTCCCCCGCCGCTTTGCGGCCGTCCCCCTTTCGCAGGCGTAGCTTGTGCCCAATTGCATCCTGGCGCCCCTGCGGGGCGCCGCTTCCCAGTGGTAGCGATTACCCAGGGGTTGCGCTCGCTTCGCTCATTTAACCCCTGACTACTGTCCTGGCCCGCCTCCGGCGGGCCCCGATGCGGCCCAAGTCATGCCAGAGGCATGACAGGAATTGAGCCAGGGGTTAAGCGAGCGAAGCGAGCGCAACCCCTGGGGCGCCTGTTCCCAATCTAAAAGGCGCCCTGAAAGGGCGCCAGGATCTCAGGCCCACAACCGCACCTCCTCACGAGACCATTCGCTGAAGCGAAGTTACTCCCCGCTGATCACCATCCGCGGAATGCGGACCGTCGGCGACGCGATGTTGCCCATGAACAGGAGATCGTTGCCGATCATGTCCACACTCTGCAGCATCTCTTTCAGATTTCCTGAAATCGTGATCTCGTGGACCGGGTATGTCAGTTTGCCGTTTTCGATCCACAGTCCGGCGGCGCCTCGCGAGTAGTCCCCATTCACGAGGTTCACTCCGGACCCGATCATTTCAAACACGTAAAGCCCCGACTTCGTGTTGGCGATGATCTCGTCCGGCGAGTGTGTTCCCGGTTCGAGGTAAAAGTTCGACGGTCCAACGGTCATCGACCCTGCTCCGGTCCGGGCGCCATTGCCCGTGGGCCGGCTTCCGAGTTTTCGAGCCGTGTAGGCGCTGTGAAGATAGTTGCCCAGCGTTCCCCTGTCGATGACGCGCGTTGTCTGCGACGGCACGCCTTCGTCATCGAACGGACTGGAGCCGAGGCCGCCCTTCAACAAGGCATTGTCGAGGACACTGATAGACGGCGCCGCCACCGGCGAACCGAGACGGTCGACCAGGAAGGAACCTCTCCGGTAAATGGCGTCACCGGCGACGGCCTGGAACAGGTGGCCCATCAGGCCTCGTGCGGTCAGCGGGTCGAATACGATGGCCGCTTCGCAGGTCTTGACCTTGCGGGCGCCCACGCGCCGCAGCGCTCGCTCCGCTGCGCGACGTCCAACCGCTTCCGGCGATTCCAGCTGGCTGACGCGCCGTGAAGTGGAAAACCAGTAATCCCGCTGCATGGCCCCGTCCGTCTGAGTGATGGGTACGGCGGAGATCGAACCGGCCGTGCCGGCGTAGTCCCCCAAGAAACCAAAGGTGTTGGCGAGAACCGTTCGCGAACGGGAATAGTCGAACGATCCACCTTCCGAATTGACGATCGAAGGATCGGCTGCCATGGCTGCCGCCTCCGCTCGCCGGGCCATCGCGATCCGGTCTGCGGGCGACAGCGCGTCCCACTCGGGGTCGAGGAGTTCGAGATCGGGAAAGGTGGACGCAAACAGGCTGGCGTCAGGCAGGCCGCTGCTCGGGTCTTCCGATGTACGGCGCGCCATCTCCACGGTTTCGGCCACCAGTTGCCTGACGACCGCCGGTGTCAGATCCGACGTCTGGGAGGCGGCGGTGCGTTTGCCGTCGAACACGCGGAGCCGCAGCGTCCGGGAGATGGACTCCTTCAACGTTTCGACTTCGCCCAGCCGGACGGTGACCGAGAACGCTTCTTCTTCGAGAATCAGCGCGTCCGCTTCTGACGCGCCGGCGTTCCGGGCTTCCCGGACCACTTCCTGGGCCAGTTCTCTGAGATTGTCGGAGCCGGAAGACATCACTTCTCGGTGCCGCCCACGGTGATTTCACGGATCTTGATGGTCGGCAGCCCGACCGATACGGGAACCGTCTGACCTTCTTTTCCGCAGATGCCGACACCGCGGTCCAGCTGAAGATCGTTTCCGACCATCGTCACCTGACGCAGCACAGTCGGCCCGTCTCCAATGAGGGTCGCGCCTTTGACCGGCGCGGTGATGTGTCCATCTTCGATCAGGTAGGCTTCACTTGCGCTGAAGACGAACTTGCCGCTCGTGATATCCACCTGGCCGCCGCCGAAATGGACCGCGTACAGACCTTTCTTCACCGACTTGATGATGTCTTCCGGGGCGGATTCACCGGCCATCATGAAGGTGTTGGTCATCCGCGGCATGGGGATGTGATCGTAGCTCTGGCGCCGGCCGTTGCCGGTTAGCTCCGCGCCCATGGCGCGGGCGCTCAACGAATCCTGGAGATAGCCCTGCAGCACGCCTTTTTCGATGAGGACGGTGTTGCGTGTCGGATTGCCTTCATCGTCCATGTTGAGCGAGCCGCGCCGGAAGGGAATCGTTCCGTCGTCGACCACCGTACACAACTCCGAAGCGACCTTCTGCCCGACGAGTCCGGCAAATGCCGATGTCTTCTTGCGGTTGAAGTCCGCTTCCAGTCCGTGGCCGATCGCTTCGTGCAACAGGATTCCCGGCCATCCGGGCGCCAGGACAACCTCCATCGGTCCAGCCGGCGCATCGACGGCGCTGAGCTGCAGCACGGCCTGACGGGCCGCCTCTCGGGCGATCGCTTTCGGATCGAGATCGCCGCTGAAGACATCGAGCGAGCGGCGGCCCCCGCCGCCCTGGTATCCGGATTGACGGTTGCCGTTCTCTTCGGCGATGCACAGCACATTCAGGCGGACCATCGGCTGGACGTCCCAGACGTAGCGGCCTTCGGAAGTCACGATCAGGATCTGTTTGGTTTCGTCAACGTAGCTGGCCTGAACATGCCGGATCTTGTCGCTGTAGGCGCGCGCGGCCAGGTTCGCTTCTTCGAGCATCGCGATCTTTCGATCGACACCCAGCTCGTTCGGCAGGATCGGCGCCGAATAAAGATCGTGCTCCCGCGCAACCGGCCCCGGCTCCTTGATCTTCGAACCGTCGGGCGCGGCGCTCGCAATGAATGCGGCCGTGCGGGCCGCTTTGAGAATGGAGGCGCGCGACAGGTCTTCCGAATAGGCGTATCCGGTCTTTTCGCCGGACAGGACGCGCACACCGACACCCACGTTGACGCTTTTGGTGGCCGTCTTGACGATCTGTTCTTCGAAGACGATCGAGTGGTTGACGCGATGCTCGAAATAGAGGTCCGCGTAGTCGCCCCCGCGTGAGAGCGCTTCGGCCAGGTACGATTCCAGATCCGCCGGCGTCACACCGTAGGTTGCAGTAAAAACGGAGGGAGGCGCGTTGATCACCATGGACGATTACGATACAACGGAGGCGACATCGGGCCCTACAACCACCAGGCTGTAATTTTCGTAGTCCAGATACTTCCTGGCCACGCGGGCAACATCGTCGATCGTCACCTTGTTGATGTACTCCGGATACTTTTCGATGAAGTCGAAACCCAGCCCATAAACCTCGGCGTGGGTCAGAAACCGCGCAATCTGGGAACTCGATTCGAACGCAAACACAAAACTTCCCGTCAGATAGTCCTGCGCGTCTTTCAGTTCGTCCGCAGTGACCGGTTCCTTGACGATCCTCCGGACCTCGCCGAGCAGCCCCTCGATCGCCAGGGCGGTATTTTCGGGCGATGTCCCGATGAATGCAATAAATTTACCTGGCTCGAGTCCCGCCGTCATCGTGATGCCCGCAAACGTCGTATAAGCCAGGCCCATTTCGTCGCGCAGACGCTGCGGAATGCGGGCGGTGAAGCCGGCGCCGCTGCCGAGAATCGTGTCGAGCGTCTGCAGCGCGTAATAGTCGGGGTTGCCGCGCTCGATACCCAGATGACCCAGGTAAATGTTGACCTGTTCGGCCGGCATGACGATCCGCTTTTCCCTCTTGTCCTTCTGACGGACCGGCCGGGCGTGACGCGCCGTGGGAATGGTCTTCGGTTTCCAGGAAGAGAAGTGACGCTGAATGTCGGGCCAGATCTCGTCGATCGTCACGTCGCCGACAATGGATAGCAGGGCATTATTGGGCGCGAAGTGCCGGTCGTGAAACTCCACCAGATCGTCGCGCGTGATCGCCGCCACCGTCTCCCGATAACCGTGGGTCGGACGACCGAGCGGATGCCGGCCATAAATCAGCTTGTTGAACGCCCAGCCGGCAACGACCTGCGGCCGGTCCATGGCGCTGGCGATTTCCGCAATCGTCCGCTCCTGTTCCTTGGCGATGGCGTCTTCCGGAAATTGCGGGTTGATCAGGATATCGGCGGCCAGGTCGATCGCCAGACCCACGTCCTTGGTCAGGACGCTGGAGGAAAGCATCGTGCGTTCGTAGGAGCCATCCGTATCGATGGCGCCGCCGACCGACTCGATCGCCTCGGCGATTTCCAGCGAGGTCCGGCGTGTCGTGCCTTCGTCGAGCAGGCGGCTGGCCATGATCGCCAGGCCGGCTTTCTCCTTACGCTCGTGGCGGGAACCGGCAAAAACGCTCGCGTGAATCGACACGGACGGGATGGTGCGATTCTCCACCAGCAGGACCTTGAGACCATTGTCGAGAACGCGTTCGTGGACTGCGGGCGCGCGGCCCAGCCGGACTCCCGAGACGCTCACTCCTCATCCTCCTCGAAGGGGCCAGCTTCATTGTTTTCGTCGTCGCCGGCGGCGCCGTCGGGAACCAGGTAGGCAACCGTCCGATTGTCTTCCTGAAGATAGGCGCCGCAAACGCGGGCGACGTCTTCAACCGTCAGACTGCCAATCCGATCCAGGTACGTTTCGATGTAGTCCAGGCCGCCCAGCGTCTCCATCTGCCCGAGCAACATCGCCTGGTCCAGCGTGCGCTCCCGGGAAAGAATGTAATGCGCCTCGATCTGACGCTTGGCGCGGTCGACTTCGCGTAGTGTGACCTCGCCGGCGGCAATGCGCTCCAGCTCGTCAAAGATCGCCGTTTCGACTTCCTCTCGCGTGTGCGCCCCCCGCGCTTCCGCGCGGATGTGAAAGAGCGTGGAATCCTTCGATTCGCCGTAGTCGGCGTTCACGAACGTGACGGATCGCTCCCGTTCCACCATGCGCTGATACAGGCGCGACGCCTTGCCTTCCGACAGGATCACGGCAAGAACCTGAAGCGCGTAACTGTCGCTGTCGGCTATGGCCGGCGCATGATAGGCGATGGCGATGCGAGGAACCTTCGACCGCCAACGCACCGCCAGCCGGCGCTCTCCGCGCTGCGGTGGCTCCTGAAGAATTTTCGATACCGGCTCCGGACCCGCTGGAATACGGGAAAAACGTCGCGCCGCCGCAGCCACAGCTTCATCCGAGTCGAAGTCGCCCGCCAGCGCCAGTACCGCATTGTTCGGCTGGTAGTACTTCCGGTAATACGCCTGTTGCTCGCCGGTCGTCGCGGACTCGACATCCGCCAGCCATCCCACCACGGGATTCCGATACGGATGCAGCTTATAGGCCGCCGCGTCGAGCTCCTGCATGAGGATGCCCCAGGGGTTGTCGAGTCCGGTCTTCAACTCCTCGATGACGACCTTCTTTTCCGCCTCGAATTCCAACGGGTCGAACACGCAATTGACCATGCGGTCCGCTTCAATATCCAACGCTACCTGCCAGCGGTCGGAGGCAAAACTGAAGTAGTAGGCGGTGAAATCGTGCGAAGTAAACGCATTGTTCCCGCCTCCGTTCTTCAGAGTCAGGAGATCGATCTGCCCCTTTTTGAACCGCTCGGTTCCTTTGAACAGCATGTGTTCCAGGAAATGCGATTTTCCCGTCTGACCCGCTTCTTCGTTGCGAGACCCAACGCGATACCACACCATCGTCGTCACGATCGGAGACGACCGCATCTCCTTGGTCAGGACGACCAGACCGTTGTCTAAAACGGTTCTGCGCACGCCTTCGGTAGCGAAAGTTGACGAACTAATTGCCGATGACATTGATTTCAAAAAAGGGCCGACGAAAGACAGGGCAATGGACGATTGACCTAAGTTGAAAAACCTATCACACTGCTCCCGAAGATGCCACTGGCGATATCCATTGCGCCGGACGAGATGACCCGCCGTCTGGCCCGGATTGGCGTGGACTGCCCGTTTACGACCTCCATGACCGCTCCGCAGGTTCCGGCCGATCTTGCAGATAAAACCATTCGAATCTTTAGTTTTCCGGTTCCTCCGGTTAACGCCGCGCTGACGCTCGCCAACCTCAGGCGTTGCGCCGGTATCGACCCTGCTCGCCAGCCGTCGTTCTTCGATCACGAGTGGTACGCCAACGAACCCTTCATGAACGAGCCATGTCCGCCGGGGTGGCGTTTTCTCGCGATGGATGTCCTGCCGGAATCGATCAATCAGCCCTGGGGAGAATTGTGGCGTCCGCCACTGGCTGTGGAGGTCGTTCTGATGCTGTTTCTGCACTTTCTTGGAACGGGAGAACAGTTGCTGTCTCGCAAACACACCTGGTGCCGGGACTCCGCCAGCCTCGGCCGCAGGGTCACTGTCGGCGCTTTCGGCCGCAATGGCGTCTTTCTCAGCGCTCACCCGCCCGGGTACTCGAGCCGTGGTCTGGGGACAGCCTCCGGAGGCTGTCCCCCCGTCCCTCCCTGCTAAGGGATTTCCTCGACGCTCAGGAAGTTTCCGAC
>DASUFH010000425.1:0-26699 GCA_036274645.1 Terriglobia bacterium
ATACCTTCATAGTAGAAGTGAGGCTGAAAAGCGTATGTTATTCCATGATTCCGATAGCCGATCTCCCTCTATGGCCCGAACATCGGTTGCCGCGCACATTCAGGAATTCCGACGTCACGGGAACGACATCGCTTTCGTTCACCGCCGGGGGTATCGGTCGGTCCGCTGGACGTACGCGCGATTGGCGGAGACCGCGGCCCGCGCCGCGCGGGAACTCGAAAGGCGCGGCGTCGAGAAAGGCGATCGCGTCGTCATCTGGGGCGAAGACTGCGGCGAGTGGGTAGCGGCCTTTTATGGCTGTATTCTGCGCGGCGCCATCGCCGTTCCGCTGGACAAGGTTGCGTCCGCGGAATTCGCGCGACGCGTCGCGCGCGACGCCGGAGCGGGCGTCGCGTTTGGATCTCGAGAGCAACTGGGCCATCTGGAGGACAGCGGAATCGCGAAGATTCCGTTCGAAGACTTCCCTGCCGCCATCGGGACGCTTTCCGGAACTCCATACAATTCGCCACCGCTGGGCCTGTCGGACCCGGTCGAAATCCTCTTCACATCCGGCGCTACGGCGGAACCCAAAGGCGTCATCATCACCCACGGAAACATCCTCTCCAACCTGGATCCCATCGAAAAGGGTATCGCCCCGTATCTCCGCTATGAACGTTTCGTTCACCCGATCCGGTTCCTCAGCCTGCTGCCCTTAAGCCACGTATTCGGACAGTTCATGGGCATGTTCGTGCCGGGGCTTCTGGGCGGCGCCGTGTTGTTTGCCGGCGCGCTGACCCCATCCGACATTGCGCAGAGCATTCGCCGCGAACGCGTCTCCGTGCTCGTGGCCGTGCCACGCATGCTCGAATCGCTCAAGGACCACATCGAACGCGGCTACGAAACGCGCGGCGCGCTTTCCCGACTTCGGAGCGACATGGAACAACTGGCGCGGAGCCCCTTCCTGCGCCGGTGGCTGCGGTTTCGACGGATTCATCGGCAACTCGGCTGGAAGTTCTGGGCCATCGTCAGTGGCGGGGCGGCGCTCGACGCCGGGACCGAAGAGTTCTGGAGACGGCTCGGCTACGTTGTCGTGCAAGGGTACGGCATGACGGAAACCACTTCGCTGGTCAGCCTCAACCATCCGTTTGAAGTCGGACGCGGCTCGATCGGGAAGATCCTGCCCGGCCGGGAAATGAAGCTGGACGAAAACGGCGAGATTCTCGTGCGTGGCCCCAGCGTGGCGCGGGAGTACTGGAGGAATGGCGAGATCCGGACCGCAGTCGCCCCTGACGGCTGGCTGCACACCGGCGATCTCGGCGAGATGGACGCGGCGGGCAATCTTTCCTTCAAAGGCCGCATGAAGAACGTGATTGTGACACCGGAGGGAATGAACGTCTATCCGCAGGATATCGAGAACGCCCTGCGCGCCAATCCGAACGTCAAGGACTGCGTCGTTCTGCCCCTTCAGCGCGGCGGCAACGCCGTGCCTGGAGCGGTCCTCCTGCTCCGCAATCCGCTCGCCAGCGCGGCCGCCATCGTCGCGGAAGCCAATGAATCTCTCGCGGAATACCAGCGTATTCGCCAATGGTTCGTCTGGCCGGACGAAGACTTCCCGCGAACATCCACCCAGAAGCCGCGCGCCGCCGAGATTCTGAAGAAGGCGTTACCCGGGCTCAGCGGAGCGGCCACCACCGGCTCCGGCGCGGTTGCGGACGTCGTCGCCCGAGTGGCTAAGCGGCCGGACGCGGACCTGGCAAGCCTCAGTTCTCTGGAACGCGTCGAGGTGTTGAGCGCGCTCGAAGATCGCTTCCAGGTGGACTTGAACGAAACGCGATTCACCGCCGCAACCACCATCAAAGATCTGGAAGAGATGGTCCGCGAACCGGCAGTTGAGCGAACCGACTACCCTTACCCGCGCTGGGTTCAGCGCTGGCCGATTCCCTGGATACGCCAGGCGGTTTATTACCTGCTCATCTGGCCGGCCACCGTAATCCTTTCAAGGCCAGAGGTCACCGGACGCGAACGTCTGGACGAATTGCGGGGCCCCGTACTCGTCATCGCGAACCACATCACGTATTTCGACGCGGGACTCGTGCTGTATGCGCTGCCGCGGCGCCTGAGGAACCTGGCCATCGCCATGGAAGGCGAACGTGTCCGGTCGATGCGCTGGCCTCCCCGGGACTTGCCCTGGCCGCAGCGGATGCTGTCGCGCGCAGGCTATTGGCTCGCGACACCCCTGTTTCATGCCTTTCCCCTGCCCCAGCGCGCAGGATTCCGGGAGAGCTTCCGTTTTGCCGGCGAGGCTGTGGACAAAGGCTATGGCGTCCTGGTTTTTCCGGAGGGACTGCGCACTCCGGATGGAACGATTCAGCCCTTCCGCGGCGGCATCGGCCTGCTGGCCGCCAACCTCGGGCTGCCGGTGGTTCCGGCGCGCATCCACGGATTGTGGGAGCTAAAGATTTCCGGACGGCGAGGCTTCGCGCCCTGGGGCGCGATTCGACTGAACATTGGCGAGCCCATTCGCCTGGCGCCAGAGATGTCGCCGGAGGAAATCACGCAAACGCTCGAACGCGCCGTGCGCGCGCTCTGACGGCCGAACACTTCTTTCGCTACGGATGGATTCGGGCGTAGCCGGCTCGTTCGACGGAGTTTATTCCACGCCGACCGACATTACCCGTCCGCTGAACCTGGCCGCCACCTGTTCGACCTCGCTCTCGTTCAACGGGATGGAGTGATTGAAATAGGTCTCCGTGCTGACACGGCCCGGCGCAACTCCTGCGCGGTAGAGCGCATTCTTCACCAGGTGGACCATCGCGCCGTTTCCGACAAGGTGAAAATGCGCCCGGGAAAGCCCCTCCATTCCGACCCGCTCCGGCACGGATTCGGTGACGCGCCCCACCAGTCCACTCCAGTTTCTCGAAGGCCGTGACAGTGTGAAATGCCAGCCGAAATTCGGGTACCGGTGGGTAAGCGACTGCAATTCATCGGCAAGACAGGCGTGCGACTCTTCGCGAAACCCGGCATATAGCGTCATCGGGCGCGACTCGCCTTCGCTCAGGACCTTTTCCGCGTAACCATAAAGCGGGCCCACGCCGGCGCCGGTCGACATGAGAATGATCTGCTCCGCCTCGGGCTGAACTTCCTGATGAATCGGCGTGTGAAACGGCCCGTGAAAGAAAACCTCATGTCCGGCGGAAAGCCCGGCCAGAAGAGGAGACATCCTTCCACCCGAAATGATGCGATAGAGATGTTCGAATCGGCGCTGTGACGGCGTCCCGCGGCTGACCGTGTACGCATGACGCATCAGCTTCTGGTCGTCGATCATCAGACCGAGACCAAGAACATGTCCGGGGTCGAATGCCGCCGGCAGGTCATCGACGGCTTCAAGCGCGATCCAGGCGCTGCCTTCAGACAGCCGCCGGTTTTCGATCACGCGCGCAGGCCGCCACAGCGAACGTAGATCGTGAGTCATTAATTGTGATGATACAACGCCGGGAAACCTGACCGCGACACCACCGACATACCACCCCTGCCACCTGGCCGACGCTCCGACCTCCCGATACCGCGCCGCCGGCGCGGGCGTCGCTATCGGGCGCGGCCGACTGTAGACGCGACCGGCGCGCTAAACATTTTCCTGCCCTGGAGAATGACTTCCGTAATCACGAGGGGAACCGACCAGCAGAACCAGGACCCGACTTCGAGCCGTTGGATCTCCGTACCGACACCAATGGCCGTGAGTATTCCGACCAATATGCGGAAGTTGACGAAACCAAACGTCACCACGTAGCTGCGAATCATCCACTCCTGATGTTGCTGAATCTGCCGGCGCCGGATCGCCACCAGCGCGAATCCGGCCGTCGTGATCCAGATCAGATTCAGCGAGAAGAGCCCCATGCCGAATACCCAACTGACATCGGTGTGCAGCGACAGATACAGCGCGGCAAGGCTGCTCAGCCCGATAGCCACCATATAGACGACGCCCAGCCGGCGGTGCAGCGGCATGCGCTTCCGCGCCAGACCAAGACGCAGCGCAAACGGCCCCACGAGCAACGCCACCATTCCTGCAGCAAGATGCGTCAAAAGCCATCCGCGTTTGACCCAGTAACCGCCAAATGTATCCGGATTGAAACCGAAATAGGGCAATGCGAAGCCCGCCACAAAGATCAGCGCAACGATCCACGCCCCCGCCAGAAGGATCAGGCTTCGCTTCGTCGCCCGGTTTTCAACTTTCTCTGCGCTCACGCCCTCATTCGACATCATTCGCCCCCGCAATTGCCATGGTCGGCCGGATACCGGCACACCCCGTGAATTCATCGCCGATCCGCCGATCCGCCGATCCTCATCGGCCTCTCCATCGCAGATCGACTTGACCGGAAATCCGTCCCGCACGCAAAGTCAGCAGATGAAAATCCCACGCGCCAGAGGGGCCGCATAGTCCATGTTCATCAGAGCCCTCGTCATTTGGGTCGCCGGACTGTTCACGATTGTACCCGGCGCGGCGTATTACCTGCTCTTTTATGCTGAGCGCGAGCAGTACGTCTGGCTTGTTGGTCTCATTCTGGTCTGGGTTTTCGGTTTCTGGACCATTGTCGGGCCAGTACTGGCGGGCATCCGCGCGCAGAGGGTATTAACGCGACTCGAACAGGCCAACTCACGGAGCGAGATCATCGAAACGCTCGAAACCCGGGAAGCACAGGATGCGATCATCGACCTGATTGCCTCGGACACTCACCTGCCGAGATTTTTCGTGAGATTTGTCTGTCTCAGGCTGCGGCCCAGGCTCTCAACGGCGCTGCGCTCCAGGCAGAATCCAGCCGGCAGGACTCTGGAGTGACACCGAAAACGATCCTCGCCTTTCGGTTCGGGTAGCCTACAGCAGCCGGCTGCGATCCGCCCTTACCCGACTGCGACAATTCACCGCATTGCCAGCGATGGCTCCAACCCTTAGGATTCGCTCGTGTCCAGGCCGATCGCCCGGAACACGCCCTATTCATCCGGGAGGTATCGGAATGCGCCTACTTCGCCATGCCGCGCTGATTGTCCCTCTCCTGGCGGCGCAGATGGCCCTGACCGAAAGCGCGGTCGGCGCGCAGCAGACGGTCAATTACGCGAGTTTGAGCGGAAGGGTGATGGATCCCCTCAATGCGCGGGTGGCGGGCGCGGATGTCTCGGCGCGCGAAACGGAGACGGGAGTGGTCAGCGGCGCGAAAACGGACGCCGATGGACGGTTCCGTTTTGCGTATCTCAAGCCGGGGCCCTATGAGATTGAAGTCCGCGCCGCGGGTTTCACGACGTTCAAGAGGGCCCTTACGCTGACCGTTGGCTCATCGGCGGAACTCGTGGCGGAACTGGGACTTTCGACGGTCGAAACGACCATCCGGGTCAGTGGGCAGCCCGAGGGCCTCGAAACCGGACGAACTCAGATCGCCGGCACAGTGCCTGAACGAGAGATTCGCGATCTTCCCGTCAGCGGACGAAGCATCCTGGACGCTGCGCTCCTGGTCCCCGGCGTATCGCCCACCAACACGGCCAGCACGCAGCTTTTTGCGGAAACGTCGGCGGTTCCCGGACAGGGCCTCTCGATCAACAGCCAGAGGAATTTCTCCAACAGCTTCATCGTCGACGGGCTCTCCGCCAACGACGATGCGGCGGGTCTCAGCGGAGTTTTCTACGGCTACGACGCGATCAGCGAATTTCAGGTTGTCACTTCCGGAGGCCAGGCGGAATTCGGCCGCGCCCTCGGCGGGTATATGAATGTGATCACCCGAAGCGGCGCGAACATGGTTCACGGCGACCTGTACGGCTACTTCCGCAACCAGCGCTTCAACGCAGCCAATCCGCTATCGCAAACGACGCTGCCCCTGACCCAGGCCCAATATGGCGGCACACTGGGCGGCCCGATTGTTCCGAACCGGACGTTCTACTTCGCCAATTTCGAGCAACGCATCCTGAACCAGTCCGGATTGACGACGATCACACCCGCCAATGTGTCGGCCATCAATACGCGACTGGCGGCGGTGGGATATCCGGGTCCGGCCGTATCGACCGGGGTCTATCCGAATCCCGTTCATGCGACGACCGGGCTCGGCAAGATCGATCACAATTTCGGAGCCAACGATCAGTTCACGATCCGTTACAGCGTGTACGACCTGACCAGCGCGAACTCCCGCGGCGCCGGCGGCCTGAGCGCTCCGAGCGCATCTTCCGGCCTCGACAATACCGATCACACCATTGCGATCAGCAACATCGCAACCCTGTCGCCGCGGCTCGTCAATGAAACCCGCGCGCAGTTCACGCACAGCAATCTTCTCGCTTTGCCCACGGATCTGACCGGACCCGCAGTCAGCATTTCCGGGGTGGGTTCCTTCGGCCGATTGTCGAGTTCGCCAACGGGAAGACTGAACACGCTTTTTGAAGTCGTCGACAATGTTGCCTATAACTCGGGGCCGCACTCCGTTCGCATTGGCGTCAACTTTCTGAACAACCAGACGACGATCACATTTCCACGTTCCGTTCGAGGCAGTTATTCCTTCTCGTCGCTCACGAACTTCCTGAATGGGGTATACAACAACTCCGGATTCACACAGACCTTCAACGATACGGCCGTTTCGCAAAACAACCCCAACATTGGCCTCTACGTTCAGGATCAGTGGAATGCGCTCCCCAATCTGACCCTCAGCTTCGGCGCGCGATATGACCTGCAGTTCCTTGAAACGATCGAAACCGACACCAACAACGTTTCGCCACGGGTGGGGTTTGCCTGGACGCCGCTTGCGTCACGCCGGACTGTTGTTCGCGGCAGTTATGGGCTCTTTTATGATCGGGTCCCTCTGCGGGCGCTGGCGAACGCGCTGCTTTCGGCGGGCAATACGACAGACGTGGCGAACCTCCGCCAGGTCAGCCTCAGCCTTTCACCAGGCCAGACCGGCGCGCCTGCCTTTCCCGATATTCTCAGCAGCCTGACGCTGCCCGCGGGAGTGCTGTTCAACTTCACGACGATGGACCAGCATATCCAGAACGCCTATTCGCAGCAGATCAGCCTGGAGATTGAGCGCGAACTCGACCGTAACACGACGGTCCGCATCGGCTATCAACACGTCAGAGGACTGCATCTGGTCGTTTCGGTGAATCAGAATGTGCCGACCTGTGTGGCGTCGGGAAACAACAATGGATGCCGGCCCAATCCGAACTACGCGAACAACAGCGAGTACTCTTCAGAGGCGGATTCCTTTTACGATGGCATGTCGGTGTCCTTCGTCCAGCGCCCGTCCCGATGGGGCAGCTATCGCATCTCGTATACATACTCAAAGGCGCTCGACAATGTGGGCGAGTTCTTCTTCAGTTCCCCCATCGACCATTACAACATCTGGCAGGACTATGGCCGATCGGATGACGACCAGCGCCACCGGTTCGTGATTGATGGAACCATCCAGGCGCCGATCGAGACGCCCCGGAATTTCCTGGAACGCGTCGCTCGAGGCTTCGCGCTGAGCATGCTGCTGCAGTATTACTCGGCTTTGCCTTTCAACATTACCGCAGGCACAACGACGATTCAGGGAACGACCGCCCGGCCGACCATTAATGGCGCGTACATTCCCCGCAACGCCGGCGAAGGATTCGACCATTTCAACGTCAATGCCCGGCTCAGCCGGACATTCCACACGAATGAAGACATTCGGATCGAAACGACGGTCGAAGCGTTTAATATTCTGAACCACGTGAACGGCGTGGCGCGCAACGGCTCGTTCGGAAACGGCGCGTATCCAACGGCTCCGGCCAGCACATTCAACCAGACCACCGCCGTGGCCGACCCTCGAACGCTGCAGTTCGGGCTGCGCATGTCGTTCTGAGCGGAAGAAAGTATGGACCGCCGATCATTCAAGGAGATCTGACCGGGAGAACGCATGGACCGCCGATCATTCTGCAGAAACGCGCTCCTTCTTCCTGGCCTGCTGGCCGGCCGGCGGGCCTTTGCGCAAACGCACGACCATGCCGCCATGACCGCCGGCGATGGGGAGTTCAACCCGTTTGTCGTCTCCGATCATCAGGACGGATTCCTGATCGCTTTCGTTGCCAGAAAGGAAGCGCGCAGCGACGTCTTCTTTCAACGAGCGCTGACCGGCGGCGGATTCTCCGAACCTGTCCGCGTGAACAATCGTCCGGGCGATGGGGCGGTTCGCAACGAGAATCCGCCGAAGATTGCCGTGGGGCAGGCCGGCGAAATCTATGTCGTGTGGGCCAGTGAGCGTGAACGGTGGAAGGGCGACATTCGATTTGCGCGTTCCCTGAACGGGGGCAAGTCCTTCGAGCCCGCGATCGAACTGAATTCCGGCGCGGCCGGCCCCGCCGTCGGTCGCGCGTTTGAATCCATCGCAGTGGACACGCAGGGCCGGATATTTGTGGCCTGGATCGATGAACGCAACAAGAAGGAATCGGACCGCGGAGCGGAAATCTGGATGACGGTCTCGGAGGATCGCGGGAAATCGTTCCAGCCGGATCGACGGATTCTTTCCAACGTTTGCGAATGCTGCCGCACTGCCCTGGCCACAGACCCGGCCGGGACCATCTTCATCACCTACCGGACCGTCCCGCAGTCCGGCCCCATGTTCCGTGATATCGGAATAGCGCGATCGTCCGACGGCGGGCGGTCCTTCCAAACGTCGATCGTCAACCACGACGGCTGGGAGATCAACGCCTGCCCGATTGCCGGAGCAACCCTGGCAATCGACTCCGCCGGGCGTATACACGTCGTCTGGTTTACTCAGTCCGGAGAAACGCCGCGCCTCCATATCGCCAGCTCATCGGATCACGGCGCCTCCTTCTCCAAACCGGACGTCTTTGATCCGGACCAGAAGGTGGCCAAACACGCTCACGCTGTCGTCACGCGGGACAACCGGCTGCTGATCGCCTGGGATGACACGAACGGAGGTCCAATCGTGAAGTGGGGGCTCTATGACGCCGGCCGCCGGTCCATGAAGCAGCTTGGTATGCAGGCGGGGGCCTCCTATCCCATCGCTGCGGCAAACGCGACCCGGTTCAGCGTGGTCGCCCTTCAGCCGGACCGGCCTGAAGTTTTTCGCAGCATTCGCGTTCTCGGTTCATCGTCACGGTAGTTGTCGCCGCCACCATCATCCTCCTGTCCGGCGGCAGGCTGAACCGCGCCAACCTTGCCGCCGGCAGGCCACCCATCGCTGGCATCACACGAGCGAGTCTGAAGGACTGAACAAGAACTTCGGCGGACTTTTCCTGTTCTGGGATCGTCTGTTTGGAACCCTTCACCTGCCGGAGGGGCAACATGCGCAACGCTTCGGCATGGCGGACGGGCGGATTCCGGACTCGTTTTTCAGGCAACTGGCATGGCCGTTTCGCGGGCGGAATCGATAATTCCGGCTATTTGGAGGAAGCGATCGCTTTAACGTTCATCAGAACCCTGGCCAGGACTTCTGGATCGATCGGCTTCACCAGGTGATGGTCGAAGCCGGCTTCGGTGGTTCGCCGCCGATCTTCATCCTGCCCGTAACCGGTGGTTGCAATCAGGATGAGCGGCCGGCCTGACGTGGCGCTGCGAAGCCGTCGGGCAACTTCAATGCCGCTGATTTGCGGTAATTCGAGATCGAGGAACACGACGTCCGGTCGCATTGCGGCCGCCATGTCCAGAGCCGCATATCCATCGTGCGCCACGGAAACTTCGTGCTTCTGCAGTTTGAGGATCTGGGAAAGTGTTTCCGCCGCGTCGACATTGTCATCCACTACCAGAATGCGTCGTCGAATCCAGGTCTGTACGGGAACGGAAGGCGCGTCGCTATCACATTCGGACTGATCCTCCAGCGCGGGCAATCGAACAATGAACTGGCTGCCCTGGCCGCGACCGGCGCTTCGAGCCTCGACTTCCCCGCCGTGCTGCTCCACCAGCCGCTTGACGAGGGTCAGACCAACACCGAGCCCTCCCTGGGCGCGATCGCGGGATTCCAGCTGAGCGAAAAGGTCGAAGACGCGCTCGATCATGTCGGCCGTCAGCCCGATTCCGTTGTCGGAAACCACGACAATCGCGTGGTCGCCCTGGCGGTCCACGGTCAGGCCGATGCGGCCGCCGTTTGGAGTGTATCTTGCCGCATTGTTGAGGAGATTCGAGAGCACCTGACTGAGACGAGCCGCGTCGCCTTGAACTCGCACGGGCTCCTCGGGGACGACGACATGGAGTTCGTGTCCTCTCCCTTCGATGAGCGGGCGGCTGGTCTCGACGGCCTGCGCGACGACGGCCGACAACTCGACCGGCGCTGTCAACAGGGTGATCTTTCCGCGCGTGATCCGTGAAACATCCAGCAGATCATCCACCAGGCGCGTCAACAGCGAAAGCTGCCGGGCAATGACGTCAAGCGCCGATGCGGTCCGGGCTGTGTCGGGCGGCAGTTTTCTGATGATCTCGACGGCCATGCCGATCGGCGCCAGGGGGTTCCGGAGTTCGTGCCCGAGCATCGCGAGGAATTCATCCTTGCGGCGGGCGGCCTGTTCGAGTTCCTCTTCCGCCAGCTTGCGGGACGTTATGTCCACGCAACTCCCAATGTAACCACTGAAGGCGCCATCGGCTCCGAAGTGCGGGATCCCGTTATCCAGAACCCATCGGTATACGCCATCATGGCGGCGGAGCCGGAAGTGCAGCGCGGCGGGTTCACGGCGCACGAACGCCGCATTGCAGGCGTCCGCAACAGACTCGCGATCATCCGGGTGGACCGATTCGATCCATCCAAAGCCCAGTTCCTGCTCGATGGAACGGCCGGTAAAATCCAGCCAGGGCTTGTTGAAATACAACGCCTCGTTGCGCAGGCCGCTCATCCAGATCAGCACCGGCGCGTTGTCGCAGAGCGACCGAAAGCGCGCTTCGCTCTCGCGCAGGACTCTCTCAATCTGCCGCTGCGATTCAAGCTGCCGATGCTCTTCTTCGGCGCGCTTGCGCGCGGTAATATCACGGCCGACCGCCTGATATTCCGTAATCGTTCCCCGTTCATCGAAGAACCCGCGTGTGGTCCAGTGCTGCCAGCGAGCGCCGCGGCCGGGCGAATCCACTCCCATCTCGCGAGACGCCACGGGACGAGCCAGGGTGATCGAGTTCATCGCGTCCCGGACGATCTCGCGCGCCTCGACGGGAAGAAAATCCCAGAGGCTGCGGCCCAAAAGATCCGGGGCAGTCCGGCGAAGGGCGCGGCACATGGCGCCATTCACGAAGGTGTACGCGCCATCGGGACGAAACCGGCAAATCATTTCGGTCTGGTCCTCGACGATCGCCCGGTAGCGCGCCTCGCTGCTGCGAAGTTCCTGCTGCGACCGCTGCTGCTCCTCGACAAGCGCCGCCAGAAACATCAGCGGTGGCGCAATCGTGATCAGGAACAACTGCAGCGAGAGGGCGTTGTCGGACGGGGAACCCGAGGTAAACGGACCGTGTCCGTGAAGGACACCCCACATCGCAAGGATCGTTACCATTGCCAGACACACCGTGGCGCCGCGGGGACCGAACCGGATGGCCGCCCAGAGCAGAAACGGTAAAGGCAGGTACAACAACGCGACCGAGTTGCCTTCGTTCCCGAGCAGTCCGGTGAAGCCCCACGCGCTGGCGAGAACGAGACCTCCGACGAGCAGACCGGACTCGACATTGCGCGTCCGGGAATCCCCCCAGAATCCCGCTCGCCATCGACCGGCCCAGGCCAGAATGGCCGGCGCCAGAGTCAGGTACCCGAAGGCGTCGGTCAGGAACCATGAACTCCAGAGGATCCAGCGTTCGCCGACAGGAGCGGTGAGGGTTGCCAGTGACGCCGGAACGATCGGGGCGGTGAAGACGACGGCCAGAAACGCGAGAAGGTTGCGGCCGCCGTCAAACACTCCGAGACCGCGAGCAAACCGCCGCACGGCAAGCGCGGCGGTAAATACCTCAATGGCGTCGGCGCTGAGAAATGTCAGGATCTGGAAGAGGGTGGCGCCATCGCGCGCGTTATTGTTGACGGAAGAGAAAAAGCCCGCAATCGCGTACGCCCACCAATGTCGGACGGGAGTCACCGTCAGCACGCACAGCAAAATGGCGTTCGTCGGCCAGATGGGCGAAACGTACAGCGGAGGGAAATTGTGCGCGATGGCCTCGGTGCTCAAAAAGCAGGCAAGGCCGACCAGCAACACCCGGACCGCAAGGCGCCCCAGGGGACGCCCGATCGGTTCCGCGCCCCGGCCGGCTCCCTCTGCCGCGCCATCATTCTTCGCCGGGATTCTCAATGACTCATGCGCCATGTGGATTTCACTGAAAACCAGTACACCGTTCAGCGCCAACCAGCGCGGCGCCGTCTCGCTAACGCCGACCGCTGCCGCAGAGAAGAACCGCTCGGGATAAGGAAGGCGTCACATCCGAACCATGCCGATCGGACCGCTGCCCGTCGCATCCAACCGCCTGCTCCGACGGACAATTCAGCTGCGACGCGCCACATAGAGGGTACCATGTTAACTTTTCCGGGACCCGAGCCTCTGCGCGCGGGCGTCATTCACGGCGCAAACACCGAGAGCGGAGCCGCGGGAATCGCCGGATACTTTCTGGAGAGCTATGAAGAAGACCGTCGCCGAGATCGCCGCATTCGTGGGTGGGGAGGTTCAGGGCAATCCCGGTTTGGAATTGCAGTCGCTCGCCAACCTGAAAAACGCAGGGCCGGCGGATCTCGCGTTCGCGGACGAAAAATTCTACGCGGAAGTGCCGGCAAGCCGCGCCGGCTGCATCCTCCTGGAGCGGAACCCATTTCCGGACCGGACCGTCATCGTGGTGCGCGCGCCAAAGCTGGCGATGGCCCGGGCGGCAACGCTTTTTGTCGAACCGGACACGTCCGGGCCAGCCATCCATCCAACGGCAGTCATCGAACCCGGCGCTGTCATTGGCCGGGGAACGCGCGTGGGGGCAGGATGTTACATCGGCCGCGGAGTCCGCATCGGGAACGACACGCAGCTCTATCCGCGCGTGGTCGTATACGCGGGAGCGGAGATCGGCAACCGGGTGACCGTCCACGCCGGAGCGGTGATTGGAGCCGACGGCTTCGGATTCGTATGGGATGGCGAGAGATACGTCAAGTTCCCACAACTCGGCGGCGTGATCATCGAAGATGACGTCGAGATTGGAGCCAATACCTGCATCGATCGCGGCTCCCTCGGAGCCACCATTATTCGACGCGGAGCCAAGCTCGACAATCTCGTTCAGATCGGCCATAACGTGGAAGTCGGAGAACACGCTGTGATTGCCGCCCAGACCGGGGTCGCCGGCAGTTCCATTATTGGCGCCCGCTCGCTGATCGGCGGACAGGTCGGCATAGCCGATCACGTGACCGTTGACGCGGGCAGCATCCTTGGCGCGCAAGCAGGCGTGCCGAGCGGCAAACATATCCGCGGCGGCGGGTTGCTCTGGGGAACGCCGGCGCGCCCCATCAAGGAACTTCTCGCCCAGCAGGCCGCGCTGGCCCGCCTGCCACGATTCCTCAAGGAACTCCGAAAGAAGACCCCTTCGTCCTCAGAGAATGAAAAAGGCTCATGATGCGTGAATCACCTGCCTCGAAGGGAGGACTCTTCCTCTTGAGGGACACTCCGCCGGCGTCGGTCTTCACCCCGGCGGATTTTACCGAAGAGCATCTCCTGATCCGGAACACGGCCGAACAGTTCGTCGAGCAGGAAGTTCTTCCGCAACTCGAAGCCATCGAACGGCAACACTGGGACGTGACGGTGGGGCTCCTGCGAAAATGCGGAGACCTTGGACTGTTGAGCATTGAGATTCCGGAACAGTATGGCGGCGCCGACCTCGACAAGGTTTCCGCCGCGATCGTCGCCGAACAGATGGCTCGGGTAATGTCGTTTTCGGTTTCGTTCGGCGGTCAGAGCGGAATCGGCGCGCTGCCCATCGGCTACTTCGCGACTGAAGCGCTCAAGGCCCGATACCTGCCGCGCATCGCTCAAGGCGAGTTGATCACGGCCTATGCCCTCTCCGAATCCGGAAGCGGCAGCGATGCGCTGGCGGCCCGAACCACCGCCCATCGCAGCGCGGACGGGTCACGCTGGATATTGAACGGCGAAAAGATGTGGATCACCAACGCCGCGTTCGCGGACCTCTTCATCGTCTTCGCCCAGGTGGATGGCAGGGAGTTCACCTGTTTTGCGGTGGAACGAAACGCCCCCGGTGTTTCAACAGGCGCTGAGGAGCGAAAGATGGGGCTGAAAGGATCCTCGACGCGCACGCTCATTCTCGATCACGCGTCAATCCCGATTGACGCGGTCATCGGCGAAGTCGGGCAGGGACGCCATGTCGCCTTCAACATCCTGAATCTCGGCCGGGCCAAACTGGCCGCAGGCGCGTTGGGCGCAGGCAAGGCGGCCCTGAATGAATCGGTCCGCTATGCCCGCGAGCGGGTGGCTTTCGGTGGTCCCATTGCGCGCTTCGGCGCGATCCAGGAAAAGCTGGCGCGGATGGCGATTCGCGCGTGGGCAACGGAGGGGATGGTTTATCGCGCAGTCGCCTCCATCGACGCTGCGCTGGCCGCGGTTGACGCGAGCGTTCCGGCCCAGGCGCTCAAGGCCATCGAGGAATACGCCATCGAGTGCTCCATCCTGAAGATATACGCATCCGAAGCGCTCGACTTCATTGTGGACGAGGCGGTGCAGATCCATGGCGGCTATGGATACAGCGCGGAATACGCGGTGGAACGGTATTACCGGGATAGCCGCGTGAACCGGATATTCGAAGGCACCAACGAAATCAACCGCCTGATCATTTTCAACATGCTGATGAAGCGGGCTGCGGCCGGACGCCTGCCGTTGCATGAGGCGATCCACGCCGCCGCCGAAGAAGTCTGGACGGGCGTGACGGTCGGCGCGCCGGACGGCCCACTGCAGGCCGAGCGCGCCGCGCTCCGTCAATCGAAGCAGGCATTTCTCTTTACCGCCGGTCTGGCCCTCGAGAAATACGCCCAGGGCGCCGCGGGACTGAGCGCCATCAAGGAAGAACAGGAACTGCTGTTCCGTCTTGCCGACATGGCAATCGCCATCTACGCGATGGATACGGCCCTGGCGCGAGTTCTCAAGCGCCCCCGGCCTTCGGAAGCGGAATGCGCCGCAGCCTCAACGCTGGTTGGCGACGCCACCGCTCAGGTGGAACGATCGGCAATCGAATCACTGGCGCGCATCACGGATGGAACCAAACGGCGTGAATCCCTGGCCGCGTTGCGCCGCCTCATGGCGTGGGAGCCGATCGATTCGATCAAGCTCCAGCGCGTGATTGCCGGCCACATCCTCGACAACCGCCGCTACGCGCTCTAGCCGATCGATTCGATCAAACTCCAGCGCGTGATCACCGGCCACATCTTCGACAACCGCCGCTACGCGCTCTAGAGGAACTCAACGACAAACCACAAACCGATGATGGCGGCCAGCAAGGCGCCCCAGGCGATTCCGAGCTTGCTCAGGTACTTACCCAGCGTATCGGACCGATGCCGGATGGCTTGCTGCTCTCGTTCCAGGTGCGCTTCCGCCTTGCTGAGAACGAGATGATCGTCTTCCTTCATTCCCAGCAAGCCCCGCCACATCAGTATGGCCAGACCGATGATCGTCAGGACCACTTCGACCACGACGAGACCCATCAGGACATTGCTCATAGGAGCCTCCTTCCAGACCGCGCTACCGCGCCTGAGCTTCGTTGTGTTGCGTAATTGCTAATCAAAAGCCGCTTATGCGCCGCAGGATATCCCAAACACTTTGAAAGTCACAGGGAAAGCGCGTGGAGGGCGCCCGTAAGCATAACCGCTGAATCCTGGCGCGGCGATCCACCGCGTCCCCCGCATCTGCATCGTACGTGTACACGATGTACACCGAGTTGCGGCGCGCGCGCCGCCCGCCGGGCGCGGCAGTTTCGGATCGAGCGCCATACCGGGAAGTCCATCCTGACCGTGATTCTGGAGAACGTCCGTAACCGTTAGCGCGACCTTCTTCGCGGTCTTCATATGACGTCATCATTGTGAATGAATGGGGACAGCCTCCGAATTCGGTGGAGGTGGCGTTGATAACGCAGCATTTGTCAGCCGAATTCGGAGGCTGTCCCCATTCATTCGCCCCTACAAGCAGGCGGGGCCGGTCCTCGGCCGATCGATTGCGGCCGGCCGGTCTTTTGGAGTAAAAGGGAACAGAGCCGGGAGGATCAACCTATCGCGCTTGTGATCTCCGAGACGCGTTTCAGGACGGGGTTGGTATGTCTGAACACTATGCCCGAAGAACTTTCATCGGCGGGATGCTGGGGGCGACCACACTGGCGGCGGCATCCAGTTCGCGCGTAACAATGCCGCTTGAATCCACGCTGAACCAGCTGACCGCAGCGCCCGACACAGACGCGATGCCCGCGCTCTTTGTCGGACACGGGACGCCGATGTCCGCCATTCAGCCCAACCAATGGACGTCGGTGTGGGCTGAGATCGGACGCAGGTTGCCGCGGCCGCGCGCCATTCTGTCGATTTCGGCGCACTGGCTCACGCAGGGCGGATCGCTCGTCACCGTGAGCGAGGCGCCGCATATGAACTACGACATGTACGGTTTTCCGCAACCGATATACGACATTGTCTATCCGGCAAAGGGGGCGCCGGCGCTCGCCCGGGAGGTTTCGGAGGCCCTGACTCCTGCGCTTCCAGTCTATGGCGATAAGGCCTGGGGCTTTGATCATGGAACCTGGGTCGTGCTGAAGTACATGTTTCCGGCGGCGGACGTGCCGGTCATCCAACTCAGCATCGACTACAGCAAACCACCGGAATTCCATCTGGAACTGGGCCGGCGGCTGGCCTTTTTGCGGAGGAAGGGAGTTCTGATCATCGGCTCAGGGAATATGGTCCATAACCTGCAATGGCGTCCCGGATCCAACCATGATCAGCCTTTCGACTGGGCGGTGGAGTTTGATCGAACGATATGGGAGCGCATTCAGGAAGGGGACTACCAGGCGGTGGCGGCATTTCAGAAACTGGGATCGATGGCGGCAATGTCTCACCCGACCTACGACCACTTCCTGCCACTGCTTTATTGTCTGGGACTGGTCACGGCGCGCGACAGCGTTGACGCTTTCGTGGAATCGTTTCAGTGGCCGGCGGTGAGCATGCGCTCACTGCGGATCGCCTGACACTGGTCATAAAACGCTAAAGACGCCTGGAATGGCCAGCAGTGAGTTATGCGTTCATTGCTGATCGCATAACCCACCACCGGTTGGAGGTACCGCCGATCAGACGGTTCTGATCAGTTCGGCTTCAAAGCCCGACTTGCCCGACCCGGTTGGGCGTCGGCCGCGGATGGAGCTGACTGCGGATTCGGCAGCCCGCCCGGCCAGGACGCGCTCCCGCGAAAACGTCAGCTTCTCCCCGTCGGAGGCCAGATCAATCTTCACGGTGTCGCCGAGACCGATCTGGCCGGTCGCCATCAGGTTGGACAGCGGGAATACCAGATGGCGCTCGATAGCCCGCTTCAGGTGGCGGGCGCCATAGGCGGCATCCGTTCCGCGCTCCAGGAGAAATTCCTTGGCGCTCGCCGTGCAGCGAAACACGAACTGTTTGCCGGGCTGCGAGGCAAGGACCCGGTTCTGAACGTCGCCGAGTTCAATGTCGAGGATACGTCCGAGATCCGCGGAATTCAGGGCGCGGAAAACAACGATCTTGTCCAGACGATTCATGAACTCGGGCGAAAACCGCCGTTTGGCCGCCTGCACGGCGGTGTGATACATCTTGCGATCGAGATCGGCGAGCGCGGCTTCGTCGCGAGGCGTGCCGGACACGAACCCGATCCCGCCCTGGGTCAGATCGCGGATTTCGACCGCGCCGAGATTCGATGTCATGAAAATGACGGCGCGTGACAAATCCACCTTGCGATTGTCGCCCAGAGTGAGGGTGCCTTTGTCGAGAATACCCAGCAGAAGCTGCCACAGCGCGTCGTTGGCCTTCTCGATTTCATCGAAAAGGATGAAGCTCATTTTGACACGCTCCGTCTGGTGCTGATCGACCGCTTCCTGGGTCAACAGCGGCGGCGTCTCCCGGTGGCCGAGATAGCCCGGCGGGGAGCCGATCAACTTGGCGATCTCATGACTGTGCTGGAACTCCGCGCAGTCAATCTTGATGAACGCGCGCGGATTGCCGAACAGAATCTCCGCGGAGGCTTCGACCACGCGCGTCTTTCCCGATCCGGTCGGGCCCAGAAACAGCAGGTTGCCCACGGGACGGCCGGGCGCCGCCATTCCAGCCAGGTAAATCTGGTACATGTTGACGATGCGACGGACAGCCCGATCCTGCCCCACGACCTTGCTAAGCAGGCGCCGCTCGAAATCCAGGACTTCGGAGCTGCGCAGTTCGGGATCCAAAAGAACCTCTTCGGACACGTACTCCTTATACATGGGCGTGCACCTCATTGGCATTGGACGGAGCCGAACGCGCTTTAGATTGCCTGGCGGGTTGATTCGTACAGATTCTCGTACCGGGGCACGATCTTTCGTGAGCAGAAATCGCGCGACGCATGGGCTCGCGCAGCGCGTCCCATTCGCGCTCGAAGGTCCCCGTCCGCCAGTATCCGCATGGCGCAGTCGGCCATTTCATCAACAGCACCCGGCTCCCGGAGAAACCCGTCTTCCTCGTCCTCGACGACTTCCGGGAGCCCCCCCACCCGTGTCGCAATCACGGGCACTTCAGACGCCATCGCCTCCAGAGCCACCAGACCAAAAGACTCGTCCTGGCTAGGAAGAAGCAAGATGTCTGCCACTGACAAAAATGGCGCCATCTCACTTTGCTTTCCTAGAAAATGCACGTCTGGCGCCACTCCCTGGGTACTGGCAAGCCATTCGGCCTTGGGCCGCTCCGGACCATCGCCCACCATGAGCAATTTTGCCCGGCGCCGCTTGCGCACGGCGGCAAACACCGCCACGACGTCTTCGACACGTTTGACGGGACGGAAGTTGGAAATGTGAATCAGAAGGCCCTCATCCGGCTCGGCAAACCGGGACCGCAGGCGCATGTCGCCGGAGCGGGCGTAGACATCGCAATCCACAAAGTTGGGCACGACCGAAATAGGACGTTGAATCTGAAACTCGTCGATGGTCCGCCGCCGCAGGTAGTCGGACACCGCCGTCACGGCGTCGCTGCGTTCGATTCCGAATCGGGTGATCGGCAAATACGACCGGTCATTGCCGACCAGCGTAATGTCGGTGCCGTGAAGCGTCGTCACGACAGGCACCTTTCGTTCCGGCAGCATCATTTTCGCCAGGTATGCGCTGATCGAATGCGGAATGGCGTAGTGCACATGCAGCACATCGAGGTCGTAACGGGTGATGACCTCGGTCATCTTGGTGGCGAGAACCAGATCGTAAGGCGGATATTCAAACAATGGGTACGACAACACCTCCACTTCGTGAAAGTGGATACGTTCTGTCATGGTGAGCCGGATCGGCAGTGCGTAGCTGATGAAATGCGCTTCGTGGCCTCGCGCGGCCAGTTCCTTGCCGAGTTCAGTCGCGACGACGCCGCTGCCTCCGTACGTGGGATAACAGGTAATGCCGATCTTCATGGATTATTCAATCCCCACAAACTGATGTTCCCGTCCATCCAGAAGGAGTTTCGCCTCCATTCTTCCGATCAAACCAAACCCATATCGGTACAGAAACGACAGGATACCGACTTCCCTCTCCTGCAGCTTCTTCTCCGGATAGAACGCGTGAACTATGGCGTCCAGGCGTCGGTCCATCAGTTCGCTGCGTCTGGATTCCGCATGCACATAGCGTGTACGCAAACTCTCAACCTGATACAGGATTTTCCGCATCGACGTATCGAGCGCTCCACTCAGCGTCGGATCAACTGCGGTAAGGACCGGACGAAGCGACTCCAACTCCGAGCCGACTGCGTCCCGAACGTGATCAAACGCCGGAGCGCCTTCCAGAGTGCGCCCCGCCCGCTCGGCCAGGAACTCACGCCCGCGCCACGCGTCGGTCCGCTCCAACCGGTAGGCGTCGAGAGCGCGAGCGATGCGCGGCTCGACAAACGTCGCGCTGACGCGGGGTACTACCGGAGGCATCGGGCGGCCGCAGACGCGATACACGGCGCGCGCCTGCGCAAAGTAGGCAATTTCCGCCGGGCCCCCGATGTACGCGGCGGTGGGAAAAATCGAATCCTGCACGAATGGCCGCAGCAGGGCGTTGGGACTCAGATTCTCCGCCGAATCCAGCGCCGCCGGTTTCAGGGGCCGTCGCGAACCCTGCTCATAGCTGAACAGTCCGGTGAACTGTTCCGTAACATGAACCTGCGCGTGATACCCGGCCGCTGTCAACGCGCGGCTTGCGTCCAGCGCCGCCGCACGGATGGCGGGATTTCGCCGGACCGCCTCCTCCAGCGCCGGCCGGGCAAGGTCCTTCATGGCCGGATCGAGGGGATCGACCAGGGTCAGTTCCGTAGCGGAAAACAGGCGCGCGAGCAGGCGCGCAAAGGCGTCCACCGGAGACACGCCTGGCGCATAAATCGTTTCGATTGCCGCGCGGACCTCTCCGGCAAATTCGGACGCCGGCAGGCTCTCGAACAACTCCGCGGTGGCGGAGCGGATATCGGCGCCGTAGGTTGTCCATCCGACCGGCGCATCGGGCCTGCCTTCCAAAAGAACCTGAACGCGCTTTGGCCCGCCCTCCTCATCCAAAACCGCGGCCCACTCGATTTCGGCGTGATCGTGGTCTTCCGAAGCAATCCAGAAGACCGGCGTCGCCGGTATCCCCATTTCCTCCAGAGCCCGCGCCAGTTTGACGGCGGAAATGGCCTTGAGCGCGGCGTAGAGCGGTCCGGTAAACAAACCGGGTTGTTGCCCGGTAATAACCGCCACGGCGCCGGACCGCAATTTGTCGACTCCGCGAAGACCGGCGCCCCAACGGTTCTGCCGCGCGCCGAGCGTGGCGCACAGTCTTTCCAGTTCCGGACCGGCCGGCCGCGGACACTCCCGGGAAAACGCCGCAATGGACGCGATGTCGTATGGACGATCATAAAAAGCCGCAACCCGGGGCCAATCCTGTACGTAGCGCAGAAAAAGAGCCGTGCTTCCGGGAACCCGGTCAAACGGAACGCCGGCTCTTTCGGACGCTTGCGCAGTCACGGAACCATCCTTTCAATAAACGGACCCAGTCCATCCACGTTCAGCGCGTCGGCCGCGGCTTGAATCGCGCCGGTATCCCGGCGCGGCGTGCGCAGAATGCCCTCCAGTTCATCCAGCGCCGCCGCAAAACGCAACTCCATATCGGCGGCCGACACGGCCGCCTTCACGCCACACACGGCCCGATAATGGCTGAAGACGCGCAATACCGGGTAGTACAGGAGAACATTCGGTCCGGGAAGTGGGCTCAACGGAATCGCCGCGGCGATTGCCGCCCAGTCCAGCGCGAACCATGTCCAATGTTTGATCTTCTGGCGCCGCAACGCCGCGCGAAAGTATCCCAGAACTTCACTCCCGGATGGAAACGTTCCATGGTAAACCACAAAACCATTTGCGCCGGCCATTGCCCGCAGGATGCGCTCGGCGGGATCCAGACGGTCCTCGAGCGTACCGTGGTACGCGCGCGCGCTTTCCAGCAGCTTGCCAACCCAGGCCACGACTCGATTGTGGCGGGACCGCAGCCAGAGAATGGCCTGATGCAGATGGTCGGTCGAGGTCTGCTCCCACACCCGGACAGTTTCGGAGGAAGCAAACACCAGGCAGGGTCCACGCGGCGTGCGGATAAGGTAAAGAGAGATCGGGCTGTTCACGCCACCTCTAACCATTGTCGAACGCGTCCGGCGATGTCCGGAGCGCCCACAAGATCGCCGATGGCCGCAATGGAGCGCGCGCCGCACTGGTAAACGGCGGGCGCGGACGACAATGTGATTCCGCCGATGGCCACCACGGGCCTGGTCACGCTACGGCAAATCAGGGCCAGTGTTTCCAGCCCCAGCGCCGCCGCCGGGGAGGCCTTGTGTCGCGTCTCGAACACCGGACCGACGGCGATGTAGTCCACCGGCGCGCGGTCGGCGGCGAGAGCCTGTTCGAGATTGTGGGTGGAGACACCGATGATCGCCTCCGGTCCCAGGACGTGGCGGGCAGCCTCCGGCGGCAGATCGTCCTGTCCGACGTGCGCGCCGGCGGCGCGGGCGATGAGCGCCACATCGACATGGTCGTTGACGATGACGAGCGCGCCGGGAGGCGCCGCGAGGAGTATCGCCTCGGTCTGGGCGAGCAGCGTCGCTGGCGCCGCATCCTTGTTCCGCAACTGGACCAGGCGCGCGCCGCCCTCGAACAACGCCGCCGCCAGCGAAACCGGATCGCCGAAAGCCGCGTCGGCAATCGCGTACAGACGCGGCAGCGTTCGCATACCGCTCAGGCCGCCGACCCGCCGGCGCCGCGGGCGCGCTCCTCCCGCATCTGGTCGATGAATCTGGTGTACAGCGCGCCCCGCCGGAAATCCGGATGCCGGAGGATTTCCCGATGCAGGGGGATGGTGGTCTGAACGCCTTCAATCACGAACATGTCGAGGGCGCGCTCCATCCGGTTGATCGCCTCATCCCTGGTTGATCCGTGCGCAATAACCTTGGCAATGAGCGAATCGTAGTACGGCGGAATGACGTACTCCGCGTACGCGGCCGTATCCACCCGCACACCAGGCCCACCCGGTGGATGCCAGGCGTGGATCCGGCCCGGACTCGGCTTATGCGTATAGGGATCTTCCGCGTTCAGACGGCACTCGATGGCGTGCCCCCGGAACCGGATGTCCTCCTGCCGGTGGGGCAGATGGGATCCGGCCGCAGCCAGGATCTGATCGCGCACCAGGTCGATTCCCGTCACAAGTTCGGTCACGGGATGCTCCACCTGAATACGGGTGTTCATTTCCATGAAGTAAAACTGGTTGTTCTCGTCGACGAGAAACTCCAGGGTGCCGACATTGGTGTAGCCGATCTCACGGATCGCCCGCACGACAACAGCCCCCATCTGTTCACGCAACTCGGAGGTCATGATCGGCGACGGCGCTTCCTCGACCAGCTTCTGGTGGCGACGCTGGATGGAGCATTCGCGCTCGCCCAGATGAATCGCATTTCCGTGCTCGTCGGCGAGCACCTGAAACTCGATGTGCCGGGCCCGGCCAACGTATTTCTCCAGATAACAATGCGGTGAACCGAACGCGTTGGCGGCCTCCGTCTGGGCGGTATGCAGCGCCACGGAAAGTTCGCTTCGGCTGGTGGCGACACGCATGCCGCGACCGCCGCCGCCGGCGGCGGCCTTGACGATGACGGGATAACCGATCTCCTCGGCCACCGCCAGCGCGTCGCGTTCGTTGGAGACGAAGTCGGAACTCCCCGGCAACACGGGCACGCCCAACCGCCGCATTTCCGCGCGCGCCCGGGCCTTGTCTCCCATCATTCGGATCGCCTCGGACGACGGCCCGATGAACTTGATGCGACTGGCCTCGCAGATTTCCGCAAAGGCCCCGTTCTCGGAAAGGAAGCCGTATCCGGGGTGGATCGCGTCGACGTTGGAGACCTCCGCCGCGCTGATCACATTGGCAAAACTCAGATAGCTGTCGACGCTCTTGGCGGGCCCGATACAGATGGCTTCATCGGCAAAGCGGACGTGCAGCGCGTGCTCGTCGGCTTCGGAAAAAACGGCTACGGTGCGAATCCCCAGTTCCTTGCACGCGCAGATGACCCGCAGCGCAATCTCCCCGCGATTCGCGATGAGAATCTTTCTAAACATGACGCTCGACCAGGAAAACGGAACGCGCCGCCCGGCTAGCGGGGACGGATCGAAAACAGGCGCTGGCCGTACTCCACAGCCTGCCCGTTCTCCACCAGCACCGCAACAACCTCGCCGGCCACTTCAGAATCGATTTCGTTCATCAGCTTCATCGCTTCGATAATGCACAGCACGGCCCCTTTCTCCACATGGTCGCCCACGGAAACAAAGGGTTTCTCCGTTGGAGAACTGGCGCGATAGAAGGTGCCGACAATCGGCGACTTGACGTACACCAGATCGTCTGCCGCTGTTTCCACGGGTCCGGACGCGCTGACCGTGGACGGCGGCGGAGCCGCCTGAACCGGCGGCGCCGCATACACGATGCCTGCCGGCTGAACCGGCGCTGCGCCGGCCCGTTTCATCCGCAACCGAACTCCCGACTTTTCGATCTCCAACTCCTCGATCGAATCGCGTGAGATGAAAATTTCGATGACTTCCTTCAGTTCCTTCAGATTCATAAAAGCAAGAACGTGGAGTATAGCGTCTTACTGCGGCGGATTGAATCGATTTAAAGGACCGGCTGCGGGCGCCGCGCGAATCCCAAAGCGGCGCCGCAAACAAGATCGTTGGGCGGTCTATGAAGCTGTGAATGAATGGGGACAGCCTCCGAATTCGGCTGACAAATGCCGCGTTATCAACGCCACCTCCACCGAATTCGGAGGCTGTCCCCATTCATCCGACAGCTACCGTTCGCGGCGCAGAACATCCCGGAGATCGCCGCCGATACGCTTCAGTTCGAAGCGCAGGCGACCGAGATGTTCGCCGCTGGAGGCGACGATGATGGAGAAGTGCTTCAGGCCAACGCGGCAGGCCGCCAGAATCAGGGAATCGGTGACGACGATGTGCTCGGCCACATCACCGGCGCCCATATCTTCAGAAGCGCGGCGGGCAATATGGAGGAGCGGAAGGTATTCCTGGGCCAGGCCCTCCGTTTGAAACGACGGACGGTCGATGACGCACTGGTCAACCACCGTCCCGTCTGCGCGAACCAGTATCAGCGCCTGAGCGCCGGGGACGCGTTGGCGTAGCGCGGCGAACACGCGGTTCATCGACGGCGCCAACGCGGCTCCAGTTGCCATAGCTACCGGCTTTCCGCCTCCACGACATCCGGGGGACGAACGCGGGCGGTAACGAAGAACAGCAGTTCACCGGTACTCTTGATGGTCTTCGTTCCCTTGAACAACGCGCCGACGACCGGAATGCTCGCCAGGCCCGGCACCTGATTGACGTTCAGCGAATCCGTGTCGATGAGGATTCCGCCGATCGCCGCCGTGCCGCCGTCCGGAATAAGCACCTGCGTCGTGGCCTGCTGCGTGGAAACCGACGGGATGCCGCTTCCCACCGTCCTGGCAAAGTCCGGCTGGCTGTTTTCGACCGCCACATCCAGGAGGATCGTGTTGGCCTCGGTGATCTGCGGCGTCACGGTCAGCTTCAGGGCAAACGTGATGAACTGCACCGACACGGTATTGTTCACCGTCGTCTGCACCGGAATCTGCGTGCCCTGCTGGATCGTCGCGGACTTGTTGTTCTGCGTGGTGATCTTCGGACGCGAAATGGTCTTGGCCGTTCCACGCGATTCCGCCAGGGTGATGATCTCATCCAGCAGGATGTCGCCGCCCGGCTGCATCAGGAACGCGAGGCCGGACTGGGCGCCGTCCGGAAGATTGACGGCGAGCGGCAGGCCGCTACCCGACCCCACGCTCACGCGCGGCGCAGGAGTCCGATTGAACGGACTCGACACACCGGTGCCACCAGTCAGAATGTTTCCGTGGTTCGCGCCAAAGATGAAGCCCAACTGGTTGCCGATGTCGCGGCTGAACGACTTGTTGGCGACGAGCAACCGGGCCTCGATCTCGACCTGCTGGGCCGGCGTATCGAGGTAGTGCACCATCTGGTCGATCTTGGAGAAATTCGTGGGAACGTCTTTGACAAACACCGTGTTCTTGCGGATGTCTTCGACGATCTCGCCACGCGCCGACAGGAAACGCTGCAGCATCGGCTTCACCGTGTCCGCCTTGGTGTAGTTCAGCTGATAGGCGCGCATCTCCAGATCGCTTGCCGCCTCCATGGCGTCCCGCGCCGCCTTGCGCGCGGCCTCTTCGGCCTGCAGCGTGGCGTTGGTCGCGATACGCAGGACGTTGCCCTGCAGCTGCGTGCCAAACTGATAATTCTTCAGAACGACATCAAGAGCCTGATCCCAGGGCACGTCCTTCAGCATGATGGTGAGCGTGCCGCCGACATTCGGGTCGAGGACGACGTTCAGTTGGCTGATGTCGCTGATCAACCGGAAGAAGTCCTTGATATCGACGTCTTTCAGGTCCAGCGAAATGATTTCACCCGAATATTGCGCCGGCTGCGCCTGCGGTGAAGCCGGGTTGCCAGGGCCTGGAGTCGGAGGAATCAGAGCGGTCAATGCGGGCCGGGTCACAGCGGCAGCCATCGGAGCAACTGGCGCGGGCCCGGCGACAGCGGCTCCCACTGGAGCTGCCGGCGCAGCCTTGGTCGCAACGGCTGCCACTGGAGCTGCCGGCGCAGCCTTGGCCGCAACGGCTGCCACTGGAGCTGCCGGCGCCGGCAGCGTGACCGACAGCAGCGCAGGGGGCGCGGCCGGCCTGGCCAGCGCGGACCCCAGGGCCTCTTGCATACCGGCAACCTGAGCGATCATTTCGGGCTGTGGAGCCGGCGGCTCGCCGACGACTTCCGGAAGCGGTCCCAGATCGGTCAGCGGCATCGGGCGGGGCGGCTCGATCACGCTGGGGGCCTGTTTGCCGAACGCCACACGCACATGCCCGGCGCCATCGTCGTCGATCACATACGGCACCGGTCTGGACAGATCAAACACGACCCTCGTCGCCTGCCACGTCTCGTCGGTAAAATACGACGTCCGGATGCGCTCCACGCCGGCGCGCCCG
>DASUFH010000426.1:0-10301 GCA_036274645.1 Terriglobia bacterium
ATGTGAAAACAGAAGATCGCCGCGCCGGTCTTGAATGCCAGCAGCACCGGGCCCTGTTTGGCCACGTGGCGCGGGCCGCGGGGGCCATCCACCGTGAATGCGGCGTCGCGGCCTTCCCGGATTTCCCGCGCCATTTCTGCAAGGGCCCGCAGCCCTCCCTGGGAACTGGATCCTCGCGCCGCGCCGAAGCCGAATCGGCGGATACAGCGCGCGATGGCTTCTCCGTCGGCGTTCCGGCTGGTCATAACGACAATGCCGCGATGGCGCCAGAAGAACGTCGCCGGAAAAATCGAGCCATGCCAGAAGGTGAAGATTGCGCGACTTCCCGTCTGATAAATCGCGCTGAGGTTGGATTCTCCAGAGGTTTGCCAGCGGATGGATCGGCCAATGACTGCAATGGCCAGATAGCCCGCCCAGCCAATCATTCCGGCTTTGAGACGTTGCTTTAAGGTGTATGCGACAGCCGCTGGACGTTTGCCGGCCACAGCCTTCAGCTCAGGACTCCTTCAGTAATCGCGCCATTTCGTCGCGCGTCTTGCGCCGCCTGACGCCGGCGCTGTCCTGGATCCAGAATCGAGTGGCCGCGGCAACAATTCGATGCGGTTCGGGAAAGCCGACCGCATATCCGATCTTTTCCGGCTCAACACGTGTGCCGCGATTGATCATCTGACCCTGAAACAACATCACATTTCCGAACAGCGGCGCGTCCACGGTAATCAGTGTGTTCGACCGTCCTGAAAACGAACGCAGTTCTTCCAGGGTGATGTCGCGCATAAGCGGCGAGAAGCATAAACAAATTCCCTAACGGACCAAACGAATATTTAGGCCGTCGGTCTAAACACGATCCTGGAATCAAAAGTGCAAGGGCTTAATAACGAAGGGAGGCGCCAAATGATTTGTCCACTATGCGCGAGCCATGAAGAAATGGCGTATTCCGCGCTTTCACATGCATTCATCTGTGTCGATACCGACTGCGAGTTCGAACTGGAAATGGATCCGCTCGAAGCGCAGGAGTTGCTGGAGCCGGATTACGAGCACGTTGGCGCCTGACTTTGCAGGGGCGGTCGATGACCGCCCGGAATGTTAACCAAAGCCAGCTAGAATAGCCCGGTGAAGTTATTCCTGTTCGATGTGGATCAGACGCTGATCAGCACGGGCGGCGCGGGCATTCGCGCCATGAATCGGGCCTTTCGAAGTGTTCTCGACATCGACAATGCGATGGACGGAATGCTGCTCCACGGAAAGACCGATCCGTCGATCGTGCGTGAAGCCGGTCTGGCGCGCGGTGTGGAAACCGGGGCCCGGCTCGATGCGATTCTCGAAGCGTACATCGCCTTTTTGCGCGACGAGATCCAGGTCTCGCCCTATGAAGTTCTGCCCGGCGTCAACGCGCTCCTGGATCTTCTGTCCGTTCATTCGGGAGTCATGCTCGCGCTGGCAACCGGGAATGTCGAGGCCGGGGCGCGTATCAAGCTGGAGCGCGGAAGACTGAATCACTACTTTGCCTTTGGCGGTTTTGGATCGGATTCCGAATGCCGGATCTCTCTGGTCCGGCGCGCCGCCGAAATCGCCGCTGCGCGGCGTGGGCAGGCGTTCCCTTCCGAAGATGTGTTCGTCATCGGTGATACCCCGCGCGATGTTGACGCGGCGCGTGGCGCCGGTTTTCAGTCCGTCGCTGTTGCGACAGGCCGCTACTCCCTGGAAGATCTGGCGAGTCACGGCGCTTCGGTAACGATTTCAAACCTTCAGTCCGGCCGCGACCGCCTCATGAACATCCTGGATTGATGCCCCGCCTGCTTGCAGGGGCGGTCGATGACCTCCCGACTTTCCGGAGTGGAAGCCCTGTTTTCACAAGAATTCACTCCGAAACACCGGGCGGTCATAGACCGCCCCTGCAAGCAGACGGGGGACGGTCGCGAGGAGACCGCCTCTGCAAGCACGGTCAGGAAAACCGTGTCACTGCCTCCCAGTCTGCCGGCGTATTCACGTTGAGAAGCAGAGTTCGTGAGAATCCGGCGTCTTCCAGTTCTTCTTCCGGAACGATTTCCGGATTCGACGCGTCTATAAACTCTCGAACGGCAAGGATGCCGGCTTCAACGCGTTTTCGAGCGTCGGGTTCGAGCGACCGGTCAATGCCGAGGCAGATCGGATAGCCGGATCCGATCCTGCACGCGACGAGAGGATGTGTCGAGGCCAGCGTTCGGGCGCCGAACCATTGAATGAAGGACGGGGTGATGAGCGGCATGTCGACGGCAATGATGAGGGCTCGGGGCGTGGTGGCGACGGCCAGCGCGGTGGCAATACCTCCGAGTGGGCCGCTGCCGGGGTGGTTATCGCAAAGGGGGGAGCGCCCAACGACGCGCACGGTACGGCAGGCCGTTGAAACCACATCGACGATGTGGTCCAGCAGGGTTTTTCCCCGCCAGGGGAGACCGGCCTTGTCCTGACCCATGCGCGCGCTCTGCCCGCCGGCGAGGACGAATCCAGTGATTGCCTGGAGGGGCTGCGCTGGTTGGGCGTGGTCCGGCGACGACGAATTAACCATGAGCCTATTAAATATGAGTTATTCTCTTAATCGACCGAAAACATTTGGTTTCCGGTCCAATCACCCGGCGCCCATCCCATGAAAACGAAAAACATAACGATAGCCGTTGTCCTCTGCATCCTTGGAGCGATCGCTTCAGCCGGCGTCAGGGCCGAGACCCCTGCTCCAGGCGGGGCCTTTTTCCCGGTCGATGAGATTCGCGCCGGCATGAAGGGCGTGGGACGAACCGTGTTTGAGGGAACGGCCATATCGGAATTCCAGGTCGACATTCTAGGCGTCCTCAAGAACTACGGTCCCAAACAGGACCTGATCCTTGCCCGCTTGTCCGGTGGGCCGCTGGATCGCACCGGGGTCATTCAGGGCATGAGCGGAAGTCCGGTGTATGTGGACAACCGGCTCGTGGGCGCCGTCGCGTTTGCGTTCCCGTTTTCCAAGGAGCCGATTGCCGGGATTCAGCCGATCGGTCAGATGCTCAGCCTGCTCGGTCCGTCCGCGGCCGGAAACGCCGCGCAACCCGGAGGTGGCGCGCCGGCGGCGAGGCCGGGATTTGCCGCCGCGGAGTCACCGGCGGCGTACATGGATCGTCTGCTTGCCCGCGCTCGATCCGGCGGATCGCTGGCCGAGACGCTTGCGCCGGAGACGCTTTCCGCGAATGCCGCTCTTGCCGGATCGTCTATGGCGCGGATTCAGACGCCGCTCTCCATTTCCGGCGTGTCGCCTGCGGCCATTCGCGAACTGGCGCCGTTTTTCAACGCGTTCGGCTTCAGCCCGGTCCAGTCCGGCGGAACCGGAAGCGTTCTTTCCACCGGTCAGGACAAGCCGGAGCGCCTGGCGCCCGGATCGCCGGTCAGCGCCGAACTCGCTCGTGGAGACATCAGTGTCAGCGCGAGTGGGACCGTGACCTATGTTGACGGCGACAGAATCTACGCTTTCGGACACCCCTACCTTTCCGCCGGGCCGCTCAGCCTGCCCATGTCGACCGCATATGTCATCTCGCTGCTGCCGAAACTCGACAACTCGATGAAGATCACGACGCCGCTCAATGTCGTGGGCGCGTTTACCGAAGACCGGTCCACCGGGATTGCGGGTATGGTCGGCGCTGTTCCCGACATGATTCCGGTGGTCCTTAACGTGAAATCGGGAAAGGCTGCCGCCAACGACTACCGGTTTGAAATCGCGCGCGACAAGGTGCTCACGCCGGCGTTGATGAATCTGGCGGTTTTCAGCGCCATCACCGCCAGTGAGCGTGAACTGGGTGAGATGACACTGACGGTAAGCGGCCAGGTTCAGCTGAAGAACAACGATCCGATTCGCATTTCCAACGTCTATTCTTCCGACATGAATGGCGCGACGCTCACATCGATAGCGACCGTTGCCCCGTTGCAGTATCTGATGACCAGCGGTTTCGACTATTCGGGAATCGAGCGGATCAATCTGGACATCGTTTCGGCGGAGCGGAAGGCCAGCGTCACGCTGGATCGGATCTCGGTGGACCGGAACGAGGTGAAGCCCGGAGAAGATGTGACGATCTCCGCATATCTGCGCAACACGGTCGGCGGCGAAGTGACCATGGAACGGTACACGATCCAGGCGCCGACCGGAGTGCCCGAAGGTCCCTTGCAGCTATTCGTCGGCGATGGAACGACCATCACCAATACGGAACTCAAGCGGGGCGTGACCGGCGCTCCGAAGGATCTTCCCGCGGCGATTCGCGAACTGAACAAGCTGCGCCAGAACGACCGTCTCTATATCAAACTGGTGAGCGGAGAACCGGGTGTCGTCATTGGCGGTGAGGAGATGCCGTCCCTGCCGCCTTCGATGCGCGCCACGCTGGGCGCCGATCGTATGTCGAGCCGGAACGTTTCTCCCACTTCCGGTTCCACCGTTCGGGAGTATGCGCTGCCGCCGTCCAAGTTCGTGATCCAGGGTCAGCGGTCGCTGACTCTTAACGTGAAACCGTAGACGCGGATCGAACCGAAGGGCCATGAAAAAGTCATACGCGATACTTGCCATCCTGCTTGTGGCGGCGCCCCTTGCGGCGGTTACGCCGTCGTTCTGGGAAGTTCGAACCTGGGAGGAGTTTCAGAAGGGTCACTTTGACGGGGTGTCGCTGACCCGCGAAGGTGAACTCATTCTGGCTCCGCGCTTCGATCCCGTTTTCAATACGGAACAGCCGTTCGTCTTTTCGGCGGTGGCGGACTCGAAGGGAAACGTGTACCTGGGCACGGGTCACGACGGCAAGGTTTACAAGGTCAATCCGTCGGGAGTCGGCGAAGTCGTTGCGGACCTGGCCGAACTGGATGTGCTGGCGCTCGCGGTGGACGCCAAAGACACGCTCTATGCCGCCTCGTCCCCCGACGGAAAGATCTACAAGATTGAGCCCGGCGCCTCGCCCCAGGTGTTTTTCGATCCCAAGGCGAAATACATCTGGTCGCTCATCTTCGATCGTGAAGGCCGCCTGCTGGCCGGTACCGGTGACAAGGGCGTCATCTATCGCATCGATTCGAACGGGAAAGGCGCTCCCTTCTACGATACCGACGAGACCAACGTGGTCTCGCTTGCGATGGGGAACGACGGCTACCTGATCGCGGGTGGCGATCCCAAAGGGTATGTGTACCGGATCTCGCCCGCTGGAAAGGCGTTTGTTCTTTTCGATTCGGGGATGCGTGAGACCCACGCTCTGGCGATTGGTCCCAACGGCAGCGTCTATGCGGCGATGGTCAATGGCAGTGGCGCTTCCGGCTCCTCAGATCAGGGCGCCGCGCGCACATCGTCCAGCGGCGTCGACAGCGGCGCCGCCGCCAGTCCGGCGTCCACTGTTCCGCTGGCCGCCCAGCGCGTGGAGGTCACCGTCGAGTCCGTCGAAGTGATCAGTTCAGCGGATGAAGGGCCGCGTGGAACGCCGGCCCGTTCCGCGGGTGTGTCGGGAATGATCATCGAGATCCGTCCGGACGGCGTGGTCAATACCCTGTGGCGTGGCGAAGAGATGGTCTACTCGCTGCTGCCGCGCGATGGAAAGCTGTTGTTTTCGACCGGTTCAAAAGGACGCATCTATTCGCTGACCGGTCCGCGCGACACAACGCTTCTGGTCGAGTCCACTGAAGAGCAGACGACGAGGCTTCTGGAAGCCGCCGGAAAGGTTTATGCGGCTTCGGCAAGCGCCGGCAAGCTGTTCCATCTTTCGGACACGCCCGGCCGGACGGGAACCTACGAGTCCACAGTCCATGACGCCGGCGCCGTTTCGTCCTGGGGACGGGTTTCCTGGAAAGCGCAACAGGCCGGACTCATCGAAGTCCAGACGCGTTCGGGCAACACCGGAACACCAGACAAGACATGGTCGGACTGGACGCGCGTCGGAGCGGACGGCACGGTGTCGAGTCCGAAGGCCCGGTTCATTCAATGGAAGGCGACGCTCAAATCCGAGGGCCAGCGCTCAGCGGCGCTCGACGCGGTCATGCTGGCGTATCTTGCGCCAAACCTGCAGCCCGAGGTGACTTCGATTGAGACCCTGCCCGAGGGCATTGCTCTGGCGAAGCCTGCCACATCCGCCGGCACGGCGCCGGTCAACGAACTTGGAGTTGCGCGCGCCAGCATTCGCGCCGGCCAGCCGGTGCAGCGCCCGTCCCCGCGCCGTGTGAACCAGAAGGGCGCTCAGGCCTTTCAGTGGACCGCAGTGGATGGGAATCAGGACCTGCTGCGTTACGACCTCTACTATCGAGAGGTCTCCGACCGAGCGTGGAAGCCTCTGAAGATGGGAATCGACGACAGCTTTTTCACGGTCGAATCCGACACTCTTCCTGACGGCATGTATGTCCTGCGAGTGATCGCCAGCGACCTGCTGTCCAATCCTGCCGGCAGCGCGCTCAGTGGAGAAATGGAGAGCCGGCCGTTCATCGTCGACAATACGCCACCCGACGTCCGTATGCGCGAACTGGGCGATGGGCCGTCAGGCAGCGCGCGCATCGGAATAGAGGCGTCCGACGCGACGTCCGTTCTGGTTGACGCCCAGGTAGCCATCGACGCCGGAGAGTGGCGTCCGGTGTTCCCGAACGACGGGATTCTGGATTCGAAATCTGAATCGTTTACCTATGTGACGGGGGGGCTGGCGCCCGGCGACCATGTGATTGCGTTTCGTGTTTACGATCAAACCGACAACATCGGCATTGCCAAAATCGTGGTGACGATTCCTTGACAGCGCACGGTCGAAACCTCAAAGCTGGGAACACGCGGTTCAATCCGGCGGATTGGCGTGATCCGGCAGATCGCAACCATCCGGCGGATTGGTTCCCGACGGTGACGGCAATGAAGTTTCCGATTCTTTTAACGGCGCTATTGACGGCGCTTTTTACGACGCTGTTTGCATTCGCTCCCGCCGGAGAGGCGGCTCAGCGCGTGCGGCCTGCTGCGGGGGCCGATCCGGATCGTCCGAAAATCGATGTCGAGTCGTACACGATCGACGCCACCATCAATTCGGAGGAGCGCTCGCTGAGGGCCACTGCCGAGATTCGTTTCCGGCAGCTGGATCAGAATTCGTTTGCGGCGTTCGACCTCGATCGCCGTCTTCGCGTATCCAATGTCACGATTGCCGGAGAGCGAATCGGATTCCGGCAATTCGACCGGAATTCGTCGGTGGAGATCGACCTGAGTGGCCGTCCCGCCAGTGAGGATCTGACCGTGCGGATCGACTATTCCGGACGGCTCGATCCCGATGATCTGGATCCGGCCGATCGGGATCCGGGACTGCTGCGCATTTCGGACCGGTCGGCGCTGCTGCTTTACGAAGGCAAGTGGTACCCCACCAACGGGACATTCAGCGACAAAGCGACCATGGTTCTGCATGTGACCGTGCCGAACGGCTGGACTCCGGTGACGGATGTGCCCTCCGCCGGGACCGGCTACGCAACATTCACGCCGTCGTTCTGGGGACTGCTGGCTGCGGGACCATACAAGACCGACGAGCTGAAAACCACGCGCGCGACCGTGGACGTGCATACGTTGAATGCGGATTCGGCCGGGGCGAGGTACCTGCAGGTGTCTTCAGCGCGCATTCTGGATTTCTATTCGTCGACATTCGGATTCCCGCAGTTTCCGGTCTTCCATATCGTCGAGGTCGACGGTGTCAGCTGGACTTCGCGATCATCCCCGGGCGTTCTGATCCTGGCCGCTTCCAGGTTCCGCAGCGACTTTGACGAGGCCTCGCTGGCGCGCATTCTCGCGGAACAGTGGTTCCCGATGAAGATCGCGGTCGCCAGACCGGCGGATTCCTGGCTGGCGGATGGCATGGCCGAATTTGCCAGCCTGATGTACCTCGAGAAGAAGCTGGCGCCTTCCGAATTCCAGGTTCAGGCCGACAAGGCGCTGGTGAAGGCTCTCGCATACGAGGGTCGAATGACAACGCTTCAGGCCGGCGATCTTCCCAAGGACACGATCGAGTACCACGCGCTGGTGGAGTACAAGGGCGCATATATCCTCCGCATGCTGCGATGGGTCATGGGCGACAGCAAGTTCAGCGATCTGATGGGACGCTATGTGGAGGCGTTTCGCGATACCCCCGCGTCGACCGAGGCGTTCATCCGGCTGGCTTCGACGGTGCAGGGAGAGGATCTCAACTACTTTTTTGAGCAATGGTTGAGCGCCTGGGGAGCGCCGGAGTTTGAGACGGAATACACCGTCTTCAGGACGCCCGATGGATATCTGGTGCGGGGAACCGTCAAACAGAACCTCGACCTGTTCCGCATGCCGGTGGAGCTTGAGATCGTGACGGATGGCGAGCCGGAGTACGAACGGGTGGAACTGGCCGGAGTGTCCAGCGAGTTCCAGATCGCGACCGTGCGCAAACCGCGGGAGATTCAGGTCGATCCCGAAAAGAAGATTCTGCGCATCTCGCCAGGCATTCGACTCGACGTGGCGATCGGCCGGGGCGAGGAGTATGCGAATGAGGACCGGTTGGACGATGCGATCCGGGAATACCAGCGCGCGATCGACATGAACCCGAAGAGCAGCCTTGCGCTGTTTCGTCTGGGCGAGGCGCTGTTCGAAGAGGGAAACCTGCAGTTTGCCTCACAACAGTTTCGTGACGCGTTGAATGGCGACCTGAAACCCGCCTGGGTGGAGGTCTGGTGCCATATCAATCTCGGAAAGATCTATGACATTCGTGGCTTTCGCGATCGTGCGATCGCCGCATACCAGCAGGCAGTGAACACCGGCAACGACTCCTACGGAGCTCAGGCGGAGGCGAAGCAATACCTGACGGCGCCGTTCCGGGGATCCGCAACGGCGCTTCGCAACTGAACGAGACTGGCATGAAGACTGGGCTGGTGTTGGCGATGCTGATTTTCGCGGTGGCGGAAGTCAGGCCTCAGGAAAAACCCGTCTACAACGGCGTCATTCAGGGACGCGTTACTCATCCCGGCGGCAAGGCCGGCGTTCCGGAGACCCAGGTGGTTCTCGAGGGGCCGATCCCGGCTTCCGGTGGGGGGGTGGCGCTGCGGGAATCGACGCCCTTTCCCGAAGAGACCATATCCGTAACAGGCGCCCGGACGGGAGTGGGCGCTGCAGCCGCGCAGCGTGGCGTGACGGACACGACCGCTCGTGACGATATCGATGATGCGGGCGCCATGCCGGTCACGGTCACCCTTACAGACACGGACGGGCGATTCAGCTTCAGGAAACTGGCGCCGGGAAACTACACGGTCCGGGTGCAGCGCGAAGGTTATTTCGGGACGTTGCCTCGTGGCGTTTCCGGCCTGGAGGCTCCACTGACGCTGAAGGCCGAGGTGACCATCATTCCGGGATATACGCCCGCGGACATATCGTTTGATCTGGTCGAGGGAGGCGTTATCAGCGGTCACTTACGCGATCCCAATGGAAGGCTTCTGACGAACTACACGATTTCCGCCTACCAGACCGCATATAAGGACGGCCGGGGCATTCTGAAGTCGATCAAATCGGCGCAGACGGACGACCGCGGAGAATACCGCTTGTTCTGGCTTCCGCCGGGCAGTTATCTCGTTGCCGTGGACCCGCGCCGTCCGGGGCCACTGCCCAGCCCGTCGGACGCCTACGCGAGAACCTTCTATCCCGGGTTGATTGACGCGCGCCTCGTTCCTCCCGTCATCGTGACGGACGGAGGCGAGGTTTCAGCGATCGATATTCTGGTGCGCGCGGAAGCGACCGCCACGATATCCGGCCGTGTGCTCGCGGCGCCGGAGAGTTCCTCCGAGTCGTTGAGTCCGGCTTCCAGTCAACTGACGCTTGTTCCGCGTGACGTCAACGCGCTGCTTGCCTCCGGCGATTCGGGAAATCTGAACGTAAAAGTGAATCGGTTGGGCCGTTTCGAAATTCGCAACGTGCTGCCTGGATCGTACGATCTGATCGCCAGCGCGGCGGAGGGCGCCGCGCGCGGATTCTGGGGCCGGACCCGCGTCGATGTCGGGACGGTGAATCTCGATGACGTCACGATCGAGGTTCGTCCCGGGGTGGAACTTCGCGCGCGCTTGAGAATCGATGGCAAGGAGATGACCCGGACCACCGAACCGGCGCCTGCTCCCGGCGTGAGCGATGTGGCGGCGCCGGCAAGTCCGCCCGCGCCAGACATTCAGCTAAGCCTTCAGCCCGCCGGCGCCGCGATGCCGGGCGCCGACCGCGCCGCCAACGCCAACGTCACGGTTGATCCTTCGGGCATGTTCGTGTTCCCGTCCGTTCCGGAGGGCCGATATCGATTCCTGGCGGCGGATCTCCCGCCCAACGCGTACAT
>DASUFH010000427.1:0-9831 GCA_036274645.1 Terriglobia bacterium
GTCGAGCGCTTCGCGCAGCGGGGTATGCCAGTGACCGTCATAGACGAGCTGCGCATAGACGATCGCCAGTTGATCCTTCTGATGGCGCGTCTGCCGGTCCAGGCAGAGCGCTTCCAGTTCGCGGTGCGCCGCCATGATCAGTGTGCCGCCCGGCGTCTCGTACACGCCGCGCGACTTCATGCCGACGACGCGGTTTTCGACAATGTCCACGCGGCCGATACCATTTGTCCCGCCGATTTCGTTCAGGTCTTCGAGCATCTGCACCGGGCGGATACTCTGCCCGTTGAGGCCGACCGGAACACCCTGCTCAAAATCGATGGTGATCTCGCTGTCTCCGTCCGGGCATTCGCGCGGATCCAGCGTCATCATGAACAGGTCCCGGGGCGGGGAATGTCCGGGATCCTCGAGGACACCGCCTTCGTGGCTCATGTGCCAGAGATTGGCGTCGTGGCTGTAGATCTTTTCCGCGGTGGCCGCAACCGGAATATGGCGCGCTTCGGCGTAGGCGATGGCGTCGTGACGCGACTGAATGTCCCATTCGCGCCATGGCGCGATGATGCGCAGCTGAGGCGCAAACGCCTTATAGGTGAGCTCGAAGCGGACCTGGTCGTTGCCTTTGCCGGTGCAGCCGTGCGCGAGCGCGTCGGCGCCTTCCTCGAGGGCGATTTCCACCTGGCGGCGGGCGAGCAACGGCCGCGCGATTGATGTGCCGAGCAGGTACTTGCCTTCGTAGGCGCCGCCCGAGCGAACTAGCGGCCAGAGGAAGCCGGTGGCGAACTCCTGGCGCAGATCTTCAACGTAGACTCGCGACGCTCCGGTACGAAGCGCCTTTTCCTGGATTTCTCCGAGATCATCGTCCTGGCCGACATTGCCGACCATGGCAATGACTTCACATCCATAGTTTTCCTTGAGCCACGGAATGATTATGGATGTGTCCAGGCCGCCCGAGTACGCCAGCACGGCCTTCTTCACCGGATGCTTCATGATGGTTCTCCAACAGCGAAACAAGAATTGCTTTTTCCGCTGGAAGCCGGTTGGCGGCCTGATGGAAGACCAGCGAATATTCGGAGTCGATCACCGCGTCAACCACCTCCACGCCGCGGTGCGCGGGCAGGCAGTGCATGAAGTAGGGCCGCTTGCCCGTACGTTCGATCAGCCGTTCGTTCACCTGATACGGTTGAAACGCGGCGGCTCGAGCCTCGGTTTCGCTTTCCTGTCCCATGCTGGCCCAGACGTCGGTGTAGATGGCGTCGGCGCCTTCAACCGCCGCGACATCGCTCGACCACAGCACCGCTTCATCGGCCCCCGGAGCATAGCCGGCCGGACAGACGGCGCGGAACGACATGCCCGCAAGTTCCGCCGCTTTCCACAGCGAGCGCGACACGTTGTTCCAGTCTCCCACGTATACCAGCAGCTTGCCGTCGAACTCCGGCCAGAAGTCCGCCAGCGTCAGCACGTCGGCGAGGGCCTGACAGGGATGCTCCCAGTCGCTCAGCGCGTTGACCACCGGAATGGTCGCGTAGTGCGCCAGCTCCTCGAGGTCCGCATGACGGAAGACCCGCGCGACAATGGCGTCCACCCAGAGCGACAGATTTCGCGCCAGATCGGGAACGCTTTCGCGCTCCCCCAGGCGGCTCTCCGCCCCACCGAGCAGGATGGGCCAGCCGCCGAGCTGGCGGATCGCCACTTCGAACGTCACGCGCGTGCGCAGAGACGGCTTCTCGAAGATCAGGGCAATGTTCTTTCCGGCCAGTTCGTAGTCGCGCCGGCTCCCGCGTTGAGCCGCCGCCAGGTTGAGCAGACGGCCAAAATCCGCGGGGGACACAGCGCCAATCGACAAGAGGTCTGCATAGTTATTCATGGTGCTGCATAAGTATGCGGAACTGTCCCCCGGCGGTCAATTTCTTTTTTTTGTGTATAATTCGTGACTTCAACAACGCCCCAGAGGCGCGAAGCTCATGAAAAAAATCCGCCAGAAGGCCATTCTCGAATTGGTGCGAGACCACCCGATCGCGAGTCAGGAGGAACTGCTCGCGGGTTTGGAGTCCCGGAAAATCGAAGTCTCCCAGTCCACGCTGTCACGGGATATTCAGGAACTGCGTCTCGCCAAGACCGGCGGAGTCTATACCGTGATGGAACATGAACCGCCCCGGCCAACCGAGGACACGGTGCGGCGGATTCTTCGCGATTTCCTCACCGGTGTCACCACCGCCCAGAATATCGTCGTTCTCAAGACCGGCAACGGGCACGCTTCGACCGTCTCGCAGGCCATTGACGACGCCGGTTGGCCCGAGGTCGTGGGAAGTATCGCCGGTGAGAACACCGTATTTCTTGCCGCGCAGTCGGTGCGACAAAGCCGGAAGCTGCAGGCGCGAATCCGGACTCTCGTCGGTTAATGACCCTCGGTTAATGACCGATTGTCGTCGGGGACGGTGGCTGCCGCTGCGGACCGGTCACCACCGCCGTCCGGCGGGCAGCGCCGGCGGCGGTCCGTAAAGCCGGACCTCGGTTTCGTCGGAGCAGAGAGCGAGCAGTTCAGCCACCGTTTGCTTTCGCGCCGGGTCCACCACGTCGGGCGCGATCTCGTTTAGTGGAACCAGCACGAAGCGGCGCTCCGTGTATCGCGGGTGGGGCACGACGAGGCCGGCGCTTTCATGGATTTCATTGCCAAAAAGCAGAATGTCGATGTCCAGCGTGCGAGGAGCGTTGGGAGCGGGCCGCACCCGCCCTTCCTGCCGCTCGATCTCCAGGCAGATTCCGAGGAGCGCGTCCGGCGTCGCCGACGTTTGCGCTTCCACGGTAGTATTGAGAAATTGCGGCGCCTCCGGCGGTGAATCCACCGGTTCGGTTTCGTAGATGGATGCGGCGCGGGTGATCGCTACGCCGCGCGCCTCCAACTGTTCGATCGCGCGCCGGATGTAACCGATGCGGTCGCCCAGGTTCGAGCCGAGGCCCAGATAAACAGTCATCGAATGATTATGAACGACGCGGAAGATTCATGAAAACACGCATCACGCCCACGCCCCTGGCCGATCTGGTTACCGTCGACATCGATTACTTCAAGGACGAACGCGGCTTCTTCATTGAGAGCTACCACCAGCGGGATTTTGCCGCTGCCGGCATTGCGGACAACTTTGTCCAGGACTCCCATTCCGCGTCGCGGTTCGGCGTGCTCCGGGGGCTGCACTACCAGGATATGCGCGCCCCGATCGCCAAATTGGTTCGTTGCACCGTCGGCCGCATTCTCGATGTCGCCGTCGACCTGCGGCGCAGTTCGCCCACTTTCGGCCAGTGGTTTTCCATCGAATTGAGCCCGGAAAACAAGACCCAGCTTTATGTGCCGGTGGGTTTCGCGCACGGTTTTGCGACACTGTCGGAGTATTGCGAGGTGCAATACAAGCAAAGCGGACTCTATGCTCCGGAAACCGAGGGAGGGATCATCTGGAACGACCCGGAAGTCGGCATCCGCTGGCCCTACGGCAATCCCGTCCTTTCCGAACGCGATCGGAAGCAGCAGAGCCTGGAGCAGTATCGCCGCTCCCCCGCGTTTCCCTGAGAACGTTTGGGGCTCAATATGATTCCGTTGTGCAAAGGCGCAGTTACGATTTGTTGCCGAGTTCTTCCAGGAGTGTGACGAGATCGTCGGCGTGCTCTTCTTCCATGGCGAGAATGCCTTCGAGCATCCTTCGCGTGGTCGAGTCGTGGTCGCCGAGGTAGACGATCATTTCGCGGTAGCTGTCGATGGCGATCCGCTCCGCGACAAGATCCTCCCGGATCATGTCGATGAGCGAGTCTCCCTCCACGTATTCGGCGTGACTGCGGGTAAGCAGTCCCTCAGGCGAAAAGTCCGGGGCTCCGCCGAGCTGGACAATTCTCTGGGCAATCTGATCCGCGTGCCCCTGTTCCTCGGTGGCGTGCTGAAGGAATTCCTGGGCGACGCTCTGGGCGTTGATTCCGGAGGCCATGAAGAAGTGACGCTTGTACCGCAAAACACAAACAATCTCAGTCGCCAGAGCTTCGTTTAGAATTCGGATAACGGTGGGCCGGTCCGCCTTGTATCCCGGTGTGACGGCGCCTTCTTCGATATGCTGACGGGCGCGTTCCCGCAGTGTCTTGATATCCGTTAGAAATTCCTTGGGCATGGCTGACGTTTCTCCTGGAAAGAATGCATTTTCAAAACGGCTTCAGTATACAGGAGCAAGCGCGACGGTTCTTTTGGCAGGGTGACCTGCAATCCAATGTGGCAGTGGTTTTCATCGATAATTCTTCCGGGGGTAATACGTATGGGGGTGTGCGCGGCGACAGCCGCGCTGCGGGCGGTCCGCGGCGCGGGATTCATTCTGTTCTTCGCTCTGATGTTGATGGTTATGGCTGCGGTGTCCGGGTGCGCGGGATCTCATTCCGAGGTCCAGGAAAAACCGGCGCCGGCGCCGCCGGCGCCCGAGCCGGCCAGGCCCGTTGTGGAAACGATTCCGGGAATGCCGCCGGTTCCGGACGCTTCGAATCTCTACAGTGAAACGCGCGAGTTCAGTCCCGCCACGGCGGGAGCGCTGTCGCGCGTCTACGTGCCCAATCGCCAGTCGGGCGACGTTTCCGTGATCGATCCGGAATCGATGAAAGTGATCGGAACGTTTCGCGCCGGCGTGAATCCGCAGCACATCGTTCCGTCGTGGGACATGAAGACGTTATGGGTTACCAACAACGCGGAGGGCCGGACTGACGGCAGTCTCACGCCCATCGATCCGGTCCTGGGCACGGCGGGGAAGTCCATCGCCGTGGACGATCCCTATAACATGTATTTCACGCCGGACGGCATGTTTGCGATCGTCGTGGCGGAAGCGTTGAAGCGTCTCGATCTGCGCGACCCGCACACCATGGAAAAGAAGGAGTCGATCGCGGTTCCCGAGTGCGCCGGCATCAATCACGCGGACTTCTCCATCGACGGGCGCTTTGCCATTTTCACGTGTGAGTTCAACGGGCAGCTGGCCAAGATCGATATTCCCAACCGCAAGGTACTCGGTTATCTCAAGCTGTCCAAAGGCGGGATGCCCCAGGATATTCGTGTGTCGCCCGATGGCCGGCTCTTCTATGTGGCCGACATGCACGCGGACGGCTTGTTCGTGATCGATGGCGAGCAGTTCATGGAGACCGGATTCGTGCCGACCGGTATCGGGACCCACGGCCTCTATCCCAGTCGCGACGGAACGAAACTCTACGTGGCCAATCGCGGCTCGCATGAAGTGCGCGGCAAGCCGCACGGGAAGGGAAGCGTTTCCGTTCTCGACTTTGCCAGCGGCGCTGTCGAAGCGACCTGGCCGATTCCCGGCGGCGGGAGTCCCGACATGGGGAATGTCAGCGCGGACGGGAAGACCCTGTGGCTTTCCGGCCGCTACGACAATGTTGTCTACGCGATTGACACGACTTCCGGCGCGGTCAAGGAAGTCCCGGTGGGCAAGGAGCCTCATGGGTTGACGGTCTGGCCGCAGCCAGGACGCTATTCACTCGGGCACACCGGAAACATGCGGTGATGCGCGGTCCATTGAAGATCTTCCGAAACGCGTGACCGGCGGTCCGCTGAGGGCCGCTGGAGTCAGCGTCCGGCCTTCTGCATCGCCCGATAGGCGGCGACAGCGCGGTTATGCGCAGCCAGCGTTTCCGAAAAGACATGCCGTCCGCCGGCGCCGCGCACGAAATAGATATAGCTGGTCGCGGCGGGATAGGCGGCCGCGTGGAGCGAGGCAAATCCGGGGTTGGTAATCGGCGTGGGGGGGAGCCCGTGATGGACGTACGTGTTGTACGGCGACTCGTATTTGAGATCGGCCCGGGTCAGCCGTCCCTGGTACCTTTTGTCCCGCTCCAGCGCATAGATGACGGTGGGATCGCACTGCAGCAGAATCCGTTTTCGCAGACGGTTCAGGTAGACCGACGATACCAGCGCTCGTTCCTCCGCAGCCGCCGCTTCAGTTTCAACCATGGAGGCGAGAATAACGGTCTCGTGGAGTCCGAGCGGCCAGGCCGCTCCCTGAGCGGTTCCCTTCAACTTGGCGATGACGCTTCGGAAACGTCCGACCATCGCGGCAACCGCGCTTTCAGGTGAGGCGCCCTTGGGAAAGAAATAGGTTTCGGGAAAAAGGTAGCCCTCCACGTTGCGGGCTGCCGGATCGAGATCACGTATCAGGGGCGCCGCCTTGTCGGCCGCCTGCAGGAAGTCCGCGGCGGGTCCGAACCCCTGTTCTTCCCACTTGGCGGCCGTCGCTCCGACAGTCAGGCCCTCAGGGACGGTAAACCGGTGCAGGTAGACTCTGCCGTTCACCACTTTCTCGATGACTTCAGGAATCGTCATCGGCCGGTCGAACAGATACTCGCCAGCCTTCAGATCGCCGCGCGTTCCCGAAAAGACCAGGTAGGCGAGAGCGGCCCATTCATTTTCGATGACGTGGCGTTCGCCGAGCGTCCGGATGACCTCGCGCGCGCCAGATCCACGGGGAATGTCGACGATCACGTTGGAGGCGGTCTCCGGATAGGGTTTGGAAAGGCGCGTCGCCAGATACCCTAAGGCTCCACAAGCCACCACCAGGCACACCGCCGCCAACCGGATGGTCTGTCGCAAACGGGTCGTCATTTGGGCCGGCTGTCCAGATAACTTTGGAGAATCATGGCAGCCGCCATTTTATCGACGTGACGTCGCCGTTCGCGCCATTTCATTCCCATCTGTTCGAGATGTTCTTCCGCGGCGATGCTGGTGCCACGCTCGTCCCAGAGAACGACGGGTATTTTCAACGACTTGGACAATGCGCGGGCGAAACGGGCCACCTTTTCGCTCTGCCGGCTTTCCCGGCCGTCCATATGCAGGGGCTGGCCCACGACGATTTCGTGAACCTCATTTTCCCGGGCAATTTCTCCAAGGCGGCGGGCGTCCGTTTCGAATCGTTCGCGCTCAATGGTCGGACGGATTTGGGCGGTCAAGAGCAAGGCGTCGCTGACCGCCACACCGATTCTCCGGTCACCGACGTCCAACCCCATGACACGCATGATTTTCATGATACAACGCGTCGGCGAGGGGCTATACTGAAGATCATTTCGCGTAATACCTGTCTCGGACGGGCCTTTAGGAGGGTTTCTTGATTTCTTCAAAAAGCAAGTATGTGGTCTTGCTGCTTTCATCCATTCTCGTGACCTATGCGGTCGTGGGGGGCATGATCGGTCTGGTCGCCGCCCAGGGGCGCTTCCAGACAAGAAATGGATCACTGCCGCAGTTGGACTACTTCTCCGACGTGCTGGCCAAGATTCGCAGCGACTACGTCGACGAACCTTCCATGGAAAATGTCATGAACGGCGCCATTCGCGGTCTCGTCGAGACTGTCGATCCCAATGGCGGCTATCTCTCGCCCAAAGATGTGGCGTTTTACAAGGATTACGATCCGGAAAAGGCTCCGGGCATCGGGGCGTCGCTCGGACGGCGTTTTGGTTACCCGATCATCGGGGCTGTCCTGCCGGGTGGACCCGCGGCAAAGGCCGGGATTTCGACGGGCGACATCATCGAGTCGATCGAGGGCATGACCACGCGCGAGTTGAATCTCATCCAGGTTTACGAGTTGCTCTCTTCGCCTCCGGGTAAGCCGGTGAACCTGTCGGTGATCCGACGTTCCCGCGGCTCGGCGGAGCCCGAAAAGATTCCGGTGACGCGCGAGCCGTTCCACATGCCGTCCATTGAATCCAGGATGATCGAGGGCAACATCGCGTACGTCCGCATTCCTTATCTCGGACCCGGCAAAGCGTCGGATACGCGCAAGCAACTCGATGGCCTGATCAAGAAGGGCGCTACCGGCGTCATTCTGGATCTCCGGTATACGGCCGGCCAGAACGAGCAGGAAGCGGTGGATCTGGCGAGCCTCTTCCTCGATACTGGCGCGCCGATCGGTTCGCTCGAAGGCCAGAAAAGCGTGCGCAAGCCGCTGGTTGCCGGCTCGAGTTCCCCTCTGACGAAGGCCCCCCTCACAGTCCTGATCAATCAGGGAACGATGGGAAACGCGGAAATCGTGGCCGCCTCCATCACCGATTCTCATCGTGGTCAGCTGGTTGGAAGCCGGACGTTTGGCTCCGGGTCGGTTCAGCGGCTGATTCCGATGGCGGACGGCTACGCGCTGCTGCTTTCCACGGCCAAGTACTTCCGGGTTAACGGCAAGGAAATTCAGGATGCCGGCATTTCTCCCGATACAGAGTCCTTTGCCGCCAATGAGGCGCAGCTGGATATCAGTCCTGAGGATCTGGAAAGTCTGCCGCCAGGCAAGGCCCCCGCTCCGAAGGGTGGTCAAAAAGCTCAACCGAACGAGGACTCGCAGCTCCAGAAGGCGATAGAAGTGCTGCGCGGCAGTAGCGCCGCGGCGGCTCCTTCCCGAGGCTAGGCTGCGGTCTCGAAGCTGAAGTTGAAGCGCGTCGGTCGTGCTAGTTCAGGTTCAAGGCGTCTCCAAATCGTTCGGTTCCTATGACGTTCTTGAAGACGTATCCATTCAGATCAATGCCGGCGAAAAGATAGGACTGATCGGTCCCAACGGCTCCGGCAAGAGTACGCTGCTCAAACTGATCTCCGGCGTCGCGGAACCCGACCGTGGCGCCGTCTCCCGCCGATCCGGCCTGCGCTGCGGAAGCCTCGACCAGATTCCCGATTTCCGGGAAGGGACCGTTCTGGAACAGGCGCTGAAGGCGTTTGAGTCGCTCATTGGCGCCGAACAGGAGATGCGGCGCCTTGAGCGTCAGATCTCCGACGGAGCCGGATCCGACATCCTCGACCGTTACTCCACGCTGCAACACGAATTCGAAACGCATGGCGGCTACAGCTACCGGGCCCAGACGGAGGCTGTCCTGCATGGCGTCGGCTTTCGCAAGACATCGTTCGGCCAGCCGAGCGCGGCGTTGTCGGGAGGGGAAAAGAACCGCCTTGCTCTCGCCCGCTTGATGTTGTCGGACGCGCCTCTGCTTCTTCTGGACGAGCCGACCAATCACCTGGATGTTCGCTCCATCGAGTGGCTCGAGAAGTTCCTCAAGGAAACGCCCAAGACGATTCTGGTCGTTTCTCACGATCGCGTCTTTCTGGACCGCGTGGCGGGCCGCATTCTCGAAATCGACCGGGGAAGGGTCAACGACTATCGGGGCAATTACTCCGAATACACCGTCGAAAAGGCCCGCCGGCTGGCGCAGCAGCAGAAGGAGTTTGACGAACAGCGCGCCTGGATCGCCCGGGAAGAGGAGTTCATCCGCCGCAACCTGGCCGGACAGAAGACCAAACAGGCGCAGTCCCGGAGAACCATGCTGGCGAGGGTCCGGCGCATTGAGAAACCGTCGTCGGCCTCATCGCGGGTCGCCTTCCGGTTCCTGCCGACGGACCGCGGCCGTCGTCACGTTCTCGGTATGCGCGGTCTTACGGTTGGATATGAGACCCCTCTGATTGCCGGACTCGATCTCCAGATTGAGCGCGGCGAACGCTGGGCGATTCTCGGAGCCAACGGTTCGGGGAAGACCACGCTCCTGAAAACGATTGTCGGCGCCGTATCCCCACTGGCTGGAGAAATCGAGTGGAGCGATGCGCTGGAGTTTGGTTACTACGATCAACAACTCGGCGATCTCGACCCGCGCAATGAGGTCATCGATGAAATCCGGACACTGGACAGCACGGCCGGGGACGGGGAACTGCGGAGCTACCTGGCGCAGTTCCTCTTTTCCGGAGACGATGTGTTCAAGAAGGTCGGCGCTCTGAGTGGTGGTGAAAAGTCGCGACTCGCGCTGGCCAAGATCATCTACGAGGCGCCGCAGCTGCTGGCGCTCGACGAGCCC
>DASUFH010000428.1:0-2967 GCA_036274645.1 Terriglobia bacterium
CGGGATCATCAATCTCCTGGAGCAACTCAAGGCGGACATCGGACTGTCCTACCTTTTCGTCACGCATGACCTGTCGGTCGTGCGGCACATCGCGGATCGCGTCGCCGCCATGTATCTGGGTAAGATCGTCGAGATCGGCGAAATCAACCGGGTTTTCGGACTGCCCGCGCATCCATACACCCAGGCCTTGCTTTCGGCGATCCCCCTGCCGGATCCTCGCAAGGAAAGAGCGCGGCGGCGCATCATCCTGCAGGGCGATCTCCCCAATCCGGCGGATCCCCCTTCCGGCTGCCGTTTCCGAACGCGCTGCCAGAAATTTGCCCATGAGCTCGACGACACGAGGCGCGCGCGGTGCATTGAAGTGGAGCCGCCGCTGGAGCCTCAGGGTGAGCCCGGCGCGGACCATCGCGCCGCGTGCCATTACGCCGAGGGATACGCGGTGCTGGACGCCGGGCCCGAGAACCGGCCAACATGAGAATACGAACACTGGAGGATCACGTGGCGCAATCAAGTCGAATCGGAATGTTCGCCGCCGCGGCGCTTGCGGTCGCGCTGGCGTGCGCCGGATGCTGGGACCGTAGCGGCGGCGGCAACAACCCCGAGCGGATTTCACAGAAGGCCGATCAGAACCAGATGAACCCGCAGCCCCGCGACAGCGTGCGCCAGGGCGGAAGAATCGTCTGGCCATCCATGCTCCCATCCAATTTCAACTACGGCCAGCTCGACGGAACCGTCCTGGACGGCGCCCTCATGATCGCCGCCGTCCTGCCGGAACTTTTTACGTTCGACGCCGCCGACGCTCCGAAATTTAACCCCGACTATCTCGCGGCCGAACCCGCGCTGGTGTCCAGCCCGAAACAGGTGGTCACGTACCGGCTGAATCCCCGAGCGATCTGGTATGACGGCGCGCCCATCACCGCGGCGGATTTCATCGCGCAGTGGAAGGCGCTCAACGGCTCCAATGCGGCGTACCAGACCTCGAGCAATACCGGATACAACCAGATCGAGAATGTGGCCCAGGGCGCCGACAAGTTCGAAGTCGTGGTCACGTTCAAGACGCCATTCGCCGACTGGAAATCCCTCTTCTACCCGCTCTATCCCGCGTCAACCAATAACGATCCCAAGGTGTTCAACGCCGGGTGGAAGGGCACGTTCCTGACCAGCGCCGGACCATTCAAGTTTCAGAAGTTCGACGCTACGGCGAAAACATTCACGTTTGTGCCGAACGAGAAGTGGTGGGGTAACAAACCCAAACTGGATGAACTCGTGTTCCGCGTCATCGATGACGACGCCCAGCCCACCGCGCTCGCCAATGGTGAAATCGACCTGATGGATATCGGCCCCAGCGCCGATTACTACAACAAGGCCAGGGACATTCCCGGAATCGATATTCGCGTGGCCGGAGGACCGAACTTCCGCCACATCACGATGAACGGCCAGAGCCCGGTCCTCCAGGACGTCAACGTCCGGCTGGCGCTCGCCAGGGCCATAGACCGCGCGGCGATTGCGAAAGCGGAACTCGGGCCGCTTCCGGTCGATCCGATACCGCTCGGGAACCACATCTTCATGCAGAACCAGATGGGCTATCAGGACAACTCCGGCGTCGTGGCGTATGACCCCGACACAGCCCGGAAGATGCTGGATGACGCCGGCTGGGTCGTCAAGGGCAATCGCCGCGAAAAGGACGGCAAGCCTCTCACGATCAAGCTTGTGATTCCGGGAGGCGTGGCGGTCAGCAAATCCGAGTCCGCGATCATTCAAAACCTGCTTGCCCAGATCCATGTGCAGGTGGAAATCACCACGGTCCCGATCGATGACTTCTTCGACAAATACGTCGCGCCGGGACGCTTCGACTTTACGGTCTTTTCATGGCTGGGCACGGCATTCCCCATCAGTTCCGGAGAGTCCATTTACGCCAAGCCCACCGGCTCCAACATCCGCCAGAACTATGCGCGTATCGGCTCGGATGAGATCGACAGGCTTTATCACGAAGCCTCACAGGAACTCGACCCGGCCAAGGCGATCGTCAAAGCGAACGAGATCGACCAGTTGATCTGGGCCGAAGTCCACTCCCTGACGATGTACCAGCGTCCCGACATCTGGGCCGTCAAAAAGAATCTCGCGAACTTCGGGGCCTATGGGTTCGCCAGCATCGTCTACGAGGACATCGGATGGATGGACGGAGAGAAAGAATAGGACGATCGGCGCAACGCGAGCAGGCCCGCAAAGATGTTCCCGTGGTGAGCCGGGTAACATTTTAGCAGCGCGCGCGAGTCCGGCCCCGGGGGAAGCCCGGCACTTCGACCACTTTCAGGGCCGTTTTTCATCGGTGCAGTGTTTCCCGCCCCGGCGCCGTTATTTTTCTCTCTTGACGTTATGTCCTGTCGAGCCATACGCTTCAATGCGAAATTCATGACGCTCATGTTGAACACAATTGCTCGACCTCACCCAGATATGGATTTCGACGGCCAGAGCGCGAAGGGATAACCTCGCGCCGCGGTTTCGTTTTTCGAAAAAAAACAAAGAAGATAATTTTTCTGAGGTGGAAGGACATTCATGACAAAAGGACACCATACGCTTAGCCGACGGGAACGACAGATCATGGACGTGCTGTACCAGCGCGAGCGAGCCACAGCCGCGGAGGTTCAGGAAGGTCTTCCCGACGCCCCCAGCTACTCGGCGGTGCGAGCGCTACTGAGGATTCTCGAACAGAAGGGGCACATTCGCCACGAACAGGACAAAGCCCGCTACGTTTTCACCCCTGTAGTCAACCGCGATAAGGCCAAGATTTCTGCGCTGCGTCATCTCGTACAGACGTTCTTTGAGGGCTCGCCGGAGATGGCCGTGGCCGCGTTGATCGACAGCGCTGCCCCGCGTCTTCAGGAAGACGCCCTGGAACGAATACTCAAGCAGGTCCGCAAGGCGCGCGACGCCAGAAGGTAACAGCGTTTCGCAAAAAAACGGACA
>DASUFH010000429.1:0-3081 GCA_036274645.1 Terriglobia bacterium
CAGGAAAATGGACATTCCCCCGGCAAAGCCGAGGTGTCCAAGACGGATGCGCCACTGAATACGGAGGAGATTCGGGCCGTCAAGACCCGTCTTTCCGTGGAGCCCGACCGGCGGAGCCGCATCGTCCGGATTGTCTACACGTCGCCGAACCCGCAAACTTCGGCCGACTTCGTCAACACGCTGGCGCGCCTCTACATCGACGACAACACCGACGACCGCTCCAGTTCGATCTATGAGACGAGGGCGCTCCTGGAGAAGCAGGAGCGGGAGTTGAAATCGAAGCTCCAGCAGAAGGAAGAGGAGTTGAAGGCCTTCTCCGCCCAGGCGGGAATCCTGCCCGGAAACGGAGAAAACAGCGTGGCGGAAAACAAGCTGCGGCTGCTTCAGGTAGAACTCTCTCGCGCGGAAGCCGAACGCATCACCCAGGAGGCCGTCGCGCGCGACGCCAGGGAGGACGCGCCGGACGCGATGATCCAGAACGACGTGATCCGACAGTATCAGGTGACGCTGACGAACCTGCGGAACGAACTCGCGGACATGGAAACCATCCTGACGCCTGAGAACTACAAGGTCGAACGCCTGAAAGCCCAGATCGCGCAGATGGAAGCCGCCATCAAGAAGGAGCGAGAGAAAGAACGCCAGCGGCGCCAATCCGAGTATGAAGCGTCGCTGCGGAAGGAGCAGGCCCTGCGGGACACCGTTGCGAATCAGTCGTCCACGGCGCTCGACTATTCGGCGAAGGTTCTCCACTACAACGTTCTGCGAAACGAAATGCTCACCGCGCAGAACTTCTACAACGCGATCGCGGAAAAGCTGAACGACGCGAAAGTCGCCACGTCCGTCCGGCCGGCGGAAGTGCGCCTGCTCAGCAAGGCGCACCCCCCGGGAAGACCATACAGTCCCCGTATGCCATGGTACGCGGGCTCCGGCGCCGCCGCCGGCCTGCTGCTGGCTGTGGGCTATGTCACGGTCAAGGAGCGCGGGGTACGGCGGCTGCGCGCGCCCGGCGACGCGGTGATCTGCGGCCTGCCCGAACTCGGAGCAATCCCTTCCGCTCCGCCCCGTCCCATCGGAGGGAAAGTGGTCAAACGTCTGACCGGTCGATCCTGGTCAACGATTGAAAAGATCAGCTTTGAGCAGGAAGGTTCGGACATGTCCGAATCGTTCCGCGGAGCCCTCGTTTCGATTCTTTCGGCGGCCCGGACCGGACATTCCGCCCGTTCGATACTCATCACCAGCGCGCTGCCGATGGAAGGCAAGACCACCGTCGCCAGCAATGTCGCCATTACCTTGAGCCGATTCCAGAAACGCGTCGTTCTGATTGACGCTGATCTGCGGCGGCCGCGCCTGCACGAGATCTTCAAGATCGACAACAGTCACGGTCTCGCCACCCTGCTGGCGGATTCCACTCCGGTCGAAGAGATCGACCTGGAAGAACTGCTGCAACCGACTCCGCTGCCGAATCTATTCGTCATTGCCAGCGGCTCGAACCGCGCCGGCTTCTCACACCTGTTGTATTCCAACCGGCTGGGCGAACTGGTGCAACGTCTGCTGCAGGAGTTTGACCACGTGCTGATCGACGCGCCTCCCTGCCTGAAATTCGCCGATGCGCGCGGTCTGGCGCGTCACGTGGATGGCGTGCTGCTCGTGCTGCGCGCCAATTACACATACGACAAGCTGGCGGAGGCGGCGGCCCAGACGTTCCTGGCCGATGGAGTTCCGGTGCTGGGAACCATACTCAATCGTTGGAATCCGCGTTCCCGTTCCGCCTATGGATTCAGCGCCTACGGTTCGGGGCTTTGATGAACGGAACAGAACAGAGCGCCCTGCGCGATCAAACGCTTCCCGGCGGCTGGACTCGGGCATTGCCCCGACCGTCCTGGCTGCTGGGAACTCTGCCGCGGGCCCAGCTGGCGCGGAACACCATCTGGGCGCTGCTGGGGTCCGGGCTTTCGCAGGGCGCCTCCCTGATTGCGGCGTTGATGCTGGGCCGCATGCTGGAGTTGACGATGTTCGGCCAGCTTGCGCTGATCCAGACGACGGTCCTGCTGTTCGGAAACCTCGGAGAAGCCGGACTCACCCTGACAACGACAAAGTTTGTTGGGCGCTGGAAGGAGCGCGATCCCGGCCGCGCCGGGCGACTCGTGGGCTGGTCGATGCGCGCAACCGCGATTTCGGGTCTGTTCATGGTGGTTCTTCTGATTGTGGCCGCTCCGCGCCTCGGAAGTTTCCCCGCCGACGCGGCGCCACTGGCATTTGCCGGCGCCGGCGGGTTGTTGATTTTCGAGATGATGAATCGGCTGCAATTCGGGGCGCTGGCCGGGCTGGAATCATTTCGCCAGACTTCCCATATTCAGCTCGGCCGGGCCCTGATTCTTCTTCCCATCGTCTGGGCGGGCGTCACCTATCGCGGACTGGGCGGCGCGCTGGCGGGCATGGCGGTCGTCAGCCTGGCCACCTTTCTGATCGGCAACCGCGTATTGCGACGCGAGTGCGCGTTGCGGGCGATCCCGCTGGATGGCGCCCGGTTCGAACGTGGGGTCCTCGCGACATCGGCTTCTCTGTGGATCAGCACCGTCCTGCTGACCGGATCCACCTGGGCGGTCATGATGCTGCTGACCCGCCAGTCTTCGGGATACGACGAACTGGGCCTTTTCAATGCGGCGGACCGATGGAAGATCGCGCTGTTGTTCCTGCCGAACGTGCTGTTTCAGGTCGTGCTTCCCATGCTCTCTCGCAGTCATGCGGCTGGTGACCACCGGGCCTGCCGTCAGATTGTTTCCATGGCCATCCTGCTCGTGACCGGCGTGACGGGAACCGCGGCCCTGGCGGTATACCTGCTGTCCCCGCTCCTGATGTCCTGGTATGGGCGCAGCTTCGAAGTTGGAAACAGTGTGCTTGCCGTGGCCGCCATCGGCTCTGTCGCCACCGCGCTCTACACGGTCGGCAGCGGCGTTCTCTGGAGCCTCGGCCGGCCCACGCTGATGCTGGCAATCGATTTGTTCAAGGCGGCGCTTGTGGTGGGACTCTGCCTTGCGGGGTTCGGCGGAACCGCCTGGAATGTGATGGTCGCTTATCTCA
>DASUFH010000430.1:0-5784 GCA_036274645.1 Terriglobia bacterium
CTGCTCAGCAATCGGATCAGGCTCGCCTGGCAGATTGTTTGGTTAAAACTCGAATCTAGTCCTGTTGGATCGATGACGGTTACCGGGGCGCTCATCGCGTACTAGATAGACTCAGCTCTTTGGATTCTTCGGGTCCGCCCCTCGTGTCCCGGGTCAGTGGACATGAGACCGCTACGCCATGGCGTAATCGAGTTCGGAGGTGTCATCCCGGTCATAGGTGGTGAACACTTGCTTTAGCATGTCCCGGACGCTAGTTTACCCGCACGCTGTAATTCTGCGTGGCGTGACCGCCGTGGCCATCGCTGGCCTGGATGGCAAACGGGTAATCGCCGGACAGGGCGGGCCAGCGCAGCATTCCGGTCTGAGAATCCAGTGTGGCGCCGAGCGGCGCCTGCAGGAGCGTGTAGGTGATCGGATCGCCGTCCACGTCTGTGGCCTGCGCGGTGTAATTCAGTTCGTTCACGGCGCGAGTGGGAGTCACGAGTCGCGCTGAGATAACCGCGTCGTTGAAGTCGCGGTCGCCACCGCCGGTCTGATCTTCCCACTCGAACCGGAGGCTTCCGTTGGTCACGCTGCCCCTCATGTGGTCGAACCCATCCATGTTTGCCGAGGCCACCGAGAAGAACACGTTCGGCTTGCGGTTGATCAGGGAATTCCCCTGGAGCGCCCGCGCCGTCGTGCCGTTCTGGACCATGTAGAAGGCGTAGAACGCTCCCGGCTCCAGGAAGATGGACGTGCGCGTTCCGGCGCTCTGGTTGGACGCAAACAGGACGGTCGCGGATTGCAGCGCGGCGGCGGCATATCCCGGATCTCCCGGCCGGAGGTTGCCGATGCGGCCGGTGGCGTCGGTGACGCGGTAGAGGCCGAATTCGTTCCGATAGCCTGCGTCCGCGAACTCCCAGAGGAATTCCGCCTTCAGCGGCGTCGGGGTTGCGGGCGTCTCGAACACGCCGTCTTCCATGGAATTCGGAACGAACGTTTGCGCGGGAACATCCGTCGGGACGTTCTGGACGAACCGGGGGCTGGCAAAAGTCGCTTCCAGGATCGCGTCGTTGAAGTCCCGGTCTCCGCCAAACGTGCCGTCCTCCCACGCCAGACTCAGCCGGCCGTTCTGCGCCGTTCCCTGGAGATGATCGAAGCTATCGGGATTCGCTTCCACCACCGAGAAGAACGCCCTCGGTCCCACACTCAGACTGTTGCCCGGATTCGTGGCGAGGAACTTCGAGAGGTTGTTGTTCTGGATCATGTAGAACGCGTAGAACGTTCCGCCTTCCAGTGTGACCTGGATGACGGCGCCGGCATTGTCTCCGGTGGTGAAGAGCGTGATCGCGTTCTGCAACGCGGCCTGCGCGTAACCCGGCTGTCCCGGCAGCAGGCCGTTGACGGTTCCCAGCGCATCCGACACCTTGTACAGTCCGAATTCGTTGACAAATCTGGCGTCACGGGACACAAAGTTGAAGGTCGCCAGCACGGTGGTTCCGGCTGCGCCCGAAGTCTTCAACACGCCGTCGCCCACATCGGCAAGCGGATCTTCCTGGAGAGTCAGCGAGCCCGGCGGCATGCTGACGAACACCGGCGCGTCGTTGACCGGCTGAATCGTGACCGAAACGGTCGCTGTATTGGACAACAGTCCATCGTCATCTTCGACCGTGTACTGGAACGTATCGACGCCGTAGAAGTTTGCCGCCGGCAGATACGTGATCGAACCCGAAGCGCCGATCTGCAGGCTGCCGTGGGCGGGCTGCGTGACGATCGCGACGGTGGCCGGATTCAGGCTGCCATCCGCGTCGGAGTCGTTGTCGAGGATGGCGATGACCACCGGGGTGTCTTCATCCGTAACGGCCGTGTCAGCGGCCGCAACAGGATTCACGTTGGCCGAGAGGAACGCGACGTCATCGAGAACCACCGAGCTGTCATCGGCGCCGAAGCCATAGAGGTCGAAGTACAGCGTGAGTTCGGTTCCCGCGGCAATCCCGGTCAGATCGAACTGGACCGTCATCGGTCCGCCCGGCCCGCTTCCGCTGATGGCGACCTTCGGCGAGAGGAACATCGAGCCGTCACTCTGAATGTTCAGGGCCGCGTCGGTATTGCTCAGGAGCGCCGCCGTTCCCACCACCGGCGCCATCGTGTGGGCTTCAAGCAGCGCCACCTCGAATGCGTCCGGCGGTTCGCCCGAAGTATGGCCAAGCTGGAGTCCCACGATGACAAAGCTCAATCCAATGACGTCAGCCGGGACGATGAACGTCTGCGACAGGCCCGCATAGACTGAGCCGCCTTCCGTCAACACCGCCTGCCCGGCGCTGACGCCTGTCTGGCCGCGAATCGTCCAGCCAAAGCCGGGATTTCCCTGATCTTCTTCGGCAAAGCCGCCATTGACGATGCCATCGGGCCCGGCGCCGCCAAGCGGCGCGGCGATCGTGGTTGTGGCGCCGGCCGTACTCGCGTTCGAGCCGGCCGAAAGGAAGTCCGCCCGATCCAGGAATACCAGGTCCGCGAATCCCAGCTGAGACGCGGATGGACTATCGGGGTTTCGCGCGATGGAAATGATCAAGGCCTCCAGCGCGGACGGCAGTTTCCGGACGCCGGTTCCGAGGGTCGCCGCCATGAGGCTGAAGTTGTAGACCCGGCTGTCCACGTGATCGCCATCGCTGGTGAGTGTCGCCGTGAAGCCCGGGGCGACAAAGAGCGTGAGACCGTTGGCCAGATACTCCAGATGGCGGGCGAGTCCGGCGAAGTCGCCGTCAAAGCCCAGCAGGTGGCCAACCTCGTGCGCAATCACGGTGAACAGGTCGTAGCGGCCGGCCACGTCGGGCGAGGACGTCCGGAATTCCGAGTCGTCCAACGGCGTGGTATCCACGAACCAGCCGTGTCCGTCTCCATTCACGTCGACCGTGATCCGGCCGTCGACGGGCAATCCATGGGAATCGTATCGCGTGATGACCGCTTCGCCGAGCTGTCCGGCAGGCAGGTCCGCGATCGCCACGCGGATGGTCATCGGCAGCGCGCTTCCGGTCGCCAGACGCCACAGGGAAAGCGCCGTGTCCTTGAGGCGGAGCAGTTCGATGGTGTCTTGCAACGGGGTTGCCTGGCTCCGGGTTGCGGCGGTAAACGGAGGTTCTTCCGACAAGAGGCTTCCGCCGCCCTGCTTCAGGGCCGCCTGCATCAGCAGGAACTGCTCATAGGTCCCCGGCTCACTCACGCCCGTCTGGCTGAGATTCGGTTGCGCCGGTACAGGAGGCGGTGGGAGCGCTGGCTGCGCGTCCGCCACGAGACGGCCCGGCGCCGGGTTATTCACTCTGGCGCCGCGGCCACGGAGCTCAAAGGTGAACCTGAAGAGGGTCATCCGGATCTCTTCGATTTCCGCCGGCGTTCCCGTGATGTCCAGCAGTTCTTTGTACTCCTCCAGTGGCTCGCCGTAGATCTTCTTCAGTTCGGCGGCGTAGTCCTGGACCTGTCTGCTTCGCTCCTCAACCGTTCCGAAGAGGATGTTGTCCACTTCTTCAAGGATGTCCCGGCGAAACTCCGGAGCCACGTGGTATTGGGTCCACGGCGTGTCGGGACCGATGGGCTCGTTGATCGACCGGAAAACATCTGCCGGGTTCCCCAGCGCCGGCTTGGCCGGTTTTTTGAACCACTCTATCGGGATTCTCTGGGGCAGTTTCTCGGCATTCTGAAGGGCCCACTGCGTCACCTCCCACGGACGCAGCGCTTTTACGCCTTCCGTGGAGTAGACCACCACTGCTCCGGGGTGGCCGATCTTGGCCAGCTTCGTGGACGATGCTCCCTCGGATTCCACCACCCAGAAGTGCGGGCCGTGCTTGAACTCCGTCTTCAGTCCGCGCGCGATGAGCGCGCGATTCAGGTCATCAACGAGCCTGAGCGCTTCCTGGTTGTTCAGGAACCGTCCGTTTTGCCGGACCCACGCCAGATCCAGGTCGCTGCGGAAGAAGATGCCTTTGGCTTCGTTATAAAGGACACCGAAGAAGGACTTCGCGTCGGTATAGACCGGTTTTGCCGAGAAGACCTGGCTGAACGCTTTCGTCACGCTTGCCGTGATGGGGTCTGCGGCGCGGATGCCGATTTCCAGGCCGCGGGAGCGCGCGAATTCCTTGATCACCGTAGCCGCCTTCGCATTGGCGCCGGATATTGGAAGGATTTCCTGGCCGTAGGTCTTGACGGCGCTCTGGATGTTTCCGATCAGCGAGTCGCCTTTGGCCGCCTGTTTCTCCAGAATGGTCACCAGGCGTTCGTTATCGAGTTTCCGGACCACCTGCTCCGCCCGGTCGACAGCTTCGGCGACACGGGCCTCTTTCCGGGCCAGATCGAGGGCCAGGGCATCGGTCTTGGCCGCGATCGACCCGGCGTCTTCCGCCAGAACGCGCGCCTGCGCCCCGCGGGCGGCGGAGGTCGCTCCTTCAGCGCCTTTCCCCATGCTGGTGGCGACCTCTTCGAACGCGCGTCTCGCTTTGACTGCGGCCTGCTCGGCGCGTTCAACGGCGGCGACGGCCGCTTCGGCGTGCGCCAGTCTCCTCTCCGGCGTCAGATAACCCACAACTCTTTCGAGTTTGCCGGCGGTTCCGGCGCGGCCCGCCACACCGATACTTTCCGGAATGGCCAGCGCGCCAACGATTTCTCCAATCGGCTTGGTGGCGCTGGCGGCGGCTGCGACGTAGTCGGCAAAACTGCCGGACTGTTCCGCCTTGTAATAGCGTTCCGCGTAACCATCGATCCACGTGTTCACGGCCCCTTTGATCTTGTCGGGGATCGTCTGGGTCAACGTTCTGAACTGCGCCTTGGCGCACATGTGGAAAAAATCGTCCACGTGGTTGAACAGCGACACCAGGCCACCGATGGATTCGTTATAGAACTCTTCCGCCTGCGCGAACGCGAAGGAGTCCGGTCCGGTGACACTCGCCACGGCGCCAAACGCCACGGCGCCGACAGCCTTGGCGACGAACACGACGGGATCCACGACGAGAGACTTGATGAAGCCTCCGACGGCGCCGAGGACTCCGCCTAACGCGAGGCCCGCGCCTTCCGTCAGCGAGAAGTTCCCCGACGGGTCGGTCCGGGTCAGCGGATTGTTTCCAACATACCGGTAAAGGTTGGAATCACCGGCCGAAAAACCAAGACTGTCTTCACTGATGAACGTCCGCAGGCCCGGGTCGTAGAACCGGCCCCGGTAGTAGTACAGGTCGAGTTCGGGAATGAATTCCCGTCCGGTATAGGAGAACCGCGGCGCAAACGCCGCGTTGGACTGTCCGATGATGGCGCCGAACGTTTCGTAACGCAGATGGTTCAACGGCGTACCCGATGAATCGACAACGTCGCGGACCGTTCCGAGGTGGTCCTGCAGCATCCAGGTCACGCCGCCCGAAGTTTCTTCAGCCAGGACCCAGTCGGTCCGCGGTCCATACAGATAGCGGGCCTCGAACTGGCCGGCGCCATCGAAGACCAGCGCGACCTGGCCGCGGTCCTGAATGTAGCGTTCAATCTGGGCGGGCGCCGGCCCGGCGCCGTCGGCGTCGGTCACGCGGGCGATCCACTGGTCGAACATGTCGTAGGTAATCGTGACCGTGCGGATGACCGCGCCGCCGGCATCCTTTTCAATCGCGCGGATCAGACGGTTCCGATGATCCCATTCGTATTCGGTGACAATCCCCGTCGCAATCTCCGTGCGCCGGATCCGGTTCCCCTCGGCGTCGTAGGCGTAGTCGAACGTTCCATCGGTCAGAATTCGATTGCTTGTCCCCACGTTGATTCCGGCGCCGCTCGGATTTCCAG
>DASUFH010000431.1:0-10316 GCA_036274645.1 Terriglobia bacterium
GATCAACTACATGGTCCCGGGAATCGTGTGTGTACTGCTGATGGAAATGATGGTCCCGTTGACGGCGTTCAGCCTCGTCCGCGAACGCGAGCGGGGGACGATCGAACAGCTCATGGTGACACCCGTACGGGCCGGGGAAATGCTCATCGGCAAGACCCTTCCTTATGTGGCGATCGGCCTCGTCGATGTCCTGCTGATCGTCGGCGCCGGCGCGTTCTGGTTCCACGTCCCGCTTCGCGGCAACATCCTCGAACTGCTCGCGGCCGCGGCGTTGTTCATCGTCGTCTCACTCGGGATGGGCATCCTCATTGCCACGCTGGTTGAGACCCAGCAGCAGGCCACGCTGAGCGCCCAGTTTGCCCTGGTCCCCAACATGCTGCTCTCCGGTTTCATGTTCCCCATCGAATCGATGCCGGAGCCGATGCAGATGTTCACAACGATCCTGCCGATGCGCTATTTCCTGGTTATTGTGCGGGGAATCTTCATGAAAGGGCTCGGACTCGCCGACCTCTGGGACCAGATCCTGCCGCTGGCCATTCTCGGGGCGATCGTTTTCTCCATTAGCTGGTTGCGCTTCCGCAAGGTTTTCGGCTAGAAAGTATCCGCCATATGACTGAAGCCGACCAGGTTATTGAAGCCAACTTGAAGTTTTACTTCGCCCTTGAGAGTCTCGACATCGATCTGATGGACGAGGTGTGGGCCACAGACGCCAGCGCTTCCTGCATTCATCCGGGACGGCGGCGGCTGGATGGATGGGACGCGATCCGCTCAACCTGGGAGCGGATATTCAAGGCCGCATCGTCCATGCGCGTCGATCCCGGCGACGTTCGCGTGGAAATCCGAGGAACCGTCGCGTGGGTCACCTGCATGGAAAACATCACCACAGATTCCGGCGGACAGACCATCCGCACGCGCGCCTTCGCCACGAACGTCTTTGTGTTTGAAGACGAACGCTGGCTCCTGGTCCTGCATCACGCGTCGATGATCGTGGGAACCTGAACGGGTTCGGGGACGGAGAATTGGGGAGGGGACAGCCTCCGGAGAATTGGGGAGGGGACAGCCTCCGGAGGCTGTCCCCTTTTTGGTCTTATTCGAGCGGAATCTTGCTCTTGTTCTTCGCAAGCCACTGATCGAAGTCCTGCAGAGCCGGGTTCAGCGAGCGCGCAACGTCGATGTTCCGGGCGCCGGTAACTTCGGCTTCGAAATCGCTGTAGACCTGGAACATGTTGCCCAGATCTTCCGCGCCGGGGAAACCGAAGCCACGATAGGCCTCCGGGGACACTGCGTTGTACGCGCACTGGATGTTGAGGCCCCTGGAGAGCTTCGCGGCCATGTCGCCGCAGGTCAGATGCTCGCCGGCAACGCCGACGGTCTTCCCGATGTACTCGGAGCCCTTCTTGAAGATGCCGTAAGCGACCTTACCGATATCTTCCGCGGCAACGCCGGACATCCGCTTGGAGCCCATCGGGAACGTGATGGAGTACTTCCCATCCGCGCCCTTCTTCGGCCCCATGCCGAACATGTACAGGTTGTCCCAGTAGAACGACGCCACGAGGAAAGTCACGGGCAATCCGAGATCGGTGAAGAAATGATTGCTTTCACCCTTCGCGTCGAAGTGCGGCACCTTGTACTTGCCCTGCAGCGTCGGCATGCGATTGTCGCTCAGCGGGACCAGCTTGCGCGTGTCCTCGAGCGTGGACCAGATCACATGCTGGACTCCGGCGGCCTTCGCGGCCCGCGCCATGTTGGCGGCCTCAGCCTGTTCCTTCTCCGGCGAAAAATGCGCCCAGAAGAACGTCACGCAATAGACGCCATAGGCGCCGGCAAACGCCTTCTTCAGGCTCTCTTCGTCATCGATATCGGCTACAACCACCTCGGCGCCCTGCTGGCGAAGTTCCGCCGCCTTTGCGCTGTTGGGGTCGTGCGTGATCACCCGCGCCTGAAATCCGCCGTTCGGATCGGCCAGAATCGCGCGAACCAGGCCGCCGCCCTGCGACCCGGTCCCTCCCATCACTGCAATAATCTTCTTGTCGGCCACGTATCCTCCACTATGAATTCAGAAGTTAAACCGTCTCTACGTTACGCGCCAATTTCCTTGCGCACGATCGCCGCGCCTTCGGCCAGCGACGTGAGTTTCATTTTCGCCACCATGCGCGCCAGCGGTTTCATACCGCAGTCGGTGCTGGGGTACACACGATCCGCCGGCAGGTACTTGAGCACCTGGCGAATACGATCCGCGACCACGGTGGGTTTCTCGATCATCGTGGTGCGGATGTCGAGCACGCCGACCTGCAGGTCTTTGTCTTTCGGCAGGTTCTTCATGAATTCGATACCCGCCATATTGCGGTTGGCATAATCGAGAACGAACTGGTCGATGCCCGGCGTGTCGAAGAAGTGAGGCAGCACCGTCTGGTAGCCCTCGGGGAAGTTGGCGCTCAGAATGTCGTTGCCCCACGCGTTGCCGAAGCAGAAGTGCCAGCCGATCTTGGCGTTCACGCCGTCGCAGCACTGCGCCACGACGTCCTTGATCCAGGTGTAGTCGTTCTTGTCGCCCGTAAACAGCGGCAGCCACGCGCCGAGATCTTCAAACTGCAGGTACTTGGCGCCCGCCGCAACCAGCTCCTTCATTTCCGCGTTGAAAATCGGGGCCAGCGCATAGCTGAGTTCCTTCGCGTTCTTGTAATGCTTGAAATACACGTGCCAGGCCAGGTTGGCCGGGCCCGCGCCGACCGACACTTTCACCGGAACCTTGGCGTAACGGTTGGTCACCTTGTAAAGATCCGCGAGACGAATGGGACCGCGCGTGACCGGACCGCTGTTGATAACGCCTCCCCAGTCATCGAGAAGCGCCTGACCGGTACTCTTTTCGGCGCCCACGGTCGAAGGATGCTGTTCGCGCGCCGGCTCGAACCCCCCGATACGTTCGTACATGTACCAGCAGAAGGATCCGATCACGCCGACATAGTCGTCGTACCACATGTTGCCGTCCGTCACGATGTCCAGACCGGCGTCTTCCTGATCGCGAATCACCGCGGCTACGGCGTCATCGTAGGTCTCCTCGTGTGAAACCTCCTTGAACGCAACGCGGATGTCCCGCCCGAGCAACTGCTGCTTGTACCAGACCGGCCGGGGGTAGGATCCGACCATTGTGGTCGGCAGAATCTTGTCGACAATTTTCGTTGCCATGCGGACTACTCCTTCAAAAATGATTTTCGCGATGAGTTGCGAGGACTGTTGCGACTATTTTCGTTACCGCAAACGGGGAATGCTAACAAAGCCCAAAACAACACGCAAGCGCCAATCAAATCCCTCATTTCGCTCGCGCCGCATTCAAGGCCGCGCGCGCAGTCATGGTGAGATTTTCGGGAAGCGTGAACAGGGAGAACCATTGGACGGCCGCAGTCTTCTCCGGTTCAAGATTTCGAGGCTCGCCGGAGAGGAGCCGTACCCGATATGCCGGTGAGACCCAATGCGTCTCTTCGGACGGAATGATGTGATTCGTGACGCACAGCAGGGATTCCACCGCGACGTCGATTCCCAGTTCTTCCTGCAGCTCGCGCTTTAACGCGTCCTCGATCCGTTCCATGAACTCCACCCTTCCCCCGGGCAAACTCCAACAACCCTCTTCGGGCGGAAGGCGCCGGAGCAGGAGCAGCGCCTGGTCGTCGCGCAGCAGAAGACCGCCCACGCCGACCCTCGGATAGCGAATGACGGAAGTTTCCATCGCCTCCTACCAGTCTGTCGAAACGTAGTTCTTCAGGAACTTGCCCCAGACGTGCGCGCCAGTGTTGATTCCGGAGATGATCGGATCGACGATGCGGGCCGCTCCATCCACGATGTCCAGCGGCGGGTGAAACCGGTGCTGCGCAAGCTTGCGCGACGCAATGACTTCGGGATCCTCATCGGTGACCCAGCCCGTATCGACTGCATTCATATGGATGCCGGCGGCATGGTAGTCGGTTGCCGAGGTGCGCGTCATCATGTTGAGCGCGGCCTTCGCCATATTCGTGTGGGGATGCCGGGTGGTCTTGAACCTCCGGTAGAACTGTCCCTCGACCGCGGAAACGTTGACGATGTGTTTATCGCGGTCCGGGGTCTTCATCATCAGCGGCTTGAGGCGCGCGTTGATGATGAAGGGCGCCACGGCATTGACGAGATGCACTTCCAGCAGTTCCACGGTGGACACATCCGCCATTAACAGCCGCCACGAATTGCGCTCGCGCAAGTCGACCTGCTGCAGATCCTGATCCAGCCGTCCCCTGGGAAAGAGACCGTCTGGCGTGGCCAGATCTTCAGGCAGTAACGCGATCTGCGAAAGCTGGGCCGCGCTGAGCAAGGCGCCGTCCGCGGAAACAATCTCGCAGGCGCGCGTCCCCTCGTGGCGGCCGAGAAGCTTGCGGGCCCGCTCCGACATTTCGGGGAACGCAGCGTCTTCCCGGGCCATCATGTGCTGATAGAAAGCAGGCGGCCGGCGGACGGTCTGACACGCGTTATTGATGATGAAATCAAGTCGATCGAGGGATCCGATCATCTCGCGGCAGAATGCTTCGACGCTCGGCGTATGCCGCAAATCCAGGCCGTGAATCTCCAGCCGATCGCTCCAGTCGGAAAAATCCCGTTCCCGCGCGTAGCGAGCCGCCGAATCCCGGGGAAAGCGTGTCGTGACGATGAGACGCGCGCCGGAACGCAGCAGCTTGATGCCCGCCTGATAACCGATCTTGACCCGGCCGCCCGTGAGCAGCGCCACGCGGCCCCGCAGGTCCGCGAGTTCACCGCGTTTGAACCAGTTCAGTTCCGCGCATTCCGGGCAGAGTTGATCGTAGAAGTGATGGATCGACGCATAGCTCGCCTTGCACACATAACAGTGTCTGGGCTCGATGGCTTCACGGAAGTCGGGATTATCATCGATGTCGTGTTGTTCGAAGTTGGCAGGGGGAAAGACATTTGGCGTGTTGAAGACCTTTTCGCGCCGAAGGGCCCGGATGCCGGTTTCCGAGAGCGTGGTTTCAATGCGTTCGATCCTCGCGGTCTTGCCCTGCCGTCGATTCGCTTTCATGAGCCGCCGGCGGGACGCGCTATCGGGCTGAAAAACCCGTCCCGCAGCCGCCACCAGACGTTTCTGGTCTTCAACCGACGCCTGGGCGAGCCGTCCTCGATCGTCCGCAATGGATTCCAGGAGCCTGGCTGCCGCCCGCACCTGTTCGGTGAAGTCCGCGGGGGTTTCGTTATCCTTCGATCCTGAATTCATACAGACGAGAGCTTCTCACAAGACGATGCGAAGCTCACGCGAGCAGTTCGGAACGTTGGTCTCCCTGCCTTCCGGCGATGCGGTGATCCAGCTCACCGGCTGACGATCGGCAGGCTGATGAACGACGGATACTGGGGCGTGTGGCGCAGCGTCACCACTGGCGCCGGCGCTACGGGAGTCCGGTCCCGCTCGCGATAATCCGCGCCCGCCACCGAGATCCGGATGCTGTGGCGCGCCTTGAAAACATACGACGTTGGCAGGAAGGCAAACACCATCTCCACCGGCTCCCCTGGCGACAGCGGCTGCGCTTCCCCCCGCAACGCTGCATGGAAGGGCAATCCGTAGTTCTCATACCGCGGCTTGCTCAACTTCCGCACGGAGGCCTTCAACCGGGCATCGGTCACCTGCGTGACGCGCCCGTCGGGCGCTACATCCTCCAGATACACAAAAATATTGCCGTCCGCCGCCGTCGACGACATCCACAAATCCACGATGGCATCCCCCGTCACCTCCGTGTCTGTGTTCAGAGGCGCCGTCACAAAACGGGGGCCGCCATGCTCCACCGGACGCGGTGGAGCCCCGGTGAGGAGTCCCGGCCCGCGCGGCGCGTTACCGGCGTCCACGTCGTAGCGCACCGTGAACACCGTCATGGTCCCGGCGCCGGTCGGACCTTCCGCTTTCAACCAACCGCCCGCCGCGCCCTGTCCATCCATGTAGAACTTTGTCGCCGTTGCGCCCGCCAACGGCCACGTCTTCGACGTGCGCCATTCCTTCCCCGCGTCCGCATTGACCGTGTAATAGTGAATCGGGTCCTGCTCAAGGATTCCGGTGTTGATCCCCTTCAGATGCTGATCGAAGAACCGGCGCATCTCCGCCACCAGGTCCAGCCCATCCGACTGGCAATGCCCCCACGGACCCACCACGAGGTGTTTGTCCGCCTTGATGTTGGCAAACGTCAGCAGCCCCTGCCCTCGCAAATCGTCCCGCCAGCCCCCCTGGATGTAGATTGCCGTTCCCGACTGCTGAATCTGTGGCATATAGGTCGCCACGCTTCCCTCATACCAGAACCGGCTCCCCACGCCGGGCGCATAGTCATCACGGAACGGCATTGCCGCCCACATCTCCGTCAGCACCGTCGATCCCTGGTGCTCCTCGGCAGCCTGCCGCAGCAGCGCCCTGGACTCGTCCCCCTGCACCGGCGTGTTCGACAGGTCCTGCTCCAGCGTCCGCTCCGGACCAGTGCCCCAGTTCGCGTAGATCCCGCCACGCCAGAAGCCGTCGTACTTATCCCAGGAAAAGCATCCCGCCCACACCGCCTTCAGATGGGGATTCGCTGCGGTCACCGCATGCATCGCGGCGTCACCCGTGTTCGAACACCCGTACATGCCCACTATCCCGGTGGACCATGGCTGCGATGCCAGCCAGTCGATCATTTCATACGCGTCGTACGCCTCCGACCGGTCGTTATAGCCGCGCCGCTTCCCGAACGACTGTCCCTGCCCGCGCCGCGCCACCTGCGCCACGACGTAACCGTCCATCGCCAACCCCGGAACCGTTCCATATCCTCCGGCGCCTTCCCGGTTTCGCAGAATCCCCGGCGACGAGATCGTCAGCGCATGTTGCCAGATCACCGGAAACTTCCCTTCGATCGGCTTCCCATCCTTCGACGGCCGCGTAATGCTCACCGCCAGGCGCACACCGTCCCTCATCGACACATACTGCGATGTGGTAACCGCCTCCGTGGTGACATGGGTCGTCTGGTAGCGCGCAAACGATGCATCGACAGCAGGGCGATCGGTACTTTGCGCCCTGCTATAGGCCGTCGCTACAAGCAGGCATGCCGCGCCCGACAACGATAGCGCCATTTGCTTCATGGAGATTCAGGGGATGTTCTTCCTGTCCACCGTCTGGCCATTAAACCTCTGCGTTTGCCCCGTCGTAAAACCGGCTGAGCCCGATACCGATCCGCAAAAGCCGGGCGAGTTTCGTTTGCTGGATCCCGGCAAACCATCGTTCAACCAGATTGAGCGCCTTGCCGTCTGCTAACCACCGCCACGAGCCGCGCCCGCGCCGCGGCCGGCGGCGCCACGAGCGCCGCGCGCTCCGCGCGCGCCCTGTCCGGTCGCCTCTGCGTCAGGATTGTTGGCGCCGGCCTCGGCTTCGACCTCCGCCTCCCACTTCGTCAGCAGGGGACGCAGCCGCCTGGCGATGTCGGTCCGCCGGTAGGTGAGGTCGTTGCGTTCGCTCACATCCTGGCGGAGGTTGAAGATGAATGTGTGGTTGGCGTCGACGACCAGTTTCCAATCGCCGCTGCGGACCGCGCGCATCGTGCGGTTTCCGGCGTTCGTCCGCCAGTAGAGCGTGCGTTCCACTTCCGGCGCGCGTCCTTCGAGAATCGGAAAGAGATTGATCCCCTCGTAATTCGAAGGCGCGGCCACGCCCGCCGCGGCCAGAATGGAGGCGCTGAAGTCCATCGTGATTCCGACCTGATCCGAGACACGCCCCGGCTGGATGTGACCGGGCCATCTGACGAGCGCGGGGACGCGAATGCCGCCCTCCCACACCGTCCATTTGCGATTGAACAGCGGACTGCTGTTCGACAGCCACTCACCGCCGTTGTCGTTGGTGAAGATCACGATCGTATTGTTCGTGAGGCCCAGCCGGTCGAGAGTCTGGAGAATCTTCCCGACGCCCTTGTCCATGGACTCCACCATCGCCGCATAGTCGGCGCGTGTCGCCGTATCGTCCTGCTGCGGCTGCTGCTGCGCTCCCGTGCCAGGCGCGGGCGACGGCTTTCCGGGTGGCTGGTACGGCCAGTGCGGCGCGTTGTAGGACACGTCGATGAAGAACGGCCGGCGCGCCGCCGCGCTCTGCTCGATGAACCGGATGGACCGGTCGGTGATGAGATCGGTCATGTATTCGCCGTCCAGCTGCGGATAGATGCTCGCGTCGTTCTCCCACAGGTCCGGCGCATTCGCGCCACGGTTGTGGTGGTAGAAGTCGATGTGGCTGCCCATGAAGCCGAAGAAGTAGTCGAACCCGTGGGCGCGCGGACCAACATCCACCGTGGCTCCCAGATGCCACTTTCCGACGAGAGCCGTGGCATAGCCGCTGTTTTTCAGCAGCTGCGGAAGCGCCTGTCCGGTGACCTTCAGTGGAGGCGTCGAGCCACCGACCACGTATTCGATGGAATAGCGCTGCTGGTACCGGCCGTTGATGAAGCCTGCCCGCGTCGGACTGCACAGGACGCCGTTCGAGTAGAAATCGGTCAGCCGGATGCCGTCCCGCGCCAGCGCGTCGAGGCTCGGCGTCTTGATGTCGGAGCCACCATAGCTTCCAAGATCCGCGTAGCCCATGTCGTCGCTCAGAATGAACACGACGTTTGGACGGTTCGACTGCGGCGCCAGCGGCGCGGCCGTCAGTGCCGCCAGTCCAGCAGCGGTCAGAAGAGAAATCAGTCGGCGCATAAACACTCCTCAGGGAACCAGCCCATCGCCGGTTCTGCGGATCGGAAACGCCATCGGGTTTCCGGCTATTTCTTCCGGTTTCGATCGAAAAAGTCGAAGATGGAGGGCAGCGACAGCGGAACCATGCCCCCGTGGTTGGCGTCCACTTCCTTGTATTCAACCTTGAACCCCTTCGATTTCATCCATTGCTGGATCGCCCGGCTGCCCTCGAGCGACTGCGGCGCTCCCGTGCCTTCCGTGATGAAGATGGGCATGCGGCGAATGCGCTCCCAGGGATACGTCGCCTCTTCCACGAAGGGACCCGACATCGGCGCGATTGCCGCCCAGTAGTCGGAGTACTTCGCCCCCAGGTACCACGTTCCACCGCTGCCCATCGAATGGCCCATCAGGAACATCGATTCGCGGTCGATCGCATACTCCCGCAGCACCAGCTCGATAACGTTGATCACGTCCTTTTCGCTGCGTTCCAGAGACGCTTCGTTCTGGACGCAACTCGTGGCCCGCTGCTGAGCCGCCGCCTCCGCCTGGCCGAATACCGCAGGCAACCGGAGACAGGTTCCGTACGCCCCCATCGGAGCGTCTCCCAGCGGAGAAACCAGCACATAGCCGTGCTGCTCGGCGAGCTGCAGAAGCTGCTTGTTGTTCTGATCGACATACATGTTCTCGTTGCTGCCGGCGCCGTGGAGCATCACGACCATCGGGAGCTTCGACTTGCCGTCCCATGTCGACGGAACATAAAGCCGGTACGGGACCGGCGCATCCTTACCCGGCGATCGATACGTGCGATGCTGATCGCCCTTGGCCTGCCACCCCGGAGTCCCGGGCGCCGCAGCAGCCTCGGCAAGCTTGCGGGACTCCCGGACCTGCGTCTCGGGATCCAGCGCGGTCCCGAATGGAATAACGCGCGCATTCTCCGGCGTGCGGTCCGGCCGGGTCTGCGCCGTGGCAACCGAAATGAAGGTCGCAGCCACAACGACAATTGCGGCAGCAATCGCGAATCTTTTCATGGAACGCTCCTTGAAGGCGGGATTCTAACAAGACCCTGACCCTCCCGCAATCACGGAGTATCCATCTTGTATACGTTTGTATACTCTGCCGTTGACCGGATCCGAAGGGTCCTTTTGGCCCGGGCCGCATTTGGCAAGAACTGCTCACAGAATTTCTCTCTCACGGCCCGGGGAAAGCGGTCGCCTGCGCCGCGCGGATCCTTGCAAGTCGGGACGAACTATTTCCGCCAGTTCCGTCACGCTGTCTTCCGTGGCGCCGTGGGTTTCACCCCGGGCAGCGCTGCCACTTGTTTGTCATAAAAGCGGTGGATCGTGGAGGCAATCTCGGTCAGGCAATCCTCGACCGCGAAGTGTCCGGAATCCAATCGATGGATCTCGGCGTCCGGCAAGTCCCGGAGATACGCCTCACCGCCCTCGCGTGTAAAGAAGATATCGTTCTGCCCCCAGAAGATCAGCGTCTTTGGCTGATGGTCGCGCAGGAACTGTTGCCACTCCGGGTAGAGATCGACGTTCTTTCTGTAATCGTATAGAAGATCCAGCTGGATACGGCGGGCGTTGGGGCGCTCCATGAAGCGATAGTCCATATTCCAATTG
>DASUFH010000432.1:0-9888 GCA_036274645.1 Terriglobia bacterium
TTGTGCGCTGGCTGTTGTCCGATGTGCAATGAACCTGGCCAAACTGCCCACTGACCCACTGGCTTACTGGTCAATGGGTCAGTGGGTCAATGGGTCAGAGCACCAGGTTTATTACACATCGGACAACAGCCAGCGCACAACGGACAACGGGGAACGCAATGGGCGTCCCCGCCTCATTCCGATTCATTCACAGCTTCTATGACCGCCCGACGTTTCGGAGCGGAAATTTCCTGATTTAACAGAAAGTCATCCCTGAAACGCTGGGCGTTCATAGACCGCCCCTGCAGACGGCAGATTCCATCGGACGGCGAACGCTTCACTGCGCCCCGGCGCCGAACACGTTCTTCAGTGTCTCCGCCGAGACCGTCTTGCCGCAAACCAGTTCCGTATATGCGGCATTGTCTCCGGCCTCGCAACCGGCAGTGGTCATCTCGGCCTTCGCCAGACGGCGCAGGCCGCTCGCCTGCAGTTCCGCGAGTTCAACCTGCATCCTGTTGTCCGAAATTTTATTGGTGATGACAAAGCGGACGGGCTTGCCGGCTTCCACCGGCAGTGTGCGAATATCGCCTTCGAACTCGCCGGCATAGCGATACCCCCTGGACGATCCGATGAACAGCGAATAGAACTGGCCGTGAACTCCGGTGCTGACCCGGTTTGAAATCATCAGATCCCTGGCGCCGTCCTGGTTCACATCTTCTTCGTAGATTTCCCACACCGGCTCGCCGTGAAGTTCCGAATCGTCTACTCCCAGAAAACCGGTCACCTGTTCGTAGGTGGCCACGCCGTTACGCAGCGCTTCCGGACTCCCGGCGACGCCGGCATTAAAATCCGGCTCCGCGGCGCCGCCCTGCGCAAAGTGCGTTGCGGCGCCGGCGGTCATCGCCAGCGTGAGGGCCCCTGCGATCAGCAGTACTCGCTTCATTGCCATGCTCCCGATCCCCAAAACGTGAATTCAGCCCGAGTAGTATAGGCCAGTCGTCGGCAGACCGTACCGGGCGCCACCCGGGCAATTGGGGCATCTTCCATCAAATGAAGTCTTCCCTTATAAATCGATGGCAGGACGCCGTTTATACCCCACTCGCACGTATTCAGCCCGCCGATACACGCAAGATGCCGGACATCGGGACGGCCCCCCAAACTCGGCTCCGCGGGCTCCTGGCAAGTTGGTGAAGGCTTCAAAGGCCTTCCGCGGGTATACTGCCATCCGGTAAAGTTCCTTGTCCGGCGCCGTCGGCGTCGAGACACACCGTTCCTGTTTGGGCCGGGGACCTGAGAACCCGGCAAATTCTTCTAAGCAACCGTGCCGATTCTTTAAGGGCTGATTATGGTTGGGCGTCGCGTCGCACAATATCAACTCCTCGAAAAGCTGGGAGTTGGTGGTATGGGAGAGATTTTCAAAGCGCAGGATACGCGACTCAACAGGATCGTTGCGATCAAAGTGCTGCCCGGCGCAAAGGCGGGCGATCCGGAGCGTCGAACGCGTTTTCTCCTCGAGGCTCAGGCCGCATCCAGCCTGAATCATCCAAGCATCATCACCATTCACGACGTCCTGACCGAGGGCGATACCGAGTTCATGGTGATGGAATTCGTGGCCGGCAAGACCCTCAGTGATCTCATCCCCAAGGGCGGGCTCCGCGTGCCGCAGGCGCTGAAATACGCGCTGCAGATAGCCGATGCGCTGAGTGTCGCGCACAGCGCTGGAATCGTGCATCGAGACTTGAAGCCCGCGAACGTCATGATCACCGATTCCGGGCTCGTGAAGATCCTCGACTTCGGACTGGCCAAGATGACCGGATCCAGCCCGTTCGCCCAGGTGGATCCGGACGCAACGGGCACGGCGACCACACTGACGGTCGAAGGATCGATCATCGGCACCGTGAATTACATGTCGCCGGAACAGGCGCTCGGACGCCGTGTGGACGCCCGATCCGATATCTTCTCCTTCGGCGTCGTCATGTACGAAATGCTCACCGGACGGCGGGCGTTCGAAGGCGATTCGAGCCTGTCGACGCTGACCGCAATCCTGCGCGACGAAGCGCCCCCGATGGTCGAAATCACGCCGGATGTGCCGCCGCCGTTTGAAGCCATCATCCAGAAGTGCCTGCGAAAAGATCCGGACGAGCGTCCACAGACCATGCGCGATGTGTACACCGAGCTCTCCACGCTCAAGAGAGAATCGGACACCGGATCGCTGTACAACTTTCGACTTCCCGAGTCGGCGCTCAATGCCGCGTCCGGTATTCGAAAACCGGTCGCCAAAGAAACGGCGACCGTTCCACCGGCTGCGTCCGGGAAGCGTTATGGAACTATCGCGATCCTGGCGCTGCTGGCGGTTGCGCTGCTGGCTGGAATAGGCCTCTGGATCCGGGGAAACCGCTCGGCGGGCACGGCGCCGGACCAGACGGCAGCGGCGGCGGAAACTCCGGGGGAGGTAACGCCACCAGATCCCTCGGGCAATCAGGCCCCGGAAGTCGAGCTGCTGACCAACGACGGTGTCATTGCGCTGGTGTCCGAGAAAATTCCTGCCGGACTGATCCTGAGTCACATTCGCGCGGCCAAAACGACGTCGTTCGACCTGTCGACCGATCAACTGATCCGGTTGAACAAGGCCGGCGTACCCGCTGTGGTCATAGATCAGATGCGGGATCCCAAACGGACGGACCTTTCAGCGGCGCTTTCAACGTCTCCCGCCGCAACCGGCGCCTCCCCGGCGGGGACCACGACGGAGACGCCAGCGCCAGCAAACGGAGTCGAAACCATCTACGTCGCCGTGCCGGACGGCCTGCCGATGCGAATCGGGCTCAAGGAACCTATCCCGATGGATGCGGAGCTCGGGCGTCCGGTGTTGTTTACGATCCTGGATGATTTTCGGGTTCAGGATATCCTCGTCTGTCCCAAGGGCAGTGTGGTTCACGGCCAGATTACCGAGACAAGCTCGAAGAAGGGATTTCTCGGTATCGGAGGCGGAAAACTCAACTTCTCGCTGTCGAAGGCGGACGCGCCCGGCGGACAGTCCCTTGGCGTCCGCGCCAAACCCGCAGCGCGTGACGACGGCCCCACCCAGCGACAGGTGGAAATCTCCGGCAAGCGCCCGGACAAGGACATCGCCGGTTACGTGGGTGATGAATACGTTGCCTATGTCGATGGACCTCAGAACGTGCGCGTGCCGAAGAAATAGTCCCGGATGACTCCCCGAATCCAATGGCGGAACCCGGACGGCGAGGAGCGCCACTTTGTCATCGGCGCCGAGGAAATCGTCATCGGGCGATCGGGCGACGCCACCATCTCTCTTCCCTATCGGCACGTTTCGCGGCGGCACGCCCGAATCGCGAAGGAAGACGAAGGAATCGTCCTGACCGATCTGAGCAGCAGCTTTGGCACGCTCGTCAACGGGGAGCGCATTCAGCGCCGGACCCTGGCGCATGGCGACATCATCACGCTCGGCCGCGACGACGCTGAACTGCAGTTTCTGATTGACGACACCGGCCCATCGTCGCGGGCGGACGCCGCGGCGGCAGCGCAACGCACGCTTGAAGACCTCAACCAGGCTCTCCCCTCCGCCGTTTCCGATCTGGAACGGCTGATGTGTGTTCTCGACTTTCAGCTCGAGTGGAACGAAGTCTTCACACCGGAAAACAGCCTCGAACAGATTCTCGAATCCGCGCTGAAGATCAGCGGCGCCGAACGCGCATTCATCATGGTGGCCCAGGGAGGCGGGTTTGGCTTCGGATCCGGACGCGACGGACAAGGCCGCAAACTGTCGGAAGCGCACTTCCAGACCAGCCAGAGCGTCGTCCGCAAGGTCGTCGCCACAGGCAATCCCGTCTTCATGACCGAAGGCATCGACAGCGACCTGGCGTCTTCGGAAAGTATCGTCGCCATGAATCTCCGAGCGGTGTCCTGCATGCCGCTGGTCGGAATCCCCAACGCGGGGGACGCGCCGGTCATTCTCGGAATTCTCTACCTGGACAGCACACGCGCCATGCATCTGGCGTCCGGTCTCGACCAGAAGATCATGTCGCGGCTGGCCATGGAAGCCGGCAATGTGCTCGAACGCGTTGAGATGGGCAAGTCCATCGAGCAGAGAAAGAAACTCGAACGCGATCTGGCCCTCGCGGAGGAAACCCAGCGCAGTCTGCTGCCGCGGAAAATTCCCGTCATGGAGTTCCTTCGCCTGTTCGCGTTCTCGAGACCCACACGCTACGTGGGCGGAGACTTCTACCACTTCGAGAAGCTGCGATCCGGCACGATGATCGGCGTCCTGGCCGACGTTTCCGGAAAAGGAATCGCCGCGTCCCTGTTGAGTTCCATGCTCGTGGGCAGCCTCCAGCTTCTGTTACGCGGCGGTAGTTCGCCCAAAGACGCGCTGACGCAACTGAATCTCTTTCTTCTGGAAAAGGCGTCCAACCGGTTTGTCACGATGTTCCTGTTTGCCGTCAACTCCCACGGCAGCGGCGAGTTCATCAGCGCCGGCCACAATCCGGCTTACCTTTATCGCGCCTCGGGTTCTCAGATCGAGGAATTGATGGCGACGAGTCTCATGGTCGGAGCTTTTGATTTTGCGGTGTTCGAATCCAGCCCGCTGGAACTGCAGCCGGGAGATTTTCTTCTGGTATACACCGATGGACTGACCGAAGCGGAAAACTCATCGGGAGACATGTTCGGGGAAGAGCGCCTGAAGGAACTCATTCTGCGGGAAGCGCCGGACGGGGCCGAAAAGCTGGTCAAGAAAGTGCTCGCTGCGGTTGAAGCGTTTATCGGAACTCAGCTGCAAAGCGACGATATCACTATCGTCATCCTGGAGCGTCCGGTCAGCGCTTGAAGGACTCAACCGCCTTCGCCTCATCGTCGAACACTTCAAAAACCGTCAATAGCCGGGTAATCTGCAACAGATCCTTGATCCTCTTCGTCGGCTTCAACAGTTTGGCGTCGCCCTGCAGATTCCGCATCGAAGTGAACCCGGTGATCAGCGCGCCCAGACCGGAACTATCGACGTAAAACACGTCTTCCAGATCAATCACCAGCTTCCTCACGCCTTCATCGAGATGGCGCTGAATGACATCCCGGAGATGCGCGGCCGCCTCGCCGGCCGCCAACCGGCCGCCAACTTTCAAGATGACGACATCCCCGTCCGCTTTCCGCGTCTCCAACGACATCTCCACGGCATTCCTCCTCGACTTCCGGAAGCTTGAGCGGGCGCCCGCCAATTTACAACAGGAAACTTCGCTTCCCCTCCCCTATTCATTAACTGTTGGCTGTTCACCATTGACTGCTTCACTTGACCATTTGCTCGTTAGCCGGTTTGCCGGTTGATGGTTCGTTGGGCTGTTACGGCCGTTTTGCCAGGTTCATTACACATCGGACAACAGCCAGCGGAGAACGGACAAGAGGGTCTCCAAAGGGACGCCGCCTCCGGATTCCAATTCATTCAGGACCGTCCCTTCATGCCGATTCCGATGAATCGGCTTGACAAGCATCATCCCGCCGCTTTAAATGCGTGGACGGTACAACGTTGTACCGGTTTCTTCGGCCGACATCGACGTCGCAAGGGAATTTGAGACACGAGGCGGACATGGAGAAACACGAAATACAGGACCTGATCGAGAGGCTGCATCGGGAGATTCAGCCGTGTAACGAAGGCCAGGTCGCCACCTACATCCCCGAACTGGGTAAAGCCAATCCGGAACACTTCGGTGTCAGTCTGGTGACGGCCGACGGCCGCATCTTTGAAGTCGGTAACTGCGACGTCCCGTTCTCCATTCAATCGATTTCAAAACCCTTCACTTTCGGCCTGGCCATTGAACAACTTGGACAGGAGAAGGTGTTCGAGCACGTCGGAGTGGAACCGAGCGGCGACGCGTTCAACTCCATCGAACTGCAGCGCGTTTCCAACCGGCCATTCAACCCCATGATCAACACCGGCGCCATCACCGTGACCGCATTGCTCCATGCGCGGTACGGCGCCGAGACGGAGGACCGCATTCTGGAACGGTTCAGCGCGGCCGCGGGCCGCCCGCTCTCGATCGACAACTCCGTGTATCAATCCGAAAGCCGTACGGGGCATCGAAACCGGGCAATTGCGTATCTGTTGCTGAACTTCGGAATGGTCCACGACGATATCGAGATCGCCCTGGAACTCTATTTCAAACAGTGCTCGATTCTCGTGACCTGCCGCGATCTGGCCGTCATTGCCGCAACGTTATCGAATATGGGGAGAAATCCCCTGACCGGAAAACAGGTGTTTGACCTCGGCTGCGTCAAGCACATGCTCTCCATCATGTTCACCTGCGGGATGTACGACTATTCCGGGCAGTGGGCCTATCAGGTGGGTGTGCCCGCAAAAAGCGGAGTCAGCGGCGGCATGATTTCCGTTGTAAACCGTCAGCTCGGCATCGCCACGTACTCGCCGCGACTCGATTCCTACGGGAACAGCATCCGGGGCATCGCCGTATGCCGTGAACTCGCGTCCCGGCTGGGTCTCCATGCGTTCGATTTCATGAACGTGGGATCCGGATATCTGGACGTGGTCCTCTGACGGCCCGGACGTGAGGGACTGTCCCCGGATTTCAGGCGCCGGATAACACGATCGCTTACGGTCGAGAATTACTTCCCGGTGAGACCTTCCGTCAACTCCACTTCGTTGCCCAGCGCGTCGACGATCATCGCGGTCTTAATGCCATCGGGATTCGTCGAAACCGCCTTTGTCACTTTCACTCCATCGGCTTCGATCTTCTTCACGAACGCCTCGATGCCTTTCACCTCGAGCGCAAAACGATCCAGAACCTTGCCCTTGTTGGGAGTGGGACTACCGCTCCTGGTGAAATCGATGGAGACCCACTTTTCCGGCGACGTCAGGAGCGCGACAGGGATCACACCGTTACGCCGCGAGTTCTCCGCCGCTCCAAACGTTTTCACGTACCATGCCCGCGCCTCGTTCGCGTCCGCCGTAGCCGGAATGAAGCAATGAATATGATGAGCGGACGGCATGTCCGGCCCCATCGGATCGTCGATGAACTCCAACCTCAGACCGTTCGGCAGATTGATGAATTGCGCCTTCGCCTGGGTTACGATGCCCGCATCGTTCAGCTTTGTCCGGACCGATTCGAGATCCTTGCCCCAGATTCCAAGATGATTGACCAGGCCATCGCCCGCCGCAGGCTCTCCCTGTGAAAGGACGATAAAGGCGCCGGGGATCTTCAGCATCTCGGTCTTCCCCACCATCACCGGTCTGGCGCCGAAGATGTCCACCCAGATTTTGCGATGCGCCGCGACATCCGGCACGGTGAAATAGACCGCGCCCAGCGACACTCCCGCCGCGGTCGGCGCCGCCAGTTGCGCCCCGAGAGGGAGCGCGCCGGCCACCCATATCGCCAGGACGCACGCGGCCGCCAGGAATCCCTTTTTCATCGTCCCCTCCATTCCGTTTTTGCTCATTTGCCGTTGCGCACACATTTAGTCACGACTTGGTTTTGGGATCAATAGGGCGCGTTGGGTGCGAAGAGCGCCCGCTGGAAGGCGGCTGCCCTGGCCGTCACGCTGGCCAGCAAAGTTCACGTTTTCATCCCGCATCTGCCCGTCGTCACTGAAGCGCGCACCGCCTGCTTGTAGGGGGCGGTCTATGACCGCCCGACGTTTCGGAGTGGAAATCTCTGATTGAACAAGAAAGGCGCCCTGAAACGCTGGGCGGTCATAGACCGCCCCGACAAGCAGGCGGAACCGAGCCGCCAACTTCAGGGCGCCCGCAGGACGCCAGGATGCCATTTGGAAAAGCTGTGCCCGCTAAGGAGGGTACCCGGTCAGTATCCGCGTTCGCGGTAGAACCCGATCATGTCCATGTTCTTGGGCGGCGTAGCCTGTAACTGACGCAGGAGCGTCGTGACCTGGCCGCGATGGTAGGACGCGTGGTTCACGAGGTGCTGAAGCATCTGCCAGAACGGGGAGGAAGCGGCCTGGCCGCCGACGAACTTATAGGAAATGACTCGGCTGACGCCGGCTTCGTCCAGCCCGCCGACATAGGCCCGGACTTTGGCCTCAAGCTCCGTCCATGCCTGCCGTAACGCAGCCGGGGTAGCGAACTGGCTCGCATCCGGCAGCGCCGACGGAACTTCTCCGTGCCACCGGGCGTACCACACCGCTTCGGCGCCATAGATATGCGCCAGGGTATGACGGACGCTGGCGAAGCTTCCGCCCATTTCGCGTGTGAACTGCTCGGGTGTCAACGCGTCGACGGCGTCGAGAACGCGATCGCGCGCCCAGTAGTGGTAATCGAGGAGTGTCGCCAAATCCTGCGTGTTCATGCCCGCTCCTTCTGACTGACTTGAATACGAATGACCGCGCGCTCCAGAGCAATCAGCGCGCGCCTGTAATCCAGGTCTTCTCCGCCCCTGGCCAGACGCTGCTGGGCGCGCTCTCTGGCCCGCGTCGCTCGCTCCAGATCGATTTCCGTGGCCCGCTCGGCCGTTTCGGCCAGGATCCGCGCCTGATCGGGCAGGATCTCGGCGAAGCCCCAGGCCACGGCGAGCCAGACCCAGCGGCCGTCCTTCTTGTAGCCGAACTCGCCGACCTTCAATTCGGTGAACAGGGGCGCATGGCCGGGTAATACGCCGAGATAGCCTTCGGCGCCGGGGATCTCCAGTTCGTCGACCACCTCGTCGACGAGCGCGCGCTCGGGAGTGACCAGCGTGAGGTGGATTTTTCCAGTGATTGCCGCCGCCTCAGCCATCGCGCTACTTTCCGGCCTTCATCTTCTCGGCCTGTTCCAGTACTTCCTCGATCGTGCCGACCATGTAGAACGCCTGCTCGGGAATATCGTCGTGTTTGCCCTCGACGATTTCCTTGAAGCCCCGGATGGTGTCCGCCACCTTCACGTATTTGCCGGGACGGCCGGTGAACTGCACGGCCACGAAGAAGGGCGGCGACAGGAACCGCTGAATTTTTCGCGCGCGAGCCACGGTCAGCTTGTCGTCTTCCGACAGTTCGTCGATACCGAGAATCGCGATGATGTCCTGCAGGTCCTTGTATTTCTGCAGCACCAGCTTGACCGCGCGAGCCACCGCGTAATGCTCGGGACCCACCACGCGCGGATCGAGAATCCGCGAGCTGGAAGCCAGAGGATCGACAGCGGGATAGATACCCAGCTCCACGATCTGGCGCGACAGGTTCGTCGTGGCGTCGAGGTGAGCGAAGGTCGTGGCCGGCGCCGGATCCGTGTAGTCGTCGGCGGGCACGTAGATGGCCTGCACCGAGGTGATCGACCCCTTGGTCGTCGACGTGATGCGCTCCTGCAACTCGCCCATCTCGGTGGCCAGCGTCGGCTGGTATCCCACGGCCGATGGCATGCGGCCCAGCAGCGCCGATACTTCAGAACCGGCCTGCGTAAACCGGAAGATGTTGTCGATGAAAAGCAGCACGTCCTGCCCTTCCTCGTCACGGAAGTATTCGGCCGTCGTCAGACCGGTCAGCGCCACGCGAAGGCGCGCTCCGGGAGGCTCCGTCATCTGGCCGTAAATGAGCGCGGCCTTGTTGATAACGCCGGACTCCTTCATTTCGAGCCAGAGGTCATTCCCCTCGCGCGTCCGCTCGCCCACGCCCGCAAACACGGAGATACCGCCATGTTTCGTGGCGATGTTGTTGATGAGCTCCTGAATGATGACGGTCTTGCCCACGCCCGCTCCGCCGAACAATCCGATTTTTCCGCCGCGCAGATAGGGCTCAATCAGGTCGATGACCTTGATACCCGTCTCGAACATTTCGAGCTGTGTGTTCTGCTCGGTGAAGGCCGGGGCCTGCTTGTGAATGGGATCGCGGCGCTTCGCGGTGATGGGTCCCATCTCATCGACCGGTTCGCCGATGACGTTCATTACCCGTCCCAGCGCTCCCGCGCCGACG
>DASUFH010000433.1:0-9035 GCA_036274645.1 Terriglobia bacterium
GAAATCGATCTGGCTTGGCCAACAACGCCTCGACGACATCAAGTTGGCCTATCAATTCTTCGTTCCCCAACTTCGTCCACCGCCTGTGCCCGGCGCCTACACTTATGGGTCAGGGTAAGACAGGCAGGCGGGGAGTCCACTCACCCGTTCGTATCCGAAAGACGGTTGAGGCGTCCGGTACTGTCTCCCAGCTTGTCGACCGTGACGCCGGCGCGGTCCAGCATGCTGACGAGCAGGTTATTCATCGGCGTTTCCTTCGCATACCGGACATGCCGTCCCGGTCGAATGGACCCGCCGCCGCTCCCGGCCAGAACGAGCGGCAGATTGTGATGGGCATGCGCGTTCCCGTCCGAGATGCTGCTGCCATAGAGGACCATCGCATTGTCGAGCAGGCTGCCTTCCCCGTCGGGTGTGGACTTCAGGCGGTCCAGGAAGGTCGCCAGCAACTGCACGTGATAGGTATTGATCTTCGCGACGCGAGCAATCTTGTCGGCATTGTTCTGGTGATGGGTAATTGAGTGGTGCCCATCGGAAATTCCCAGATTTCGATAGGGCCGGTTGCTGCCTTCCCGGCCCATCATCATGGAAACGACCCGCGTCACGTCTGTCTGAAAGCCCAGCACGGCCAGATCAAACATGAGTTTCGCGTGCTCGCCGTAGTCTTCAGGCGCGCCGTTCCGCGGGCGGCCGACGCCGGGATCCGGACGTGTCCGGACGGCCTCGGACTGCTGGATGCGACGCTCCGCGTCGCGAACCGCATCCATGTATTCGCCGAGCTTGCTTCGGTCGGCCGGTCCCAGTCCCCCGCCGAGCCGGGCCAGATCTCCGCGGACAAAATCGAGAATGCTCTGTTGCTCGCGGAGTCGCGCATTGCGCGCGGAGGCGCTCTCGCGATCCCCGGAGCCGAACAACCGTTCGAAAACGACCCGCGGATTGGTTTCCACAGGAACCGGACTGTTGGCAGTCCGCCAGGACAGGGTGTTGGAATAGGCGCAGCTGTATCCGGAATCGCAGGCGCCCACCAGGCCCCCTTTCTCCAGACCGATCTCGAGCGACGCGACCGCCGTCGCCTTGCCGAGTTCGGCGGCCGCCGCCTGATCGGCTGAAATGCCGGCCTGAATTCCCGCGCCTTCGGTCTTCTTCGGATGCGCGCCGGTCAGCCATGTGGCGCCCGCACGCGCATGATCCCCGGGGCCGTCCCCGAGCGCCCGGCCGTTGACCTGAGCCAGTCCGGTCAACACCAGGACGTGACTGCGCAGCGGTTCCAGCGGTTTCAGGATGGGCGAAAAAACGAACGCCGAACCCTCGATGGATGGTGTCCACTGGTTGCTCGTGTCGATGATCCCGTTGGGCACATAGATAAAGCCCAGACGGACCGGCCGTTTGGCGGCCGCGCTCAGCGCAGGCGTCATGGCGTCAAGCCAGGGCAGCGCAATCGCCGCGCCCAGCCCGCGCAGCAAGGTTCTTCGTGACAGGACCTTCTTGTCGATGATCATCACTGGGACCTCCGTCGCATTTGAAACGGCGCGCTCTTCACGATCGCCGTCACCACGGTCATCATCCGGTTCTTGTCTCGGGCCGCTTCGCGAGCGATGGCCCGCACCGCCGGCCGGTCTGCCGGCTCCAGCCCCCGCCCGATGGCGTAGGTCAGAAGCTTTTCGACGAACGTTTCCACGAATTCGTCACGTCGCGCCAGCAACGCTTTTTTCAGTCCGGCCGGCCCATCAAGCGCCGTGCCGTCGGGAAGCTTTCCCCGGGGATCGATCTCCGCGCCACTGTCGCGCGTCCGCCAAGCGCCGATGGCGTCGTAATTCTCCAGCGCGAAACCCAGCGGGTCCATGCGGGAATGACACGACGCGCACGTCGGATTGGCCCGATGCGCCTCCATGGCTTTGCGCAAGGGCAACGCCCCGCCATCCTGCCCCTGTGTCTTCAGATCCGGCACATCGGGCGGCGGGGGTGGCGGCGGCGCCCCGAGCAGGTTCTCCAGGATCCATTTTCCCCGCTGCACGATGGACGTCCGATTGGGGTACGACGTCACGGTCAGGACGCTCCCCTGACCCAGCAGGCCCCCGCGCGTCGGATCTTTCAGCGTCACTCGGCGAAACTCCGAGCCAAACACGCCCGCTATGCCGTAATGCCTCGCCAGCCGCTCGTTCATGAACGTGAAATTCGCGTTCAGTAGATCGACCACGCTGCGGTTCTCCGTCAGGATGGCCCGGAAGAACATCTCGCTTTCGGTTTTGAGCGCCTCCCGCAGGCTGTCGTCGAAATCGGGAAAAAGATCGGGGTCGGGCTTGATCAGGTCCAGGTTCCGCAGGTACAGCCACTGGCCGGCAAAGTTTTCCGTCAACGCCGCGGAACGGGGATCGTCAATCATCCGGCGGATCTGCCGGTCGAGTGTGGAACCGTCTCGAAGCTCGCCCTGCTCGGCCAGATTGAGCAGTTCCGCATCCGGCAGACTGCTCCATAAGAAAAAAGACAACCGAGACGCCAGTTCCAGATCGCTGACGCGATAAACCGGCTCCCGGCCCGGCGGATCGCGCTCCACCCGGAACAGGAAGTTGGGAGACACGAGCATCGCCTGAAGAGCCAGTTCGATGCCCGGCTCGAACGCCGGCGCCCGGCTCCGATAGAGCGCCAGCAGCGGACCGATATCCTCGGCGTTCACGGGACGCCGGTAGGCCTGGCGCGCCAGGGTCGACAGGATCGCGCTGGCGCACCGATCCGCGTCCAGATTCACTGAAGGCTGGCAAAGGAAAATCTTCGAGCGGCTCTCTTTCTTCGCTGCCGGATCGGCCACGGCCAGACGAGCGGCCGTTTCCGCCACGGCCATATAACGTTCGAACAACGCCGGAGACATCGACAGGAGGTCGGCGATGTTGTCAAAGCCGTAACCGGCATCGTCGGCGGGCAACAGAGAGCTGACGTCAATATCCACGGCCAGCAGATCGCGCAGCGCATTGTGGTATTCGGAACGGTTGAGCCGGTGAATCACCGGCCGTCCCGGATCCGGCGAATCGGCCGCCGCGCGGTCGAGGATGTCGGTAACCGTGCGCGTGAATCGCGTGACGGCAGACGCGCTCGGCCGCGGCTGGCGGCCGGCCGGCGGCATCTCCCCGGATCGCAGCTTGACCAGGACCCGCTCCCAGATCGCGCTGGCGGAAGGAGACTCTTCCGGATCCCTTCCCTCGAGCGAGAGACCACCGGTCTTCAGCCGGTCACTGTGACAGGCCACACAATATTGAGCGAGGAAGTCGCGCGGGGCGGAGTTGGCCGCCTGAATTTCGGGCCCCCGCTGAAGAAGCAGTCCGGCCAAGACGATGATGGCCGTGAGCGGGCCCGATTTCCGCATCTCGATCATTCTGGCCTCGTATCCGCTGGCTGACGCGTTTTCATCTTACATCCCAGGCGCGCGATCAGGAACCATTTCGAGCCTCAACCCCTGCTTGAAAGCGCATTCCGAACCGGTTAACCTAACCGTCGACGCAAGGAGAACCGATTCATGAGCTTCAGCCTGAAGACACGCAAGGTCGACAACGTTACGGTCATTGACCTGTTCGGCAATCTTTCCATCGGCGAGCCGGTTGCGCTTTTCAAAAAGGCGATACAGGACGAGGTCGACCGTGGCGAAAGCTATTTTGTCATCAATCTCGGACAGGTTTCACATGTCGATAGTTCCGGGCTCGGCCAGTTGATCGCCACTTACGTGTCGATTCGCAAGCAGGAAGGGAACGTCGTCCTGCTGAACCTGACCGCCAGAATCAAAGACCTGCTGCAGATGACCAAACTCCTGACAGTCTTCGAATCCTTCTCAGACGAAGCGAAGGCGCTGGAGGCGGCAGGAAAACCCGGACAGAGGAAATAGGCCGCGTTTCGGCCGACAAATTGCTCACTGAACACCCGCTGCGCAGTCAGAGGTCCGAGGAGAAAAAAGCTATGGCGTCCAAAAAACTGTTTGCCGCGATCCTTTTATGCCTCGCCCTTTCCGCCTGCGAGCGGATGAAGATCGGCGATGTCACCGCCGACCCTGGCCGATTCAAGGACAAAGAGATCAACGTGGCCGGCAAGGTCACGAATTTTTCGGTCGGCGTGCTGGGCCGCGGCCTGTACCAGATCGATGACGGCACCGGAAAGCTCTACGTGCTGTCGGAAAAGAACGGCGCGCCGCGCGAAGGCGCCTATGTTGGCGTGAAGGGACGCCTGCTGCCGTCCGTCACCATTCTCGGGAAAAACTACGCCACGGTTCTCCGTGAGTCCGATCGCAAAGCCGTCAAAGCCTCCGATTAATCCTGAAAAAACACCCCCAAAAAACCCCGACCTCTCCCGCCCGCGCGGGAGAGGCGCCGGAGAATCTGAAAACCGCCGTCCGACAAATGATCAAGCCAGTCTTTGATCGGGAGGGACGCGCCGGTTATACTCCGCTTTTCGTTTTCTGGTCGTGAACGTTCTTGAATAAATTCTAAAGATTCTCGGCTTGAGGTTGCGGATCAGAAATCATGCGGAAATCACTTGCTCGCTTCATGAACTTCGGTTGTCGTCCAGTCGTTCGCGCCGCGCTCCTTTTCCTGGCGTTTTCGCTCTGCGCCGAGTCCGCGTGGGCAGCGGAGCCGCCCATGGACGTGCGTCGCGCGCTCGACCGCCCCATTCCACTGGAGCCCGAGGAGACCACGCTCGCCGCTTCGCGGCTGCTCCTGGCGTCCGACGAGTTCGTCAGGACATACGGCGCCATCGCGGACGCGGACGATAAATTCGGTCGCAACAACGAACTCCTCCGTGAAATCGAACGCTCCAACATCGTCCGGCCCATCGTGATCAATACCCTGACGACGCCCCCTGAGCCGATCATCCGAGTCGAAGAAAACTCAGGGTTCCACTGGAATTCCGCGTTGACCCAGTCGATCAAGATGCTGGGCGTTCAACATGCGTTCCGGATGGCTCTGAAGCCACGTGAGCGCGCGGATCTGGGGGGAGCGTTTTTCAAAGACTATTTCAAGACCGTCTCGCGCCTGCGTGGATGGGACGACGGCGACAGCATCTTCGTCAATTACGTCGGACACCCGATGATGGGCTCCACTGCGGGCTACGTCCAGATACAGAACGACCCGCGAAGCGTGGGGCAGGAGATCAGCCTGACCCGGAGCTACTGGAAAAGCCGCCTGAGGGCATTCGGCTGGAGTTTTGCCTACAGCACGCAGTTCGAACTGGGCCCCTTCAGCGAAGCGTCTCTCGGTAATGTTGGTATCCAGCCGCGCGACGGCCACCCGCACCCGATGGCGTATGGCGACCTGGTGGTGACCCCCGTTGCAGGCGTCGCCTGGCTCGTCGGCGAAGACGCGCTCAACAAGTACGTTCTCCGGCGACTGGATCAGAAAATGAACAACCGGGCGGTCAGCGCGGTCCTGCGGAGCCTGTTGAACCCCAGCCGAACCATGGCCAACCTGCTCCGCGGGCAGGCCCCATGGATCCGCGCCGAAGCGGGACTCTAAGCTCCCTCAGAGATCCGAAAACGGGGCCGCGGGCCGGAAAAGACTGACGGCCGCGCGCACATCGTCGACCGTCTGCGCTGATTCCATCAATGCCACGGCGCGTTCGATGGCGCCGATGTAATCGTCCAGTTCCCGCGCTCTCTCGGGTCCGTTGATGGGCCGGGGAAGACCCAGATTGGAAACCATGATGGGCCGGTACCGCGGGTGAAACAGTAGATCCCGTTGCCGCCTTTCGAGCCCTTCCACCTGTCCACGGAGAACCTCGTTGTAGACACCGAGTTTCTCGTCCGTCAGGCGTTCGAGATTCCCGCCCTCGTTCTCGATCCACTGCATTTCGAGACGAAGCAATGTGTGCAGGTCGTTCTGACGGAACGCCACGGTGAGTTCCTGCATCAGTTCCACCTTCTGTTTCTGCCGTTCGGAGTCGCGTTCAAGATCGGGATGCAGTACCCGGGCCAGCTGTTTGTAGATGTTGGCGACGCTTTTCTTGCGAAACGCTTCCGCTTCCCGGAGCTGTTCGTCTTCGGTCACGTGATGACCGGTTTCGTGACAGTGCTCCTCCATCTCCGCTTCCTTCAGCTTGCGCATACGGGCGGTGAGTTCCTCGGCCCTTGCCATGAATTCAGCTTCCGTGGAGGCGCAATCCAGCGCAGAAAAATCGGCTTCGACGCCCGCTTCGGCAAACATCTGCGCCAGGGCTTCCCGGACGGACGCCAGCGTCTTTCGTTCACGTTCAGCGTATGGGACGCCGTAGACGGCGCTGGAGATTTCGCGGAGATCGGCGTCGTTCAGTCCCTTTTCGGTCTGCGCGATTTCATCGAGCGCTTCCTGCACGACTTCCCTCATCTCAAAGCGTTCCTGCCTCCGGCGAAAGAACGTTTGATTGAGGTACGGCGCCAGAGCGCGCACGAGATTCTTCTGGAGAGCGGTCTTCCGGCCAAGCCGCGGGACGATTTCCGCCGCGTAGAAAGCCAGAGCCGCATCGAGACCTTCCTCTTCGTTGTCGATCGACTCGCGCAGGAACTCCACCCTGGACAGCAGGCGCCTGAACGCTTCCTGTTCCCGTGTCAGCGGGCGATCCACCGCCGGCGTCGGAACGATGCCGTGAACGCCGGCATCGGCTCCTGCCTGCCGCCGATTGGGGTTCAGGTCGTCGCCTTTCGTCTCACGCGCCTTCATAGACCGTTCATTATCGAGTCAGAACACCGGCGCGTCCAGAAGTTGTCGTCGGGCCTATATCTTCATCAACACCGATTTGGTTTCGGTGTAGAGTTCGATGCCGTCGGCCGCCTGTTCGCGACCGATACCACTCTGTTTGAAGCCCCCGAAGGGCAGCGCGGGATCGATCAGGTGGTGGCAGTTTACCCAGACCGTGCCGGCCTCGATCCGTTTCGCCAGGCGATGGGCCAGACTGAGGTTCTGCGTCCACACACTGGCCGCCAGTCCGTAGACGGTCTGATTCGCCTGGGCGGCAATTTCATCGGCATCCTTGAAGCTGTTGGCCACGAGCACGGGACCGAAGATCTCTTCCTTGTACAGGGTCGACGCCGGACCGCAGTTCTTGAAAATGGTGGGTTGCACGAAGTATCCCTTGTCGCCATGCCGGCCCCCGCCGGTCAGCACTTCCCCTCCCTCGCGAACGCCCTTTTCGATGTAGCCCAGCACGCGGTCGTGCTGTTCCCGGCTCACGAGCGGTCCCATCTGCGATTCGGGGCTGCGGCCTCCACCGAGTTTCATCGATGCGGCAATCTCCGTCATGCCGCTCACCACGTCATCGAACAGCGGCTCTTCCACGAACAGTCGTGTTCCGGCGACGCATACCTGGCCTTGATTGAAGAAAACGGCATTGGCGGCGCCGGCAATGGCTTCGTCGAGATTGGCGTCTTTGGCGATGATCACCGGACTCTTGCCGCCCAGTTCCAGCGATATGCGCTTGAGGCTGTCCATCGCGACCTTGCCGATGTGTTTGCCCACCGGCGTGGACCCCGTGAACGCAATCTTGCGCACCATGGGATGTTCGACGATCGCCTGCCCCGCGCCTTCACCAAAGCCGGTAATCAGGTTGATCGCGCCCCTGGGGAATCCGGCCTGCTCGGCCAGTTCCACCAGGCGAATGGCGCTCAGAGGAGTCTGTTCGGCCGGCTTGAGTATGCTCGTGCAACCACAGGCCAGAGCCGGCGCCAGTTTGAGGGCCGCCATGACGAGCGGAAAATTCCAGGGAATGATCTGCCCCACCACGCCGACCGGCTGACGCAACGTGTAGGCGTGGAACTCCATATTGGGAATCGGAATCGAGACATTGGTGGTCGTCCCCTCGATCTTGGTCGCCCAGCCGGCGTAGTAGCGGATCAACTGGACACTCGCGGGCACGTCGATCATCTTTGCAAACATCACCAGCTTGCCGTTGTCCAGCGATTCCAACTCCGCCAGCATGTCGGCGTTGGCTTCGACCAGGTCGGCCCAGCGCAGCAGCAGAGCCTCGCGCGCCCCCGGATTCATCCGCGACCATTCACCTTCGTAGAACGCCTTGTGCGCCGCCTTCGCCGCGCGATCCACATCTTCGCGATCGCCTTCGGCGACCGCGCAGATCACCTGCTCGCTCGCGGGATCGATCGTATCGAAGGTCTTGCCTGAAGCGGACGGCGTCCACTGCCCGTCGATGTAGAGCTTCTGGGTTCTGGAAATGAAGTCCCGAACGGCGGGACTAAGGTCGGCAAAGTCAGAAATCATGGTGGCCTGGCTCATGGCGGAATCTCCCCGGTTTCAAATTAAGGGCGAAGTATATGCCGCATTCTCCGGGAAAACCAGATGTGGGAACCGCCTCCGAATTCCGCGCCGGAAAGCAGTTGTTCCGATCCGTGGAAGCGACGCGAGGCAAGCCCCCTTCTCTTCGACCTCTGGATCCGTCATGAACTTGAACATTTTACCCGGTGTGATCTCAGCGCATGAGCCTGCCAGATACGATGAACCGGACTTGTGCGACAAGCCCACCTTCCTGGAGAGGTCTCTCAAACTCCAATGGCTCTTGCCGGATTTTGGACATGCCAGTACAGATTCGGCGAACCGGCGACGAATCCGACTGACTTGGACTCGTCCTGCAGCCCGTCAACGACGCCACTCACCTCGGAAATTCTCTGAAATGAGCAATGGGGGGCTTTCATTCTTCGAACTCAGCCCAGCTGCGCCAGGCGACGAAGGCTCACCAACACCCACGTACATTTAGTGAGACAGCGCCCACGTCCTCAACGCCTCGCTCGCGCAACGCAGTCATTTCCTCAGCACTAACCACGTGCTGATCAACTATCTCGCGCAATCTTCCAGCGTCTGGAACTTCAAAAGCTGAGGCCGCGCAGATATAGGCAAGCCACACCTGTCTCTTTTTCTCCGTCAACTCGAAGTCGTAGTAGTAGTCGCCGCTCTCTCCCCTGAAAAGGTTGAAGGGAGTAAAAGAAAAGTTGTGTTTGGTCCCCGGGTCCCCAAGTTCTCAATGAAAGTAAGAACCGCCGGCGCTGTGGGAACTGTGGAAAAGCCAGCAGGCTTTTCCAA
>DASUFH010000434.1:0-5558 GCA_036274645.1 Terriglobia bacterium
ACGATGTTGCTTGTGGTATCGGCAAACAGGCCGTAACGGGAGTAGGAAGCGCCAAAACTGATGGTGTGCTCACCCTTCAGCCAGGTCAGGTTATCGGTGAACTGAAAGACCGGCGCATTGCCTTTGCTGCTGCTGATCGATGCGGTCGGGCACGAAATGCCGGCGGCATTAAAACCGCCGGAGCAGGTTCCGTTGGACAGGATCTGCCCGAAGCTGAATCCCTTCATGTAGTCATACGAGGAGATTCCTGTCCTGGGATAAAACGTCGATGTGCCACCGACCACGCCAAAGCGGGCTTCATTGATGAGGGTGTCCGAAAGAACCGAACGCAGCGCGATCGAGTCGGAAAACCGATTGGAGTTTTGTCCCTTGGCGCCGGCTTCCAGTCCCGGAAACGCCGGGTCCGCAAAATTGACGAAGTCGCTCTTGTTGCGAAACGACTGGTAGTTCCAGATGTTTTCGAGAGTGTGCCTGGCGTTCAGATTGAAATCGAGGCGGACTGTCGCGAAACGCCGGGTTTGCCCGCCGCTGTTGGTAAACCGGAATGTCTGGCGGTTGTTGTCCAGATTGTTGACCGCTCCGAGGCTCGTTGCGGATTGAATGGCAGTCAGCACACCCTGAACAGTCGGATCGAGCGTCGACGCGCACGGCATGAAGGGCGAGGCGGCGGGACCCGCAGGATTGCAGTTGGTTGCCGCCGCTTCGGAAAACAGATCGATGGCGGAGCCGCCGGTTGTCGTGAAGACGCCATTTCCGGCGCCGTTGTTAAGAATGATGCGATCGCGGGAAACCTGTTCCGGTAAGCGGAACTCCTCGTAGTTGACAAAGAAGAACGCGCGATCCTTCCCGTTGAACTTGTTGGGCAGCGACAGGGGTCCACCCAGGCGGCCACCGAACTGGTTCAAGAGCACGCGATCGCGCGGCAGACCGGACTGGTTGTTGAAGTAGTAGTTGGCGTTGAGCGATGGGTTGCGATGATATTCGTAGATGCTGCCGTGATACTGATTGGTGCCACGCCGCGTGACGAATTTGATCTGCGCCGCTCCGTCGCCATTGCTGTCCGCGCCGGACGCGGCGATGATCAGAATCACTTCCTCGATGGCGTCGATGCGCGGACGAATGAAGGTAAAGTAGCCGTCGCTCGATCGGAGAATGTTGTTCTGGACGTTGAGGCCATCCACCCAGATGGTGTCGGCCCCTTTGGGGGATCCATTGATCGTCGACGTTCGAGGCCGTCCGGGTGTGCTGGTCCCCGGCGCCAGCAGGACCCAGTCCAGCGCATCCCTTGAAGTGAAGGGGAGGTCCGTAATCTGCCGCCCGGTCACCGTCGCGCCGACAACCCCGGTGGACTGGATCAGTTCGGCGCCGCCACCCACAACCGTTACCACCTGACTCACGCCGCCCGCCTTGACCATGACGACGTTGACCGTCGATGGTTTTCCGGCGTCCACCTTGACTTCCGCGATTTCGACTGAGCCGAAACCGTCTCGCGTGACCGTCATCATATAGAATCCGGCGGACAGGGCCGGCACGGTGTACGTGCCGTTGTCGGCGCCCTGAACCGTCGTGGTCGCTCCTGTCTCCTTGCTTTTGGCGGCAACCACGGCTTTGGGAACCCCGCTGTCGGATTCATCGGTAATGGACCCGACAATCGATCCCGTTGAAAGCACCTGCGCTGACGCGCTAAAAGACAGCCACATGCTGACTGCCAGGAACGACGTGGCACTAAACAGAACGCTCTTCATTCAGACCTCTTCTTTGGGATGTCGCGTCATATCCGCCTGGCAGAGGGAATCCCGAAGGCGAAATGTTCGGGCGGTCCCACATCCAATCCGGACAGACTGCGGCGATGGATCGCCATGCCGGATCGCGGGACAGGAACGCATCAGCGCGAACCACTGGGGATGACGCGGAGGAAAACGGCGCGAGACAGACGAAGAATCGAGTGACCGGCTCGATTCCACTGCCATGTTACTCATCAGGCGCGGCTTGTCAAGGATTCCACCGGCCTGAATCACATGCGGCGGGGGGATCCGAAATCCACCCGACACATTCCGAACCCGTGAGATCACGACCTCCCAATTCACTGGGTATACTGGACGCCGGCGCATAGGAAACTAAGGATAAGACAGGGACGTCAACCGCAATACTTATATAGATCGGGGAGAAAACCAGGTAACTGATGGGAAAAACGAAGGCTCACAAGGCAAAAAACCAGCACCCGGGCGGACGTGGAAGAGCCCGATCCCTGGAGGCCCTCGATGTTCTGGCCGCACTCGTGGCCGATTTCGACTACGCCGTCGATCCGGAAGACTTCACTCTTTACGAACTCGCCAGCGCGATCGAGGAGGATCGCGCATCGCTGGACGATTCGGAGTTCCAGGCGATCATCGACGAGGGGATTCATCAGCATGTGGAAACAAACATTGCCGTACGGGCCGCGCTCACCGGGGTGTTTCGTTCGGCCCGCCCGACTCTGGCGCCCGAAACCCGGATCGCGGCCGACCGGCTCATTCGCGCGCTGGAAGACTTCGACATCCCGCTCCGTGACGCGGCTGTCGTCGTCCGGTCGTACACCGGATATCTCATCCAGCAACTGGATCGTTTCAGCGACACCGGACCGGCAGCGGAAGACCTGGCCGCGCAGCAGATTGAGCAGTGGCGCGCAGGCCACATCGACCTGAAGCAACTCTCCGGCGGGCTCGCTGCAATCGGGCGACCGGCGGTGGCGCCCGTCGCGGATCTGCTGTTCGATAGTCCTGAGGACCGGACCATCGCGTCCGCTGCAATCGACATCCTCGCGCATATCGGCTCGGGACCGGCAGCCCGTGCTCTCGCCCACGCCATCGCGGAACCGATGCTGGAGGAGGATGTCGAACAGCAGGCGTTCGAGCGCCTTCAGGCAATGTGGTCTCTCCCCCGTCATTACATGCTTGCCACACTGAGGCGGCACGAGCACGAAGACCTTCCCGTCCGTTGGTTCCAGCTTCTGGCGGAATGCGGCGAAGTCGAGGTCGTGGAGCGGACGCTCGAAGAGTTCGCTCGCCATGGAGCAGATCCTGGCTATCGGGAAGATCTGGCAACAATCCTTGGTTTTCTGCGCCGGACCGGTGATCCGGAACTTCCCTCGAAGATGCTCGACGCCCTCAATGATCCCCGGATGGACAGGGAAGCGGCGGAAATGCTGGAGGGCTTCCTGAAAGGCGATGCAGATTCCGGTCGCTCGCCTTCCCCGAACTCCACGTGGTCGCGGCGGGATCGTCTTGCCGCCATCCACACCCGCTATCGCGCCGCCGCCGAACTTGCTGACACCGGACGCGTTGAGGAAGCGGCTGTGGCGCTGGACCGCGTGCTGGAAGAGGAACCGGAATATCCATTTGCAGCCATGCTCAAACGGGTGCTGCGGTTGAGTTCCTGACCCTCTGCCGCCTTGTAGGGGCGGTCTATCTACGACCGCCCGACGTTTCGGAGTGGATATCTCCGATTAAACAGGAAAGTCATCCTGAAACGCTGGGCGGTCATAGACCGCCCCTACAAGCAGGCGGGGGACCCTATTCCGATCGCTCCCGGTCTTTCCGCACCTGTTGCTGAAAGACTCCGACGTCCCGCGTGGCCAGCGTAAAAGAAATGGATGAGCCATGCGCGGTATCGACGCGAAGGCGGGTTTCCGCAGCATTACGCGAGACGGACTCCACCCGCACGATGTTGGTGTAAGCGGTCTTGCGCAGGCCCAGGCCCGCCCACCCCAGTGTGACGATGAATTCCGGATAGACACCGGCCGCCTGCCGAAGCAGTAAGGCGAAACCGAATCCGTAAATGAGCGCGGCGAGAAGGAACTTGGCGGCAATCGCAGACGAAGACACCGGACCGCCGTAGTAGATGCTGTGCAGGAAGATCGCCACGGCCGCAGTGACCACTCCGATCAGTAAGCGATTGGCAAACAGCGGCCATTGTCCATATGAAGAGGCCAACGGGCGCGGCAGCCGTGACAGCACATGAACGACCATCGTAAAAGGAACCGCCACCAGCAGGAGCGCGGATAACAATGATGTGAACCAGTCGGACATTTCCTGAAATCTTTATGTCATTGAAGCGTTCGGACCGGGGCGGCGGTATCCGCCGTCCAGCACTGGGACCGGAACCCGCAATCCATCCGGTCGCAGTCGACGCGGTCAACCATGGGCCAGCGATCGGAAGAGAGCGCATCCAGATAGCGAGCCAACAACCCGCCGAGTTCTCGCTCCACTTCGGTCCGGTTGAATTCTTCCCGTACGATCTTCATCGGGGACCGAAGAAACCACACTTCGCCCACGGCGCGATCCGATCCCGCGCTCTTCATGACCGCCAGACAATACGCGAGCATCTGCGTACGGTACACACGGTCGGCGCCCGGTTTCCACCGTGCAAATTTATAGTCGATGACTCGTGGTGGATCGAGGCCGGCAATGGCATCGATCCGGCCTCGAATCAGGCTCGGATGTCCTGTCGGCGCCGGGCTCTCGACGCTGACGATAAATGGAACCTCGCGTTCCACACGAGCCCGCGATAAAGCTCGCCATTCCTCCGACTGGAAAACCGCCTCCAGTTCCTCCAGGCCCTGAGCGGCCAGCGCCGAACGGTCCATCACGCCTTTTTCAATCATTTCGTGCGCCGCCAGTCCACGCCGCAGGAAGGAACTGTCGCCCAATGAGGTGCCGGGCTCGGTCATACCCTGGAAGCGAGTCCAGTGAAAGCGGCGGAAACAGTTGGCCAGTTCGATGAGGTCGGATGGCGTCATCTCCACGGTGGTTGGCGGCGCCGAGGGCGGCGGCGGCTCTGCGAGTTCCCGGTATCGGCCGGCCCGGCTCACGGTCCCGACATCGATATCCAGCGCCAGCTGCTCCGGGCCGGCGAAACTTGCAGCGGAACGGATCTCGACAGTGAAGTCCTGGCCATTCCCACGGAATCGCGCGCCAGCCCGGCCGGCGCTCCTGGCTTTTTCGACAGCGCCCGGCTGGACAGACTGGAACACTTCCTCGATCCATTTCCGCCAGGGTCCGCCATGAGAGGTAAATCCCTCCCCGAGAATAAGCATCCGGCGCGCACGAGTGACGGCGACATAGAGAAGCCGCTTTTCTTCTTCGTACTGCTGGTCTTCGTCTTCGTCACGGGCTTCGAGCATCAGAGCGTGCGGCAGGGCCTTGCGGTGCAGACCATAGGAGGCTCCAATCAACGGTCCCCAGCGATCACTGAAGAGTGCGCGCTCCCCGGAATTTCCGCGGGTTTTGCCGGCAAGATCGGGAATCGCCACCACATCGAATTCCAGTCCCTTGGCCAGATGAACGGAGAGAACGGACACGGCGTCGTCTTCCGGGCCGGACGCCTGCGCGTTCGGCTCGCGAGTCGAAGTGTCGGTGGCGTGATTACGGAGCTGCCGGACAACATCGTCGAGCGCGGTCGTTCCCTGCCGGGCGAGAGACCGGGTTATTTCAATCAGCTTTCCAACATTGGCAACGCGTTCCGGTCCGTTCCGCTGGGCCATCAGGACCGCGTCAAATGACGTCCGCCGGATGACGTCC
>DASUFH010000435.1:0-10963 GCA_036274645.1 Terriglobia bacterium
GGACAATGGACAAGTGGGGAAGCGCGTCGCTCGAAATTGTTTCCCCGTCTTGTTCCAATCCCCTTTCTTTGTTCATGAAACGGCTCGCAAAGCTCATTGTCTGGACGCACGATTCTCGGGATCCCGCTGAGCGCATTCTTCCTGATGTGGTTTCTGACCGGCATCGGAATGATCTACTCGCGAGGCATGCCCCGGCTCACGCCGGAGGTCCGCCTGTCCCGGCAGACGCCGCTGGATCTGGAGAAGGTTGCTGCCCTCTTCTGCCCAGAATCGCGGTGAGGAAAACAGCCCCGGGCGGCGCAGCGCGATGGTCACTGCCGCCATTGCGAACATCACCCATTTCAAATGGCGCGCATAGGGACGCCATATCGCAGATTGCGGGTTCTAAGCTGTCAGGTTCGCGCCGGCGCTCGCCGTACCTGAAGAAGTCACCATGGGCGTAGCCGCTCCGTCCGGACACTGGGTCGGTTGACGAGTATACGCGCAGCCACTGGCGGAATATTCCGGCGCCTGTCAGGAAAGTGAAATTCACAACGCGCGCGGATCGGGAGGCTAGTCGGTTGTCAGCGGATTCACGACCGTGAGGGACGGAAACCGGCCGAAATCCCGATCGGAAGACCAGAGTTCACGAACGCCATGTTGCAGGCAGATTGCCGCAACCCGCGCGTCGTGAACGAGGGGCCCTGTAATGTGGCCGGCCACCAGCAAGGCGCGTAATTCACTCCAATGCGCCTGGGTTTCCGAAAGAAGCACGACGCTGGGAGATTCCAGCCACGCTTCGACCTGGTCGATGGCCAGTTCCTGGGGTGTCGGCGGATCAAAGATGCGGGGATGAGTGACGATGGAGAAGAACTCGTGCAGGCAAGGCCAGGGCAGGGCCCAGAGGCTCCTGCCCTGAGCGAGTTGCTCGATCCTCCGGCGCGCTGACGCGCTGAATTCAGAGTCTTCCCGGTGAGCGTAGACCAGAACGTTAGTGTCGACTGCGATCACGCGCCGCGGTCCTCATAAGCCAACTCCCGCAGTCGCTCCCAGGACGCTCCGCGCATCGGCGCCTGCAGCCCCTTCCCGCGAAAACTCGCCTTGCGCAACCGGAACGGCTTCAGTTGCTTTCGATCCTTGATCGCCTGCCGCAGTCCCGTTTCGATCAACTCGCGCAAGGTGATTCCCTCGCGAGCTACGATTTGTTTGGCCGCCTCCAGAAGCGAGTCGGAAATCTCTACGGTTGTCTTCATATGGGTAACCATATCAGATGGCCCATATAGACACAATCCGGCAGTGGTGTGGTTGACGTATACAGCCCCAACATTGCGTTTATCGTTTGGGTTCCGAGGTCCTATAATCGTGGCCCATGAGCCTTCCGGATTCCTTCCCCGGCCGGTCCCGGCGGGCGCGAAAACTTGTGGCTGCGGTGGCCGTATGCGCAGCTCTGGTGGGATGGCAAATTCCGCAGAATCCGCTCGCGCAACCCCCTGTAGCGTACCCGCAGGGCTCTGCCGGTCCGGCGCCGGTCTTGTCGGGTGAAACGGCCACGGTTCGCGCAACGCTCGACCGGTATTGCGCGGGGTGTCACAACAGTCGCGCATCCACTGCGGCGACGGCGTCCGGGGTAGTGTTCGACCGCGCGGATCTGAGCCAGGTGGCGGCCGATCCCGCGTTATGGGAAAAGGTCATCCGCAAGTTGCGGACCGGGTCGATGCCTCCCGAGGGGTCGCCTCGACCCGATGCGGCAACGCACGCCGCGCTGATCGGCTTCCTCGAAACGCGTCTGGACCGTGCCGCCATGGACCATCCTGATCCGGGCCGCCCCTTGATCCATCGGCTGAATCGCGCGGAATACGCTAACGCGATCCGCGATCTGCTGGGCCTCGATGTCGAAGCGGAGGCGCTCCTGCCGGCAGACGACTCTTCCGACGGCTTCGACAACATGGCCGGCGCGTTGAGCCTGTCCCCGGCGCTTCTCGAACGCTATCTGGCCGCGGCGGCAAAGGTCAGCGCGATCGCGGTGGGTAGCCCGAAGATTACGGCCAGTTCCGAAACCTACCGTGTCCGCGGCGACCTGTCGCAGACGGGCCATATCGAGGGGCTGCCGCTCGGCACACGCGGAGGCGTGGCTGCCGAACACACGTTTCCGCTCGATGGCGAATACGTCATCAAGGTGAAGCTGGTCGAGACCAATCTCGGCACGATCCGTGGACTCCAGTTCGAAAATCAGCTCGAGATTGCCGTCGATGGGGAGCGCGTGTTGCTGGCGCCGGTTGGCGGTCCGAGCGACTACATCGAATCGTCGAACAACGCCACCAACACGGTCAACTCACTGAACCAGCGCCTGCAGGCGCGCGTTCCCGTCCGGGCGGGCCAGCGTACGGTTACCGCGGCCTTTCTCGAGCCGTCGTCATCACTGGGCCCCATGCGGCTCGAGGACTTCCTCCGCAGCACGATCGTGGCCACCGATCATTTCGGCGTTCCGCACGTGGAGTACATGACCGTCAGCGGTCCGTTCAGCGCCACCGGGGCCAGCGAAACGCCCAGCCGCCAGCGCATTTTTACCTGTCATCCGGCGTCGACCGCCGAGGAGCGGCCGTGCGCAACGACCATTCTTTCCAACCTGGCGCGGCGCGCCTACCGGCGTCCGGTGACGGATGCGGATATGGCCGGTCTCATGCGCTTTTATGACGAGGGCCATGCGGCCTCCGGCTTCGAGTCCGGCGTGGAACTGGCTTTGCGCGCAATGCTGGCCAGCCCGAAGTTCCTTTTCCGGGCTGAACGCGATCCGTCCGGAGTCGCGCCCGGCTCGGTTTACGCGCTCGCGGATGTGGAACTGGCTTCGCGGTTGTCGTTCTTCCTGTGGAGCAGCATCCCCGATGACGAACTGCTTGCCGTGGCGGAATCGGGCAGGCTGCATGATCCGGCCACCCTGGCGTCTGAGGTCCGGCGCATGCTGGCCGATCCGAAATCGGAGGCGCTGGTCACGAACTTTGCGGGGCAATGGTTGCAGATCCGCAATCTGCGCAGCGCGACGCCCGACAAGAATGACTTCCCGAACTACGATGACACGCTGCGCCTGGCGTTCGAGCGTGAGTTGGAACTGTTCGTCGGCAGCGTCATCCACGAGAACCGCAGCGTCCCCGAGTTGCTGACCGCCGACTACACCTTCGTGAATGAGCGGCTGGCCCTGCATTACGGGATTCCCTTTGTCTTCGGCAGCCAGTTCCGCCGCGTTTCCGGCATTGACGAGAACCGGCGCGGCCTTCTGGGGAAGGGGGGGATCCTGATGCTGACGTCGCATGCGGATCGCACGTCGCCGGTGGTCCGCGGGAAATGGGTCCTGGATAACCTGGTCGGCTCGCCGCCTCCACCCCCGCCGCCGAATGTGCCCCCTCTTTCGGAGACGCCGGGCGCGCAGCCGTTGACGATGCGGGCGCGAATGGAACAGCACCGGGCCAACCCGGTTTGCGCAAACTGCCATAAGCTGATGGATCCGATCGGCCTGGCGCTTGAAAATTTTGATGGTGTCGGCGCGTGGCGCGACAACGACAATGGCCAGCCCGTCGACACGGCCGGACAGTTGAGCGATGGGACGAAAATCGAAGGCGTGACCGGACTGCGCGACGCTCTCGCGAAACGGCCCGAGGTCTTTGTCGAAACGGTTGTCCGGAAGCTGCTAACCTATGCGCTTGGCCGAGGGCTCGAGCCGGCCGACATGCCTGCGGTGCGCGCCATCGTGCGCCAGTCGGAACGCGACGCCTACCGGTTCGGATCGCTGGTCGAAGGCGTGGTCAACAGTACGCCATTCCGTATGCGGAAAGCCGAGGAGACACCCAAGGATTAGGCCCGGAATCAGGCTAAGGAGCAGGAATGAAGAGTTCCCCTGTTGTGATCAAACGCTCGTTGCCACGCCGCGCATTCCTGCGGGGCGCCGGAGCTGCGCTCGCGCTGCCGTTCCTCGACGCCATGACGCCGGCGTTGACCGCGATGTCGAGGACCGCCGCCGCCATCCGCCCGCGCATCGGGTTCGTTTATGTGCCGAACGGCATCATCATGGACCAGTTCACACCCGCCACGGTGGGCGCCGATTTCGAGATCCCGACAATCCTGAAACCGCTGGAACCGTACCGGGATTCACTGACCGTCGTCAGCAATCTCGTCCGCGCGGAGTCGAACAACAATCATGCGGTGTCGTCAGGGTGCTGGCTGACGGGAACGCGGCCCAAACGCACCGACGGTCCCGACTTCCGCATCGGCACGTCCGTCGATCAACTCATCGCCCGGCAAATCGGGCAGGACACGGTTTTCCCGTCCCTTGAAGTGGCGACCGAAGATTTCTCGGGCCTGCTGGGCGCGTGCGATCCCGGTTACAGCTGCGCGTACATGAACACGCTCAACTGGCAGACGCCGACGTCGCCGCTCCCGATGGAAATCAACCCGCGCGTGGTGTTCGACCGGATGTTCGGCGGAGGCGCTACCGTGGACGAGCGTCTCGCCCGCATGCGCGTCAACCGGAGCATTCTCGATTTCGTCAGCGCCGACCTGCGGGACCTCGGTTCCGGTCTGGGCGCCCGCGATCGCGCGCGTCTCGACGAATACCTGAACGATGTGCGGGAGATTGAGCGGCGCATCCAGCGGTCTGAAGCGCAGGCGCACAACTCGCCGGATGTGCCGCCCGAACCGGTCGGCGTTCCGGAGACGTTCGAGGAGCACGTTTCACTGATGTTCGATCTGATGGCGCTCGCCTGGCAGTCGGACCTGACGCGCGTGTTCACGTTCATGGTGGCCCGCGAAGTGAGTCAGCGGACGTATCCGAATCTGGGCGTGGCCGAACCGCATCACGCCGTGTCGCACCATGGCAACCGGCCCGAGTCGATCGCGAATCATACGAAGATCAACACGTATCACATGCAGCTGGTTTCCCGCTTCATCAAGCGGCTCGACTCCACGCCGGACGGCGATGGATCGCTGCTCGATCACGCGGCCGTCGTCTATGGCAGCGGCATGAGCGACGGCAATGGGCATACCGGATCGCCTTTGCCGCTGGCCATCATCGGCAAGGGCGCGGGACGCTTGCGCGGCAACAACCATGTCAAGACGCCCCAGGGTACGCCCATGGCCAACGTCCTGCTCAGCCTGTCGCAGAAGTTCAATGTCGAGCAGGACACGTTCGGCGTGAGCACGGGGACCATCGATATATGATGTCCCGCCCGCACGTGAAGAACCGCCTTGCCTTCCGGCGCCGCGCCGCCCTGGGCGCTTTCGGCCTGCTGGCTGCAGTCATCGCCATGGGAACGTGGACCTCGGCGGAGAGCGTTCGCCTGACGGACGTAATCCGTTCGGGCGATGCGGCGCGCGCCATGGAAATGCTCAAAGAAGGGGCTCCGGCCGACGCGCGGGATGCGGACGGAACGACCGCGCTGCACTGGGCGGCCCGCATCGACAACATCGAGCTGGCGCGAACTCTCCTCGGCAAGGGCGCGCCGGCCGGCGCCGCCAATCGCTATGGCGTGACGCCGCTGACGCTGGCCGCGATCAATGGCAGCGGGCCGATGACCCAACTGTTGCTCGACGCCGGGGCCGATCCCAACGCCACGTCCGGAGAGGGCGAAACCGTGCTGATGGCGGCGGCGCGCACCGGGCGACCGGAGCCGTTGCAGTTGCTGCTCGCGCGCGGGGCCAATCCCAACGCGACCGAACGCCAGTTCGGCGAAACCGCGCTCATGTGGGCCGCGGGTAACAACCATGGGGAAGCCGTTCACGTCCTTGTGGCGGGAGGCGCGAATCCCAACGCGCGTTCGAATCTGATCGATCTGCCGAAGGTTAAAGTCGACTTTTCCTTTGCGGTCGGTACCGCGCTGCCGCGAGGTGGCATGACCGCGCTGATGTATGCGGCGCGCGAAGGGCAGCTGGAGGGAGTGACCGCGCTGGCGGACGCCGGAGCGGATCTCAACCTGGTGGATCCCGAAGGCTCAACCGCCATCGTGATTGCGACGATCAACGGACACTTTGAGGTGGCGGCGCGTCTCGCCGAGAAGGGCGCCGATCCGAACATCGGCGACGATTCGGGCATGGCGGCGCTCTATGCCGCAGTGGATATGGCCCACCCGCCGTCGCTGACGAACCGTCCGCCGACCCGCCCGACCGGCCGCCTGTCGGCGGCCGACCTTGTTGTCGTGCTCTTGAAGCACGGCGCGGATCCAAACCAGGGTCTCAAGGCGCCGATCCTCATGAAACAGCACAACAGCGGAGACGCCTCGCTGGGCGCCGGCGCCACGCCGCTCATGCGCGCGGCGAAAGCCAGCGACATCGGAATCATGAAGTCGCTCGTGGAGCACGGCGCGGACCCGTTGCAGAAACTTTCCGGCGGCGCGGATGGCCTCTCCCAGGCGCTCTCCGCGCGCGGGCCGCGGGTATTGACGCCCGATATGCCGATGTTTCAACTGATCCAGGCGATGCTGGAACACGGCCTCGACGCGAACACGGTAACCAACGGATCGCCGCTCCTGCATCAAAGTCTCGATCGCGGTCCCGAGTTCGTACGCATGCTGATCGGGCACGGCGCAAAACTGGATCTGAAGGATTCCAGCGGCCGAACTCCCCTGGAGATTGCGCTCGGAGCCCCGTCGACCGCGCCTGCCGCGCCTGCCGCGCCGGCGGCGCAGCCGGCTGGACGCGGTGGATTTGGCGGAGCAGGGGGGCGCGGTGGTGGTGGATTTGGCGCCGCGGGTGGCCGCGGTGGAGGCGGCGCGCGAGGAGCCGCGCCGCCGGCGCCGATCGATCCGGCAACGATTGCGCTTCTAAGGGAACTTTCCGCTCAAGACGAGAACCGCTGAAGAATAGGTTCTGGGGGGTGCGGTTCCCCCTACTTATTCATTAACTGTTGGCTGTTCACCATTAACTGCTTCACTTGGCAAATTCTCAATTGGTCGGATTTGCCATTCCTTCACCGGAATGCACAATGCCATTAACTATTAACTATTAAGTAAAACAGTTAATGGTGAACAGCCAACAGTTAATGAATAAGTAGGGAACGGCGGAAACCCGACGCTTACGGGCTTTGCGCCAGCGTCAGGATCGAGACTTCCGGCACGCAATTGAACCGCATCGGAGGCGCTTCCAGCCGTTCCATCCCCACTCCCCGGCTCACGTAGATGGCGCGCGAGCCCAGCCAGTGCAGACCGCCTGCGGCGACGTTGCGGGGAACAGCGGACAGGGTCATGATCGGGCCGAATCCGGGAATGATGATCTGGCCGCCGTGGGTGTGGCCCGCCACCGTGAGATCGACCCGCGTGCGGGCGCCAAGACTCAAGACATGGTCCGGACGATGGGCGAGCAGAATTCGGATATCGCCTGCGCCGGGCATGGTTTCCAGCGCGCGAATGACGTCGCCGCCGGACCGGTCGACGCCGCCGATCGTGATTTCGCGATCCCCCAGACGCACGTTGACGATTTCATTGCGGAGCGTGCGGATGCGCGTTTCGCTGAGCAGCTCGAGCGTATGTCCCGTATCCACATCGCCCATCACAAAGAACACCCCTCCAGGAGCATCCAGGCGCCGGAGCAGTTCGCCCAGCGCGGCGCGGGACGCGTTCCATTGCGCGCCGGTTCCCTGAAAGAGGTCGCCGGGAATAAGAATGATGTCGGGATGCTGGGCCATCAGTAAGTCGACGGCCGCGCGTTCGTGTTCTCCAATCGAATCCGCCTGCAGGTCTGCCAGAACGCCCAACCGGATGGCGTTCCGGCCGGCGCGATCCCGGGAAACCACCAGCGCGGATTGCTCGAGCGCCAGCCGGTTCGGTTCGACCCATGAAACGTAAGCGCCAAGGGGGGCGGCCAGCAGACCCATGCCTGCGAGAGTCAGGCCCAGCGACGACATCGTGGTCTGGCCGATCACGCGCGCCACGAGGATTCCGGCTGACGCCAGAGGCAGCGCGACGACGCCCGCGAGATAGGCCAGCCGGATGACGCCGAAAGGGCCAACACCCGCGGCGATGCCGACGGCCGTGAATGTTGCCGCTACCGCGAGAATCGTCGCCGCGCCACCGAGAATGCTGCGACCGTCCGTCGTCTGTTTTCGCGTGTAAAGGGCCGCGCCTGTGCCGGAAGCGGCAACGGCCACGACGAGAGCAGCTTGAATGACCAGAAAAATGGACGGACTGAGTTCGTGATCGATCATCGGCCGGCCGGAGTTCGAGTCCGCCCGCAGCGCGCAGGCGGCCGAAAGACGAGAAATGGCTTTGTAACCAACCCAGTCACGATTATGAGGAGGGGGCAGGCGTGTGTCAATTTAGGCCAGGGTCTTCGTGCGTCGAAAGAGCAAGCTCCCTTCTCCGGAAAGAGCTTCTTTGATGCCCGATCTGCTTGCAGGCGGGGACATCCAGGCGCCTCTGTTGTCGATCCGGAGCGTGCGACAACGTTAAAAAGAGTCGCGCTGCTGGCTCCCCGGCGCGGCGTGGCGTTATCATCCTCATCTGGCTGCCAGACGAGGGTAAGGCGTTTTGGGCTGTTACCCGGAAAACCGTTTCTCAGGAGCGACACGCGATTCATGGTCGGCATATTGTCTGCGCTTCTATTCCTGACGGGGCTTCAACCGGCTCTCCAGACCGGTTCCGGGTTCAATGTCAGCGGCCGGGTCGTCCGGTCCGCGGCTGTGCCTGCCACGGCGGCTGCCCGCATCGTTCTGACGGAGACGAACAATGCGGCCGCGCCCGCGGAAGCCACGGTCGGGGCGGATGGGTCGTTCCGATTTTCCGCGGTTCAGCCGGGAACGTACCGCGCCCAGCCTTCAGCGGGCAGCGCGGACTGGGTTGCGGAACCGCTCAACGTGGTGGTGGTCGATCACGACGTCAGCGGTGTCCAGATCGTGATTAACGCAATGGTCCCCGTGCTCTGGGACGTCAAGGTCGAAACCGATGGGCTCCGTCCCTCCGTCACGATGCAACTGGTTCCGTATCGCGGAGGGTCGGGCGCGCGTTCGATCGCGCTCGGCGATGCCGAAACTTCACGCCCGGTCGCGGAAGGTGAGTACCGCGTTTCGTGGGCGCCCCTGCCGGCCGGGTATGAGATGAAGTCCGTGCTGGCCGGATCGGTCGACGCGCTGGCCAGCCGTTTGAAAGTTGCCGGAGGAGGCGCGCCGCTGCGGGTCACAGTAACGCTGGGTGTGTCCGATCCGCCCCCCTGGGTGAAGGTGGCCGGACGCGTGCTCAGTCTGTCTGCAAGCCCGTTACCAGCCGGGGTAGGCATCGTGCTGGAGGATTCGTCGACGCTCAAACTGACGCCCGAAGCGCGCGCTTCCGTCGATGGATCGTTCGAATTCCCGCGCGTCCTTCCCGGCTCATACCGTCCCATGCTGACGGGCGCACAGGATCTTCAGATCATGTCTCCGGTGACGCTCGTCGTTCCCAACACGGATCTGACGGGCATTCGGGTTGCGGTGACGCCGCTGAAGCAGATCACCGGCAAGGTGATCCTGGAGGGGACTCAACCCATACCCTATCCCAGCCTGGTGGTCATCGCCGTCAATCGATTTCAAACCAGCTTCAGACCCCAGCCTGACGGGACATTCACCGTGTCCCTGCCGGTGGGCAGTTCTCCCACCCGACTGATCGCGCCGGGATTCAGGCTGCGCTCGTTTGTTTACGGCGCGAGCAACCTTCTCGAGGAACCACTCACGGTCGGCGCCAATGACGCGGCGGAGTTCCGCGTGACACTGAGTCCCGAAAACCTGACCGACGACTTCAAATGAGCGCGTGAAATAACTCACGCTCGCTTTCCACCATCGTTTACTATTCGCGGACAAAATTTACCCGGACATCGGAGGCGCACATATGGATCAGCCGGTCATGAGCATCGAAGAGCCCCCCAAAAAAAGCAGCAGTTATCTTAAATGGGGATTGATCGGTTGTGGCGGGCTGCTGGCGCTTGCTGCAATTGTTGCCGGGGTCTTGTTTTACCTGGTTTTCAATCGGATGACCATGGACCCCCAGGGCGTCGAAGCTGTGGCGCAGCAGATTCTGCGGTTTGAAAAACCGGAGGGGTTCAAGGGGATCTGGTCGATGTCGATGATGGGCGTGAAACTCGCCGTTCTCGGTCACCCGGAAGGGAGCGATCCCCGCGAAGAAATGATCGTCCTTATGGAGTTTCCCGGCAGCGCCAACTCGGAGGAGATGCGGAACCGGTTCCGGGAAGCCATGAAGAACCAGGGACAGGCCGATGATGAAGAGGTCGCCGAGCAGCGGCCCAGCGAGACATTCATGGTTCAGGGCGCCGAAACGGAAGCTCGCGTCACACTGCTTGGCGGGCGGGCCGGCGGCAGGAAATCGCTGCAGTACATGCTGACCCTGCAGAGCGTGTCGGGCAAACCGGCTCTTGTGGTCATCAACGGCCCCGAGGACGTGATCACCCATGAGTGGGTGCAGAATTTCCTGAACTCGGTTCAGTAGCCGTTTGCGTGTAGGGGCGGTCTATGACCGCCCAGCGTTTCGGAGCGAATTCTTGTGAAATCAAGGGGCTTTCACTCCGGAACATTCGCGCGGTCCAGGGCCGCCCCTACGGGCAGACAGGGGCTCAAACGGTCATAAGCCGCCCCATACAGGCGCGCGGTTGTTCATGACTTCCCCGTCGTTGTATTCTCGAAGAACCAAAATGACTTCCCGCTTATTCACTTTTTTCGCGCCACGACGCTTCCTGTGTGTCCTGATCGTGGCCATCGTATGTTTTTCAACTCGCGCCGATGCGCAGCAGGTGAAGTTCTCCACGCACACGCTGAAGAACGGCCTGCGCGTAATCCTGGCCGAAGATCATTCGGCGCCGACGTATTCCATAGCCGTGACGTACAACGTCGGGTCCCGCGATGAGCGTCCGGGCCGCACGGGTTTCGCCCATCTGTTCGAGCACATGATGTTTCAGGGTTCGGAAAACGTGGGCAAGGGCGAGCACTTCATTGCGATCAGCAACAATGGGGGGACGTTCAACG